>NZ_AP022587.1:4968657-5279198 GCF_010731715.1 Mycobacterium stomatepiae
CTGTTTGAATTCGTCGAGATCGATGACCGCGACCACCAGATAGCAGCCCGGTGTGTTGCGATGAACCCTGATCAATTCGTACGCGGAGTTGTTGAAGGAGCGCCGGTTGTGCAGGCCGGTGAGGGGATCGCGGCCGGAGCTCTGCAGATCGGTTCGCAGCGTATGCACCAGCGACTGCATACCCAAGGGCACTCCGATGTTGAGGCCTATCACCACGATCAGGGAGGCCGCGGTCAGCGCTGCGTCTCCGGTGCTCGCGATGATGCGATACGACAGGACCAGTGCGCATGTCGCGGCCACACCGAGGTTGACGAAGACGTAGGGCAGGGCGTGGAAGTAGGCGATGTAACCACCCAGTGCCGCGAAAGTCGTGCATCCCATCAAGCCCACGTAGGGGCTCGACAGGGATAGCAGCGCCGCCGCGATGCCCGCCATTGCGACGATCAGCCAGCTGTTCGACTGGCGTCGGGTCGGCCAGCGCTTCAACCGCAGGGTCGCACCGGCGATTCCGCAGGCCGATGCCACGATGGTCACCCCCCGCGTCGCGTGATCCGCGGGCCCCGCCGGACTCCAGAGCATGATCAGCGGGAAAGCCGCGAATGACGCGATGAACACGGCCGATATCCTGCGCCACGGTGTCAGAAGGCCGTGACCGTCCAGGTAGGCACTGATCCAGTCGAACTGGTCTGGCTGCTTTGCCACGGAACTCGCCCATACCTCCTGGTCGGTAGCGCCGTCGAGCGCCGTCGAACCAGGGCACGCCCGAACTCGGGCAACCCCGGCCACCGAGGTACTGGGTGAAACTGCCGGGGCTAGAAGGCGATTGAGCGCAGGGCGGCGCGATCGGGCAGATCTGCACCGGCGCGTCCGACGGTCAGTGCCGACACCAGCCCCGCCGCCTCCAGCGCCGCGGTCAGTTCGTCGAGCTGGATCCTGGCCAGGGCGGCCCTCCGGTCACCGCCCAGCAGGTCCATTCCCCAGAGCGCGTCGAGCAGGCCGACCATGAACGCATCGCCGGCGCCGATGGTGTCGACCACCCGGACCTGCTTCGGGGCCACCTGTGCCTCGCCCGCCGCGCAAAACGCCCGCGAACCGTGTCCGCCCATCGTCACGGCGACGATCGCGGGTCCCAGCGCCAGCCAGGCCCGGGCCGTCTGCTCCGGCTCGTGGTCGGGTTCGATCCAGCGCAGATCCTCGTCGCTGACCTTGACGATGTCGCTGCGCTCGATCAGATGGGTGATGCGTTGCCGCGCCAGAGCCCGGTTCTCGATCAGCGACGAGCGCACATTGGGGTCCAGGGTGACCGTCGCCGACAGCCGGTAGGCGTCGAGTAACGCCGCCACCGCCAAGCACCCCGGCTCGAGCACGGTCGCGATGGATCCGGTGTGCACCACCAACGGCGGGGCAACCTCGGGTGTGCCGGCCAGCTGCCAGTCCAGATCAAAGGCGTAGGAGGCGGACCCGTCGTCGGTGATCGTCGCCGCCGCGGTCGGTGTGCGAGCGGCGGTCACACTTCCCGGAACAAGATGTACGCCAGAGGCTTTGACGTAATCCGCGATCCGCCGGCCATACGGGTCGTCGGCGATGTGAGTCAGGAAGTCGACATCACGACCCAGCCGGCCGAGTCCGACGGCAACGTTGAGTGGACTGCCGCCGACATGTTCGTCGCGCCCGACGATATCGATCAGCGCCTCGCCGATCACCAGACCGCGGCTCATCGCACCAATGCGTCCAGCGTCGCGCGAGCTCCCTTGCTGTGCAATGAGTCCAGCGCCCAGCGGTAAGCCTCGACGAACCGATGCTGGTGGGACAGGTCAGCGAATACCGCGGTGATCTCGATGAAGGCGCATGCGTTGTCGCGCTGCGACCGGGCGATCGGAATGAGTGAATCCGCCAGCTGGTCCACCACCTCGTACGGCTCGCCCCACTCGTCAACGCCTTCGGCGTAGCGGGCCCAACTGGCCACGGCCGCTGATGCCATCTGAACCGGCCCGTCGCTGGCCAGGTTGTCGCAGATGACGGGGAACAGCCATTTCGGAATGCGGTCCGACGAGTACGCACACAGCCGCGCGACGGTGTCGCGCACGGCCGGATTGGCGAACCGCTGAACCAGCGTGCGGCCGAATTCATGGAGGTCGATCCCGGGCACAGGGGGCAGTGTCGGGATGGCCTCGGTGTCGAAGTAGGCGAGCAAGAACTTGGCGAACAACGGATCCTGTGCGGCTTCGTGCACCAAACGGTAGCCGCACAGATGCGCGAAGTAGGCCAGGCACTGATGCCCCGCGTTGAGCATTCGCAACTTCATCAACTCGTACGGGCGGACGTCGTCGACCAGCAGCACGCCCGCCCGCTCCAGCGGTGGCCGCCCGTCGGCGAAGTCGTCCTCGAGCACCCAGGCGGTGAACGGCTCGGCCACCACCGGCCACCGGTCGTTGACGCCGAAGTCGCGGCGCACTTCTGCCGCCATCTCCAAAGTCGTTGCGGGAGTTATGCGGTCAACCATCGAACTCGGGAAACGGGCGTGCTGCGCGACCCATTCGGCCAGTTCGGGATCGAGGCGCTCGGCGCTTGCCAGCACGGTACGCCGGGCGACCTCGCCGTTGTTCTCGATGTTGTCGCAGGACGCGATCGTCGGCGCGGGGATTCCACGGTCGCGTCGCCTGGCCAGCGCTTGGGTGATCAACGTGAACGCGGGACCATCGGGATCGCGGTACCCGCCCTCGGTGATGGTCAGCGAAATGATCCGCGTCGACGGCGCGGCAAGTACCTCCAGAGCCGATTCCGGATCATCCGGCGCGTAGCGGTAGTCAACGATTGAGCCGATCACTTGGGCGTCCCGGCTGCCGTCGGGATTCTCCAGTATCAGCGTGTAGAGACCGTCCTGACCGTTCAGAACGTCGCGCATGGTCCAGTCGGCGGGCATTACCCCGATCCCGCAGATGCCCCACTCGTGCGCCAGGCCCTGTTGCAGCAACAGGTTGATATACGCGGCCTGATGCGCCCGGTGAAAGTGACCGGCGCCGATGTGTGCGATGCCG
The DNA here is from genome assembly GCF_010731715.1 of Mycobacterium stomatepiae. NCBI lineage: Bacteria > Bacillati > Actinomycetota > Actinomycetes > Mycobacteriales > Mycobacteriaceae > Mycobacterium > Mycobacterium stomatepiae. The sequence continues at coordinate 4,971,696 of NZ_AP022587.1, forward strand.
ACGCTGACGGTGTCGCGGTCATACTTCGGCGCGTCGATCGGCAGCTTGGGGAGCGACGCATTGTTCAGATCGATCGCGTTGGCCATCGTTGGCCACCTCCTCCCCGGGCCCGAGCCCGGATCGCTACTGCCCGTGGCCGATGCCCTACATGAGTGAGGAACCTCGAGCCGGCACGGCCGACAACCGCAGGAAATCAGCGAGAGCACGCCATGAATCAGTGATCGCTACCGCACCGGCATCAATCAGTTCTGCACGGCGGCAATCGCGTTCGTCGGGCAGTAAGAACATCAGATTACCGACGGTGGCGTAGCCGGCCGCGACCGCGGAAGACACCCCCGCCACCGAGTCTTCGATTGCTAGCCCCTGTTCGGGCGTGACGCCCAGCACTTGACCCGCATGCAGGTATACCGCCGGATCGGGCTTGCTGGTCGGCACCGGAAGCGAATCCTCCGCGCTGAACGTCACCGATTCCGATATCAGCGCGTCCAGGCCGGTGGCGGCGAAGCACGCACGCAGCCGTCTGGTCGCGCTGGAGCTGACGGCCGCCAGCGCGTAATGCGCCGCGAGGTCTCGTAACGGTTCCAGCACCTGCGGATCGGGTGTCAGGGTGACCGCCAGATGGGCGGTGACCCGTTCGCGCTCCTCACGCACCCACTGTTCGAGCTCGTCGGCTGACAACGCGATGCCGCTGGCCAGGTCGCCGGCCGAGGCGACCGCCGCCGCGGGACGGCTCGGGATCAGCGCCGGATCGAACGGCACCCCGCATTGCACCGCCAAGTCGAGGGCGGTGTTGCGAAAGTTCTTCCCGACGGCGCGCTTACGCAACTCCTCCGAGCTGAGCGGAGCCGTCACGCCGAACCTGGCCAGGAAACGGTTCGTCACCTCGGTCGACGCGTCGAACGCCGGCCGCTCCGAGGCGAACAGGCTGTCGTCGGCGTCCAGGAGCAAGGTGGTGACCGGCGTTGGGTCGAATTCGCGCACGAAGGTCAGGCCCACGGTCATCGTGCCACCAACTCCCGCTCGTCGTTGCGCAGCGCGCTATGCAGCGTGGGCACCACACCTCGCTCGTCGATCTCGGCGATCATGTCGCCCAGGCGCTCGGCAAAACCGGGAACCGCGCGCACCTGGGCGAACATCTCATGCCCCAGTAGCGGATCAGGGTTGGTGCTCGCCATGTTGGCCAACTTAACGACCGGAATGGCCTGCGAGTCCTCGAGGTTGATCTTGCGTCCCTTCAGGTCATGGCCGCGCATGTAGCGGGACCATCCGGCGACCGCCAGCATCAGCAGCGTGTGCGGCCTGCCCTGCGCGATCGCCCCCTCCAGCGACGGCAGCACGAACGACGCGATCTTGCTCGTTCCCCGTCGGGCCAGCCGCGACAGTTGGTCGCTCATCCGGGGATTGCCGAGCCGATTGAGCAGGGTGCCGCGGTACTCGGGGGTGTTCATCCCGGGAACGGCGGGCAGCAGCGGCTGAATCTCGTCGCGCAGCAAGGTCTCGACGTAGTCGAAGATCACCCGGTCTCGCATCGCCTCGTCGGTGCGCTGGTAGCCGGCCAGGGTGGCCAAACAGCCCAGCGCGATATGGGCTCCGTTGAGCAGACGGGTCTTGATCAGCTTGTGGTCGCGGACGTCGGCAACGAATTCGGCACCGACCAGGTCGAGCGGCGGACGCCAGTTGCAGAAGGAATCCTCGATCACCCACTGGCGATACGGCTCGGTCACGACCGGATATTTGTCGGCCACGCCGAAGGTCTGCTCGACGAATTTGCACTCTGACTTCGAGGTTTGCGGGGTGATGCGATCGACCATGGTCGACGGGAACGCGACGTACGTATCGATCCAGCGTGCCAGCGCGGGATCCTTCAATGCCGCGAACGACACCAGCGCGGTCCGCGCCGGCTGGGTGTCACCCGGGATGTTGTCGCAGCAGAGCACGGTGAACGGCGCGATGCCCGCGCGTCGCCGGCGGTCGAGAGCTTCGGTCAGATATCCCCACGCGGTGGCATAGCCGCCGTTCGCGACCAGGTCGGCACGCACGTCGGGGTGCTCGGCGTCGAACTCGTCGGTGACGGGGTTCAGGAAGTATCCGTTGTTGGTGATGGTCAGGCTGACGATGCGGGTTTGGGGGTCTGCCAGGGCGGCGCGGACCGCGGCGCCATCATTCGGCGCGTAGTGAACGGAGCCGATCGAGCCGACCACGCGGGCGGTTTGGCGGTCGTGACCGCGCTGCACGACGGTGTACAGCCCATCCTGTGCCGACAGCAGGTCTTTGGCGTTTGGGGAGTTCAGGCTAACGCCGGTGACTCCCCACCGGTCTGAAATGCCGGAGCGGGCAAGGTCGTCGAAGTAGACGGCCTGGTGTGCGCGGTGAAAGTTGCCCGCACCGATGTGAACGACACCACGCCCGAGGGCCGACCTGTCGTAGGTGGGCACGTCAACTCGCTGCGAATGAAGGGGAAGTGTCGCGTCGGTCAGGGGGACGCCGCCTTTTGGACGCCAAGGGGGAAGACATCAGCCATTGTCCTCCTGTGCCCCAAGGAGGCCGCGGGTCTAACCCATCCGTGGGGCATGTCACAGATTAAATTGACGCGACGGGCCATTTTCGGAGGTCAAAGCAGTTAACGCCGCCGAAACGCGTAGGTTGGCACCATGGCACCGCGGGTGAAGCTGACCAACCCCGACAAGGTGCTCTACCCTGCGACCGGCACCACTAAGTCCGATGTCTTCGCCTACTACACCGGCATCGCGGAGGTGATGGTGCCGCACATCGCCGGGCGCCCGGCTACTCGTAAACGTTGGCCGAATGGCGTTGAGCAGTCATCTTTTTTCGAGAAGCAGTTGGCTTCCTCGGCGCCGGAGTGGTTGCCGCGCGCCAGTATTTCGCACCGGTCCGGGACGACGACGTATCCGATCATCGACAGCGCCGACGGCCTGGCCTGGATCGCGCAGCAGGCTGCGCTCGAGGTGCACGTGCCGCAGTGGAGGTTCGTCGCGCAATGGACTCGCAGGAGAGCCGAAGAACTCAAGCCCGGGCCGGCGACACGATTGGTGTTCGACCTTGACCCGGGCGAGGGCGTCACGATGGCGCAGCTGGCCGAGGTTGCCCGCGCGGTACGCGATCTGATCGGCGATATCGGCTTGACGACCTTCCCGCTCACCAGCGGCAGCAAGGGGCTGCATCTCTACGCGCCGCTGGACGAGCCGGTGAGTAGCAACGGTGCCACCGTGCTGGCGAAACGTATTGCGCAGCAACTGGAAACTTCGATGCCCACGTTGGTCACCTCGACGATGACCAAGAGCGTGCGGGCCGGTAAGGTGTTCCTGGACTGGAGCCAGAACAGCGGATCCAAGACCACGATCGCGCCCTACTCGCTCCGCGGGCGGGAGCGCCCGACCGTCGCGGCGCCGCGCAGCTGGGAAGAACTCGACGATCCGGCGCTGACCCAGCTGCGCTACGACGAGGTGCTGGCCCGGGTGGCCCGCGACGGCGATCTGCTGGCGCCACTGGATGCGGACGCTCCCGTCGCGGATCGGCTGACCACCTACCGCAGCATGCGCGACGCGGCGAAGACGCCCGAACCCGTTCCCCGGGCTAAACCTGTAGCGGGCCAAGGTAATACATTCGTCATCCAGGAGCATCATGCCCGTCGGCTGCACTACGACTTCCGGCTGGAACGAGACGGTGTGCTGGTGTCCTGGGCGGTGCCGAAGAACCTGCCAGAGACGACATCGGTGAACCATCTCGCGGTGCACACCGAAGACCATCCGCTCGAATACGGCACGTTCGAGGGCGACATCCCCAAAGGGGAATACGGTGCCGGCAAGGTGGTCATCTGGGATTCCGGAACCTATGACGCCGAGAAGTTCCGCGAGGACGAGGTGATCGTGAATCTGCACGGGAGCCGAATCTCCGGGCGCTACGCCCTGATTCAAACCAAGGGTGACCAATGGCTGGCGCATCGGATGAAGGACCAGAAGGTCCTCGAGTTCGACGAGCTCGCCCCGATGCTCGCCACACATGGGTCGGTGGCGGCGTTGAAGGCAAGCCAGTGGGCGTTCGAGGGGAAGTGGGACGGCTACCGGCTGCTGATCGAGGCGGATCGTGGCGGTCTGCGGCTGCGGTCCCGAAGCGGTCGCGACGTCACCAAGGAATACCCGCAATTTGGTTCGCTGGCAGCGGATCTTGCCGACCATCACGTAGTGCTCGACGGCGAGATCGTGGCGTTGGACAAGTCGGGCGTGCCCAGCTTCAACGAGATGCAGAGCCGCAACCGCGCAACCCGCATCGAGTTCTGGGCGTTCGATTTGCTGTACCTGGACGGTCGCTCGCTGCTGCGGGCAAAATACTCCGATCGCCGCAAACTCCTCGAAACGCTGGGTAGCGCACGCAGTCTGATCGTTCCGGGTTTGGTGCCCGGCGAGGACGGTGCGCAAGCGCTTGAGTATTCCCGTGCACACGGCTGGGAGGGCGTGGTTGCCAAGAAGCGCGACTCCACCTACCAGCCGGGCCGTCGCTCGGCGTCCTGGGTCAAGGACAAGCATTGGAGCACACAGGAAGTCGTGATCGGCGGCTGGAAGGCCGGAGAGGGTGGGCGCACCAGCGGCATCGGTTCGCTGATGGTGGGGATACCCGGCAGCCGGGGCTGCGCTTCGTCGGCAGGGTCGGCACCGGCTTCACCGAGCGCGACCTGGCCAACCTGAAAAAGACGCTGGCGCCGCTGCACACCGACGAGTCCCCGTTCGACGCCCGGCTGCCCACGCGCGACGCCAAGGGTGTGACGTTTGTCGAGCCGGTTCTGGTCGGCGAGGTGCGCTACAGCGAGCGGACCCCGGATGATCGCTTGCGCCAACCGAGTTGGCGAGGATTGCGGCCGGATAAGAAGCCAAGTGAGGTGGTGCGCGAATGAAATGGGTGACCTTTCGAGAAGGCGGCGCCGAGCGGACCGGGGTGCTCTCCGGTGACGCGATCCACCCGATGCCGCCGGGGGTGACGCTGCTCGATCTGGTCGGGCGTGGTGCCGAGGGGCTGCGCCAAGCCGGTGACCAAGCGCTGGGGTCCGACCCGGTGCTTCTGGATGAGGTGACGCTGATGGCGCCCATCCCGCGGCCGCCGTCGATCCGGGACTCGCTGTGCTTCCTGGACCACATGCGCAACTGCCAGGCCGCGTTGGGCGGCGGACGGGTGCTCAGCGATACCTGGTATCGCATCCCGGCGTTCTACTTCGCTTGTCCGGCAACCGTTCTGGGGCCTTACGACGATGCGCCGACGGCACCCGGAAGTGCTTGGCAGGACTTCGAATTGGAGATCGCCGCGATCATCGGAGTCCGAGGCAAGGATCTCACAGTGCAACAGGCCGAGCAGGCCATCATCGGCTACACGATCTTCAACGACTGGTCCGCCCGAGACTTACAGCAGCTGGAAGGCCAACTGTCGATCGGGCAGGCCAAGGGTAAAGACAGCGGAGTCACGCTGGGCCCCTGGTTGGTGACGCCCGATGAGCTCGAGCCGTATCGCCACCCCTCGTTTCCCGGCAAGCTCGACCTGCACGTCACTGCGTTGGTCAACGATCACATGATCGGATCGGGCTCGACGGCCCAAATGGATTGGAGCTTCGGCGAAGTCATCTCCTACATGTCGCGCGGTGTGCAACTCACGCCCGGCGACGTCGTCGGCTCCGGCACGGTGCCCACCTGCACGCTGGTCGAGCACCTCGATCCGACGTCGCTCGAATCGTTTCCCGGGTGGCTGCGCGACGGCGACGTCGTCACGCTGCGGGTGCAGGGTTTGGGGGAGACTCGGCAAACCGTTCGTGCGAGCAGCCCGCCGCACCGGCTGGCGCCCCGGTCCAATCCGGAGGCCGCGCCCGCGCCGCACCGGGTCAACCGGGCGCCTGCGCGGGTCCCCTACACCCGCGGGCTGCACGAGGTCGGTGACCGGGTGTGGGCGTGGACGTTGCCGGACGGGGGCTATGGCTGGAGCAACGCCGGTCTGGTCAGCGGCGACGGTGCCTCGCTACTGGTCGACACCCTGTTCGACCTGGCGCTGACCCGCGAAATGCTCACCGCTATGGGATCTATCACCGGGCGGGCGCCGATCACCGACGCGCTGATCACCCATTCCAACGGCGACCACACCCACGGCAACCAACTGCTCGACGCGTCGGTGCGCATCCTCGCCGCCCAGGGCACCGCCGACGAGATCGGGCACGGGATGGCGCCCGAAATGTTGGCCATGGTGCAGAACGCCGATCTCGGGCCGGTCGCAACGACGTATACCCGAGACAGGTTCGGGCCCTTCGACTTCAGTGGCATCCGGCTCCGCAACGCCGACCAGACGTTCGGCCGCGAGTTGACCATCGAGGTGGGCGGTCGGCGGATCGAGCTGCTGAACCTCGGCCCCGCGCACACCGCCGCGGACTCGGTGGTGCACGTGCCGGACGCGGGGGTGCTCTTCGGTGGCGACCTGCTGTTCATCGGCTGCACCCCGATCGTGTGGGCCGGCCCCATCGCCAACTGGATCGCGGCGTGTGACGCGATGCTCGCGCTGGACGCCCCGACGGTGGTGCCCGGGCACGGCCCGATCACCGATCCGGACGGAATCCGCGCGGTCCGTGGCTATCTCGCGCACGTCGCCGAGCAAGCCAAGGTCGCGCACGACAAGGGGTTGTCGTGGGCCGAGGCCGCCGACACCATCGACCTCGGCGAGTACGCCACCTGGCTGGACGCCGAGCGGGTGGTGGTCAACGTCTATCAGCGCTATCGCGAACTCGATCCGGACACACCGCAATTGGAGACGATGGCGTTGCTGGTAATGCAGGCCGAGTGGCTTGCCAAACGTGGCTGAGGCTGCGCTACTTCAGGATGGCAGTCACAAAGCCGATGTTGGTCGCGGGACCCTCCCGATCGGCCGACTCCAGTTCCGGCAGACCCGCGGCGGTCAACAGATCGTGCAGTCGGTATCGGATCACCCGCCACCCGCGGTCGCGCAGGTGTGCGGCGACATCGGTGTGCTCCCCGGGGTAGATCAACTCGCCGTAATCCAAGTCGAATCCATGCCGCGCCAGGGCGTCCGTGATCTTCTGCGCCCGTTCCTGGGAGTCCGCCGCCGATCCGATGACCGATCCATGGTCGGCAGCCAGGCGGCTGCCTCTGGCGCTCAGCGCAATAACGTCGTCCAACAGTTGAACCTCGGCCTGCGGTGACAGGAAGCCGATGAGCACTCCCTCGGCGAGCCATGCGGTGGGCTGGGCGTCGTCGAAACCCGCGGCTCGCAGTGCGCCCGGCCAATCCTCGCGAAGGTCGATGCCGACGCTGCGGTACTCCGTGGTGGGCTTCGCCCCGATCTTCGACAGCGTGGTGGTCTTGAACTCGATCACCTTCGTCTGGTCGATTTCGTACACGGTCGTCCCGGCCGGCCAGGAAAGCCGGTAGGAGCGGCTGTCCAGCCCGGCCGCAACAATCACGACCTGGCGAATGCCGGCATCGGCGACTTGCACGAAGTACTCGTCGTAAAACCGCGCCCAGGCAGCGAACGTGTCCGTCATCCGCGGGATGCCCAATGCGCTGTCATCGCCGTCGAATTCGCCGCTGGCCACCCGGTTGAACAGGTCGATACCGACGGCGCGCACCAGCGGCTCGGCGAACGGATCGCTGATGACCGCCTGCGGCCGTCTCGTCGCGGCCGCGCGAGCGGCGGCGACCAGGGTAGCCGTGGCACCTACGCTGTTGGCCAGGTCCCAGGTGTCATCGTCGGGCCGTGCCATGGGTTCACCTCGCATGTCCAGTCGAAAACCGCGGGATGCCTCATCGGTAAACAACGACGTCGCATACGGTTTCGATATGCCTGCAGTGGAATTGGAAACCCTCGAGGACAACATCGCCTGTATCACCCTGAACCGCCCCGAGCGTCTCAATGCGATCGACGGTTCGTTGATCGACGGCGTGGACGCCGCCCTGGACGTGCTCAGCGCCGGTCAGCACCGCGTCGCGATCATCACCGGTGCCGGCCGCGGATTCTGTGCCGGCGCCGATCTGAGCGGCACCGGCCAGGCCTGGACCCAGCCGGCCAGCCCCGACACCCCGGCGTTCAAGGTCAACTACGACGCTCAGGTACGGCTGGCCAACCTCTTCACCCGGATCTACGAACTGGACATCCCGGTGATCGCGGCGGTCAACGGCGTCGCCGTCGGGGGCGGCCTGGCGTTCACACTGGTCAGCGACATCCGGGTGGCTTCCGGTGCGGCCCGGTTCGGCTCGGTGTTCATCAAGGCCGGCTTCTCGTCGATGGACATGGGCACCAGTTACCTGCTGCCGAAAATCGTCGGCTCCGGCGTAGCCCGCGAGCTGATGCTCACTGGCCGCATCATCGACGCCGACGAGGCCTACCGCATCAGGCTGGTGCACGAGGTGGTCGCGCCGGACGACCTAATGCCGGCCGCCGTGCGCAAGGCCCGCGAGATCGCCGAGAACAACGCTTACGGCGTGTGGCAGACCAAGATTGGCCTCAACGCCGCACTCGACGCGCCCAGTTTGCGGCATGCCATCGAAATCGAGAACCGCACTCAGATCCTCAGCGGTTTCACCAACAACCCGGTCGAGGCAGCCAAGGCGCACATGGAGAAGCGCGCGCCCGAGTGGGATCCGCTGTGAACGTCTCGATGGCGTCGGCCCGCTGCGCCCGGCTGACGCCGCGCTTGCGACCGCCGCTAAATCTTCGCGATGACGTTCTCGGCGAACATCTCGAGATTGCGGATCTTGGTGTCCAGCGCCTCGGTGTCCTTGCCCATGATGTAGGGGATCCGGAAGCCGACGATGACGTCGGTCACGCCCTTGTCCTCCAGGCGTTTGATGCCGTCCGGGGTATAGGCGTCCACCGAGATGACGTGAATCTCGAACGGGCCGGTCTTGCCGGCTTCCTCGCGATACTTCTGCAGCTTGTCAATGAGCCCGTCGAGTTCCGCCGGGTCGCCGCCGCCGTGCATCCAGCCGTCGAGCCGGGCGGCCCGCTTCAGCGCGGCGTCGGCATGGCCGCCGATCAGGATCGGGATCGGCTGGGTCGGGGCCGGCGTCATCTTCGTCTTGGGAATGTCGTAGAACTCGCCGTGGAATTCGAAGTAGTCGCCGCTGGTGAGTCCCTGGATAATCTCGATGCATTCGTCCATACGCTTACCTCGCTTGGCGAACGGGACACCGAGCAGCTCGTAGTCCTCGGGCCACGGGCTGGTGCCGACCCCGAAGCCCACTCGGTTGTTCGTCAGCGCGGCCAGCGATCCGATTTGCTTGGCCACCAGCGCCGGTGGGCGGATGGGCAGCTTGAGGACGAAGAAGTTGAAGTGCAGCTTCGTTGTCACCGCGCCCAACGCCGCTGTCAGCACGAAGGTTTCGATGAACTCCTTGCCGTCCAGGAATTCCCGATTGCCGTCCGGCGTGTACGGATACTTCGAGTCGGATTCGAAGGGGTAAGCGATGCTGTCGGCGATCGTCATCGCGTGATACCCGGCCGCCTCGGCGGCTTGGGCCAACGGGATGTAGTACCGATGGTCGGTCATCGCCTCTGCGTAAGTGAACCGCACGTCATCCGCCTTCCATGTGGGGGCCGTCACACGACACTAGAACGTGTTCTAGTTTGGCTTGCGGGCGGGTCCCGCACAACGGGAAGAAGGGGCCCGGCTACAGCTGGTTTTCGGGGCCGATCACGGCCCAGACCGTCTTGCCGGACGCGGTCGGCGTGCTGCCCCACGCCCGGGAGAGTGCCTCGACAATCGCCAACCCCGACACGTCGATGCCCTTGTCCGGCGACGGCAGGCGCACGGCGGCCGACGTGCTCTCGTCGGATACCGCGATGGTCGCCGTTTCGCCGTCGGTCTCGATCCGCATCTTCGGGACGCTGCCGGTGTGCTCGAGCACGTTCTCCACGAACACATTGACGACCACCAGTGCGACCGGGATGAGCCCGGATTGCTTCCATTCGGTGAGCCACTCGCGGACCAGCCGGCGGGATTCGCGCAGGCTGGTCAGTGTTGCGGGCAGTTCCGCGTCGGCCCGCTGCGTGGTCTGGCGGGTGAGCTTGCCGAGTGCTTTCATGGCCCCTTTTTCGGTCGAGTAGACCGGCATAAAGCGCGTGACCTCGCTGCGGGTGATCGCCTCGCGGGTGGTGCGATGGGCACTGACCAGCACAATCGGAACCTTGGTCTGGGTGCCGAGCTGCAAGTGGGCGCTGATGAAAGCCGACCACGCCGATTCCGCCGGCACCTTGAGCTCGCTGATGTTGACGATGACGGCCGTCGGCCCCTGCAGGGTCGCCTTGGAGATACTGTCGCGCAGCGCCCCCGAGTTGCTGGCGTCAAGCACACCGCCGACGGTCAGGATGGCGACCGAGTCGTCCGTCCGCGTCGCAACGGCCAGCGAGCTGTGCGACTCAGCTACCGCACTCACGCTAGGGACTCCTTTCCGTCTAGTACATTATCCCTGCTTATCGCGCTTTGCGATGCAGCGGCTTGTGGGCGCGTGTCCTAATTGCGGTTAGGGCACACGAATCCTAGCGCGGTCGGAAAGCAGCCCGGCGTATCGATCAGGCGTTCCATTCCTGCTCCTCGAATTCCCATCCGGCAAACCAAATAAGGAACCGCCCCCCCGGCGGCAGAGACTTCTCACGTTAGTTCAGTGGCACCGATGCCACCAGATCAGAGAATTTGGGGCGGCTCAGGATTCGTCGTCGCGTACGGGGGAGCGCCCACGCCGGCGACCGCGTGAGTGCCCCACGGCGTCTGTTCGACGATGCGGGCCGCCGCGCTGTGTTCACCCACCGTCAGCGTCGCCGTTCGGATCTGCTTGAAGATGTCGTCCGGTAGGGGCTGGGCGGGGAAGCTAAAAAGCGTTCCCTGCCAGTGGTAGCGGCCGTCGATGGGATCGAGGCGCCCGGCCAGCCGCACGCGTACCGGATGGGACGTGCCGGCGATGGTCAGCGTCGCGGCGCCGTCATAGATCTCGTTGTCGTCGGGAGACGACAGGTCGAACGCGTTGGACATCCGGGTCACCCGAAATGCCGGAGCGGCTTGGAAATGGGCGCGCTCGTTGAAGACCTGTTGGCTGCTGCGCAGCACCTCGATTCGGGTGCTGCCGCTGCGTGTCAGCAGCCCGAGGCATTCGACGATATAACGAGTTTGCGCGACGACATCGGGCCCGGTGATCGAGAAGTAGTTGGGGAAACCGTGAATCGCGATGCCCAGGAAGGGCTCGATGCCGTCGACCCAGGCTTGTTCGAGCGTCAATCCGCCACTGCCGATCAACTCTGCGGCCCGATCGGCAATCGTGAACCCCGTGCCGTAGATGATGGCGTCGGCTCGGTGGCCGACACCGTCGCCGGTGCGGATGCCCGACGCGATGATGGCGGCGATCGGCGATGCCACCAGGGTGGGACGAGAAGCCGTGCGGCCCAGCGCCGCTCGGGTCTGACGCTGCAGCCAGCGCTTGACACGGGTTGGCGGCAAAGGCAATTCCGCGACGATCCGGCGCGGTGCGTGCGCGAAAACGGTGACCGAGGCCGCCGCCGCGCTAAGCTGGGGTAGATAGTGACCGGCGGTGGAGTCGGTGCCGATGACCGCGACGTGCTTGCCGGTCGGATCGAAATCATCGTTCCACGCTGCCGCGTGAAACGATTCACCGCGAAAGTCGTTGCGCCCATCCAGCTCCGGCGTCCAAGCTGCGAGCATCGGTTGATGGGCAGCGACGACCGTCCGGCCGTGAACGGTCTCGCCCGCAGCGGTGCGCAACTCCCAGGTGTGGGTGCCGTCGTCGAACCGCGCGCTGATCACAGGTGATTTGTCGACAACAACGACGTCGGTGATGCCCGCCGAGAGCAGTTCGGTTGTGACGCCCCGGGCCCGGACTCCCGCGCCGATGACGATGACCTGCGTCGGGCTCACAGAAAGTTGGTGCGCTTCCAGGTGCGGCGCGCGATCGGGCCGAGCAGGCCAATTTCGGTCAAAAACGCTGCGAGCGGGGCGAATCCGGCGATCTGTATGTTGTGGCGGTGCGGGCTGTTGCGCGCGATCGCCCGCGCACGTTTGGGGTCTAGTCCGGTCCGCGCGTAAGGGATCGGATTGCTGAACAGGAAACGGAAGAAGTACCCGCCGAGCCCGTTGAAGTTGGCCATAAACAGTCTGTTGAACCGCGGCATCGTCTGCGCTCGCTTACGGGCGCCGTCGCGCGCGAACTGGATGTGGCGAGCCTCCTCGGTAACGTGAATCCGCATGAGCCGCTGAATGATTGGCTGCAATTCTGGATCGTCCATCATCTGCCGCTGCAGCGAATCGAAAATCTCCTCGCCGATCAGGGCGGCGATCCACAGCATCGAGCCGTGCTGGAAAACCAGCGGAAGCAAGTTGATGATGTAGCGGTGCAACCGCCGCGGCTGTACCGGTTTGGCGCCGATGCGCTCGATAGCTTTGCCCAACATCACCATGTGCCGGGTTTCGTCGCCCAGTTCGGTCAGCTTGTAATGCGTCGACCGGCTCGTCGGGTCCTCGTGCAGGATCGTGCGCAGCAGCGACTGGTTCAGCATGTTCTCGAACCAGATGCCGGCCGACAAGGTGTTGACCAGTTCCTGGCGGGACAGCTCGATTTGTTGCTGTCGGGTCATCTCGTCCCACATCGGCGTGCCGTACAGCGAGACCAGCCGGGGGGGCAGATAGAACTTGTCCGGGTCCAGCGGGGCATCCCAGTCGATGTCGACGATCGGTTCGTAGGACTTTTTGACCGAGCCCTTCAGCAAGCGCTCCGAGAACTCTTCACGACTCGGCCCGCCCGGTCTCACCGCCGAGGTCATAGCGCCGCTCCTGCTCATCGCTTCGCTCTGCATCGTCTCAGCGCGAGTCATCGCTGGTGTCCCTTCATTGGGTCCTTCAGTCGGTACCCATGGTACTGGGTACTTGAGGCCCCGACTAGGTGTTCGAGGTTGCGATTCGGCAATGTGACGGGGAACCAGGCATGAGGAGGTTGCGGGTGAGTCGGCACATCCACGTGATCGGTATCGGCGCCGGGGATCCCGGCTACGTGACCGTGCAGGCGATCGAGGCGCTCAACGACACTCAGGTGTTCTTCGCGATGGACAAGGGCGAGACCAAAACCGACCTGGTGGCGCTGCGGCGCGAGATCTGCGCGCGGTTCATCCGGGAGCCCGGCTATCGCTTCGTGGAGTTGCCCGACCCGAAGCGCGCGAACCCGGGCGAGCGACAAGGCGATTACCGGGAAGTGGTATCCGACTGGCATGCCGCCCGGACCCGGATCTGGGCGCGGGCCATCGCCACGGAGCTCGGCCCCGACGGCGTCGGAGCCTTCCTGGCCTGGGGCGACCCGTCCCTGTACGACAGCACGCTGCGGATTCTCGCTGCGGTCGCGGCCGAGGTCGACTTCACGTTCGACGTCATCCCCGGCATCACGGCGGTCCAGGCGCTGACCGCCCGGCACCGAATCCCCCTCAACGACGTCGGCGAACCGGTGCTGATCACCACCGGGCGCCAACTGCGCGCGCACGGGATGGAGGGCTCGGGCCCCTCAGTCATAGTGATGCTCGACGCCGACTGTTCGTTTGCCGCCTGCCCCGCCGATACTCGGATCTGGTGGGGCGCCTACCTGGGAACAAAGGACGAGCTGTTGGTGGCAGGCACCGTCGGCGAGGTGGGCAGGCGGATCGCGGCGTTGCGTTCGCAGGCCCGCGACCGGCACGGCTGGATCATGGACACCTATTTATTGCGGGTGCCGTGAGCCGATCGGCAAACTGGACAGGTGCCCGAACTGCCCGAGATCGAAGCGCTGGTCGACCACCTGCGGCGGCACGCCGTGGGGTCGACGATCGGTCGCGTCGACGTCGGGGCGCTGTCGGTGCTCAAAACCTTCGATCCGCCGATCAGCGCGCTGCACGGCCTGACTGTCACCGGGGCCAACCGGTGGGGTAAGTACCTGGGGTTGCAGGCCGGGCACCTGCTGTTGATTGCCCACCTGTCGCGGGCGGGCTGGTTGCGCTGGTCGGACAAGCTGGCCGCGGCACCGCTGCGACCGGGCAAAGGGCCCATCGCGCTGCGCGTGCACCTGGGCGTTCCGGGTAGCGCGCCGGGGTTCGACCTCACCGAGGCCGGCACCCAGAAGCGGTTGGCGGTGTGGCTGGTCGACGACCCGGAGCTGGTGCCGGGGATCGCCGCGCTGGGCCCCGACGCCCTGGATCTCAGCGCCGACGACCTGGCCGGTGTGCTGGCCGGCAACACCGGGCGGATCAAGACCGTCATCACCGACCAGAAGGTGATCGCCGGAATCGGCAACGCCTACAGCGACGAAATCCTGCACGTTGCCAAGATCTCCCCGTTCGCCACGGCGGGGAAGCTGACGCGCGAACAGCTCGCCACCCTGCACGACGCGATGATCTCGGTGCTGACCGACGCGGTGAACCGCTCCGTCGGCCAGGGCGCCGCGATGCTCAAGGGGGAGAAGCGCTCCGGGTTGCGCGTGCACGCGCGCACCGGGCTGCCCTGTCCGGTGTGCGGGGACACTGTGCGCGAAGTATCGTTCGCGGACAAGTCTTTTCAGTACTGCCCGACATGCCAGACCGGCGGCAAGGTGCTCGCCGATCGTCGCATGTCACGGCTGCTCAAATAATCTTTCGGCCGAACGTCGACTTGTTGTGGTGAATCAAGCCGATAACGCCCGTCAACTCGACGTTCGCGGATGCCCCGGCCGATCGGCCGGCAATTGACACCTGTCGTTATGCTGCTCGGGTGACTCGCCAGAAGATCCTCATCACCGGCGCCAGTTCCGGCCTGGGTGCCGGCATGGCGCGTAACTTCGCCGCCAAAGGGCGCGACCTGGCGCTGTGCGCTCGTCGCACCGACCGGCTCGACGAACTCAAAGCCGAGCTCTCGCAGCAGTATCCCGCGATCAAGATCGCGGTGGCCGCGCTGGACGTCAACGATCACGAGCAGGTGCCGAAGGTTTTCGCCGAACTCCGCGACGAACTCGACGGCCTCGACCGCGTCATCGTCAACGCCGGCATCGGCAAGGGCGCCAAGCTGGGCTCCGGCAAGCTGTGGGCCAACAAGGCGACCATCGAGACCAACCTGGTGGCCGCGCTGGTGCAGATCGAATCCGCGCTGGAAATATTCACCAAGACCGGCTCCGGGCATCTGGTACTGATCTCCTCGGTGCTCGGCAACACCGGGGTGCCGGGCGTCAAGGCCGCCTACTGCGCCAGCAAGGCGGGACTGAAATCGCTGGGCGAGTCGCTGCGCGCCGAGTACGCCAAGGGGCCGATCAGGGTCTCGACTATCGAGCCGGGTTACATCGAATCGGAGATGACCGCCAAGTCGGCGAGCACAATGCTGATGGTAGACAACGAAACTGGTGTCCGGGCACTGGTCGACGCCATCGAACGTGAGCCCGGCCGGGCCGTAGTTCCGCGCTGGCCGTGGGCTCCGCTGGTGCAGCTGATGCGGGTGCTGCCGCCGCCGCTGACCAAGCCGTTCGCCTAAAGTGAGTGCGGGACCGACGTGTAATGCGCTGCTTCGGAAGCGAATTCGGGCTTGTCGTAGGTCGCTAGCATCGGCATGCCGTAGATCGCGACGTCGAATTGCTGCGCACCAATCCGCACGTACACGATCCCGAATATGAGCGTCTAGCTGACCCGTCCTCGTTCGGTCCGGTAGCGACGGACCAGGGCATCGGTCGAGCTGTCCGACTGCGGCGCGGGGGAGCTGTCGCTGGTGAGCACCGGAAGCAGCGCCTTGGCCTGCGTCTTGCCCAGCTCGACGCCCCACTGATCGAACGAGTCGATTCCCCACACCACGCCCTCGGTGAACACCTGATGCTCGTAGAGCGCGATCAGCTGTCCCACCACCGACGGCGTAAGCCGTTCGGCCAGAATCGAAGTCGACGGCCGGTTGCCCGGCATCACCTTGTGCGGCACCACCTCGGCGGGAGTGCCCTCGGCGGCGATTTCCTCGGCGGTCTTGCCGAACGCCAGCACCTGAGTCTGCGCGAAAAAGTTGCTCATCAACAGGTCGTGCATGCTGCCGGTGCCGTCGGCGGTGGGCAGGTCGTCGGTGGGCTGGCTGAAGCCGAGGAAGTCGGCGGGCACGATGCGGGTGCCCTGGTGCAGCAGTTGGTAGAAGGCGTGCTGGCCGTTGGTTCCCGGCTCGCCCCAGAAGATTTCGCCGGTGTCGGTGGTGACCGGCGTGCCGTCGGCGCGGGTGGACTTGCCGTTGGATTCCATCGTGAGCTGCTGTAGGTACGCCGCGAAGCGGGCCAGGTCGTTGGAGTAGGGCAGCACCGCACGCGCCTGCGCGTCGAAGAAGTTGGAGTACCACAGCCCGATCAGGCCGAGCAGCGCCGGCGCGTTGGACTCCAGCGGGGCGGTCTTGAAGTGCTCGTCGACGATGTGGAATCCGGACAGGAAGTCGGCGAAGGCCTCGCGGCCGATCACGGCCATCACCGACAGCCCGATCGCCGAGTCGACCGAGTAGCGACCGCCGACCCAGTCCCAGAAACCGAACATGTTGTCGGTGTTGATGCCGAATTCGTCGACCAGGCGCTTGTTGGTCGAGACTGCCACGAAGTGCTTCGACACCGCGGCGTCGCCGAGCGTGTCGGTGAGCCAGCGGCGTGCGGCCGTCGCGTTGGTCAGTGTTTCCAGCGTCGAGAACGTCTTCGATGCGACGATGAAAAGCGTTGTGGCAGGCTCTAAGTCGGCGAGGGTAGCGACCAGATCGGCCGGGTCGACGTTGGACACGAAGCGGGCGGAGATTCCCGCATCGGCGTAGTGGCGCAGCGCCTGGTAGACCATCACCGGCCCCAGGTCCGAACCGCCGATGCCGATGTTGACGACCGTCCTGATCCGTTCCCCGGTGGCCCCGGTCCATTCGCCGGTGCGCAGGCGATCGGTGAAATCACCCATCGCGTCCAGCACGCTGTGGACGTCCTCGACGATGTTTTGACCGTCGACAACCAGCTTGGCATCCCGGGGCAGCCGCAGCGCGGTGTGCAGGACCGCGCGATCCTCCGAGGTGTTGATGTGCACGCCGGAGAACATCTGATCCCGGCGCTCTTCGAGATTGGCCGCCCGGGCCAGGTCAATCAGCAAGCCCAAGGTCTCGCGGGTGACGCGGTGCTTGCTGTAGTCGATGTACAGGTCGCCGACCGTCACCGTCAGCTCGCGACCGCGATCGGGGTCGTCGTCGAAGAACTTGCGGAGGTGGGTTTCGCCGATTTGCTCGTGATGCCTACGCAGGGCGTCCCACGCCGGAGTGGCGGTGATGTCGGGGATGGTGAGCACGGAGGTCATGGTTCGACCCTAGTGCCGACTCACGGGCCACAGCCACCGCTAGCGGGCAGCGCAATCCGCCATAGGAATACAGAAATTGGCGGTACAGAATCCTCGAAATTGAGGATTGTCAGTGGCCGAGCCGGCCCCGGCCCAAGCGCAGCAGCAGCATCGCGAGGTCCTTACCCTCCGGACCGAGCGCACTGTAACGCTGGATGACCTTCATTTCGCGGCTATGAACCAGTCGAGTACCACCGGATGCCATCCGGGCCCGGCCGATCTCGCGAGAAACTTCGGCACGCCGCTGGACGGCGGCCAGTATCTCGGCATCGAGCCGGTCGATCTCAAGGCGCAATTCTTCAATGTTCGCCATCTGTTCAATGTCGATCATCTCGACGCTCATCCCTACACCCCCGTGTTGTTTTGATGTTGTTCTTTTGGTCTTGTTCACTATTCGGCTGAAAAACGTTTCTCGCTCTGGAAAAAGTTCGAGCCCTGAATCCGGGAGGCGGACCGCAGGGCTGTAGCAATCACAGCTAGACCGTGGGCACCGCTGGCCGGTATCCACAGTAAAATCGGCGACGCCACTCGAGGATCGAGAGGCGGCGATGGAGATGCGTATTGTCCATGTAACGAGTGTGCCACACGCTCGGACCCCCCGAAGCAAAACGACAAGTTCGACAACCTCCCCTTGCTGGGGGCCGTGGCCTGGGACTTTGTCGTCGGTGGGTAGCGGTAAATTTAGGCAGACATGACTGCGCACGCAACTGATGACAAGCTCGCCGTCGAGATAAACGAGCTGCTCGCCGGCCTCAATCCGCAACAGCGCCAAGCCGTGGTACACCAGGGTTCGCCCCTGCTGATCGTGGCGGGCGCCGGCTCCGGAAAGACCGCCGTTCTCACGCGACGTGTGGCGTATCTCATTGCCGCCCGAGGCGTCGGGGTCGGTCAGATCCTGGCCATCACCTTCACCAACAAAGCCGCCGCTGAGATGCGTGAACGGGTGGTGCGCCTGGTCGGCAACCGCGCTCGCGCGATGTGGGTGTCCACCTTCCACTCGACCTGCGTGCGCATCCTGCGCAATCAGGCCTCCCTGATTAAGGGCCTCAATTCCAACTTCTCGATTTACGATGCCGACGACTCGCGTCGCCTGCTGCAGATGATCGGGCGCGACATGAGCCTGGACATCAAGCGGTACTCGCCGAGGCTGCTGTCGGTGGCTATCTCCAACCTCAAGAACGAGCTGATCGATCCTGATCAGGCTGTGTCCAACCTCACGGACGAATCCGATGACTTGGCTCACACCGTGGCTTCTGTATACGGCGAATACCAACGGCGGCTGCGCGCGGCCAACGCGCTGGACTTCGACGACCTGATCGGCGAGACGGTCGCGGTGTTGCAGACCTTCCCGCAGATCGCCCAGTACTACCGGCGCCGGTTCCGCCACGTCCTGGTCGACGAATACCAGGACACCAACCACGCCCAGTATGTTCTAGTGCGCGAATTGGTCGGGCGCGACGACGGCAATTCCTCCGACGATGACGTGCCGCCTGCGGAGTTATGTGTAGTCGGCGACGCCGATCAGTCGATCTACGCGTTCCGGGGTGCCACCATTCGTAATATCGAGGAGTTTGAACGCGACTACCCCGACGCCACCACCATTCTGCTGGAGCAGAATTACCGCTCTACGCAGAACATTCTTTCGGCGGCCAATTCGGTGATCGCGCGCAACTCCGGGCGCCGGGAGAAGCGGCTATGGACCGACGCCGGTGAAGGGGAGTTGATCGTCGGCTATGTCGCCGACAATGAGCACGACGAGGCCAGGTTCGTCGCCCAAGAAATTGACGCGCTCGCCGAGCAGGGCGAAATTACCTATAACGATGTAGCGGTCTTCTATCGCACCAACAATTCGTCGCGGTCGTTGGAAGAGGTGTTCATCCGCGCCGGCATCCCCTACAAGGTCGTCGGGGGAGTGCGGTTCTACGAGCGCAAGGAAATCCGCGACATCGTCGCCTATTTGCGGGTGCTGGACAACCCCGGTGACGCGGTCAGCATGCGGCGCATTCTCAACACCCCGCGCCGGGGCATCGGCGACCGCGCCGAGGCGTGTGTGGCGGTCTATGCCGAGAACACCGGCGCCAGCTTCGCCGACGCGTTGGTGGCCGCCGCCGAAGGCAAAGTCCCGATGCTCAATTCTCGTGCGGAGAAGGCGATTTCAGGATTTGTCGAGCTGCTCGACGAGCTGCGGGGCCACCTCGACGACGACCTCGGCGATCTGGTCGAGGCGGTGCTGGAGCGCACCGGATACCGCCGGGAGCTGGAGTCCTCGACCGATCCGCAGGAGTTGGCCCGGCTGGACAACCTCAACGAACTCGTCAGCGTCGCACACGAATTCAGCATCGATGCGGCCTTGGATGCCGGGGAAGCCCCGGAGGACGAAGACGTGCCCGAAACCGGGGTGCTGGCTTCGTTTTTGGAGCGGGTGTCGCTGGTTGCCGATACCGACGAGATTCCCGAGCACGCCGCCGGCCTGGTGACGCTGATGACGTTGCACACCGCCAAGGGTCTGGAGTTTCCGGTGGTGTTTGTCACCGGCTGGGAGGACGGGATGTTCCCGCACATGCGGGCGCTCGACGATCCGATGGAGCTCTCGGAGGAGCGCCGGCTGGCCTACGTGGGCATCACCCGCGCGCGGCAACGTCTGTACGTGAGCCGGGCCATCGTCCGCTCCTCCTGGGGGCAGCCGATGCTCAACCCGGAATCGCGTTTCCTGCAAGAGATTCCGCAAGAGCTGATGGACTGGAGGCGCACCGCGCCGGCTCCTTCGTACAGCGCGCCGGTCAGCGGCGCCGGAAGGTTCGGGACGCCGCGCGCCGCGCCGGCGCGCTCCGCGGCAAGCAAGCGTCCCCTGCTGGTGTTGGCTCCTGGCGATCGCGTGACGCACGACAAGTACGGGCTGGGCCGCGTCGAGGAGGTCTCCGGCGTCGGTGAATCGGCGATGTCGCTAATCGACTTCGGCAGCGCAGGGCGGGTCAAGCTGATGCACAACCACGCCCCGGTCAGCAAGCTCTGAGTTGGCGAGCCGTTCGGCGCAAGGGAGTTACTCCTGCAGCCAGCGTTTGGTCCGCGGGTGCATCGCCAACACCGCGCTGGCGATCGGCAGCAGCGGGAAGGCGTGCACGATCCACGCGACCCGCGCGCCCGCGATGAAAACACCGCCATAGGTCAGCACCGCGACCACCGCGCCCGCCGTGATCAGGTAGCGGCCCAGCGGGCGACGCTGCAGCAGCAGGATCACGCCTGCGACGGTGGTGGTCGCAAAGACCAGGGCGAGGAACGCGATCGCGATGCAGAACAGGCGGTCGGTCCGCCACCAGCCGGTGATCAAGTCCGTGGCCACCACCGAGGTGGCCCATCCGCTGATGATGCTGACCGCCGCCGCGGCGAGGACGGTCCGGGGAGTCGGGTCAGCGGGCGGTCGGTCCGGCGGCGGCGCGCTGCGCGCGGCTGCGCGAGTGGCGCCCTGACCCGGTGAGGCCTGCAGCGGCAAGTGCGTCGTCGGGGTTTCCGGGATCGAGGGCATCGGCCCGCTCGGGGCACGCCGGATGATCCGTGTTCGAGATTCGGGAGGCGGCTCGGAAGGCTCGGGGTCGTTCGGCGCGGTCACCTCAACCAGCGTAATTGCCGACGAAAATTCCTCGCTTGGCCAGCCACGGCACCGGGTCGATTCGTTCATTGCCGCCTTGGAGCACCTCGAAGTGCAGGTGCGGACCGGTGGAATTGCCCCGGTTGCCCATGGTGGCGATCTGGTCGCCGGCCATCACACGCTGGCCGACGCTGACCAACGCGGTGTTGATGTGGCCGTACAGGGTGACGGTGCCATCGGCGTGGAGCAACTTCACCCACATTCCGTAACCGGCCGTCGGGCCGGCGTCGATCACGACGCCGTCGGACACCGCGACGATCGGCGTGCCGATCGCGTTGGCGAGGTCGATGCCGGCGTGCAGCACGCCCCACCGGTAACCGAAGTTCGACGTGAAGATCCCGTGAGTGGGCATGACGTACAGCGGCTGCTGCAGGCGCGCCTCGCGTTGCGCGCGGTCGTTGGCGAAGGCGACGCCCTTGGCGAACTCCTGGTTGTGCAGGGCGCTCGCCGCGGGTTCGACCGCGATCACCTGCGCGCCGCGGGTGGAGTTGCCGCTCGACCCGCCGGTCAGTGCCGACGCGTTGGCGGTCAGCACCGTCTCGGCCTTCGTGACTTCGGTTTGGCTGGTCGCGGTGTGCGCCGCCGCGGCCGCCGCGCCGGCAGCCATCGAGGCGATCAGCACCCGGCCCTTGGCCGCGCTGGTCGGCTGCTTGCGGTGCTGCCCGCCGCGGCGGGCAATGCTGATCACGTCCGCGTCGTACGAACTGGGTTCGGCGCCGAGCTTGAGGGCGAGCTGAGGCAGTGCTTCGTTGGAGGCCATGGGGGTGGGGGCCGCCAGCAGCATCGGCGCCAGATCGTCGACCGCATCGAGGTCGTCGAGCTCGGGTGCGAGCAATACCCGCGCTTCGTAATCGAATGTGGAGTCGTTGCTCAGGTCCAGATCGTCGAGCTCGACCGAATCCGCGAAGTCCAAATCGTCGAAGTCGAAGCCGTCCAGCGGAAGGATCTCGGTGACTTCGTTGAGGTGCGATTGCGCCCAGCTTTCGCGGTGGTGGCGGCCCGCTCCTGACAACGCAGGAGATCGCGCAAGACGGTGTTGGGACAAGCTGGAATGTCCTCGTATCGTGACCATAACGTTATCTGGACTTAAGGACGGTATCCGTTTGGTGATCCAACTGGCAACCTCGGGGCCGGATTGTGAACTGGATCACGTTTAGCTTCTGCAGGCGTGTCGTGACGTGTGCCACATGGGTGGATGCGGCGGTAGCGGCCATTTGGAGTGTGGATACAGTTCCACCGTGCGAGTTGCCGATTCCGGCACCGCCGAGCTGTAGGCCTTGCAAATAACTCGAGCGAAGACAGTGAGTTCATGGACCTTTTCGAGTATCAAGCGAAAGAACTGTTCGTTAAGCACAACGTACCTACTACGCCCGGTCGTGTAACCGACACCGCCGAGGGCGCGAAGGAAATCGCGACCGAGGTGGGCGCGCCGGTGATGGTCAAGGCGCAGGTCAAGGTCGGCGGCCGAGGCAAAGCCGGCGGCGTGAAATTCGCCGCGACACCCGACGACGCCTTCGAGCACGCCAAGAACATCCTCGGCCTGGACATCAAGGGCCACATCGTGAAGAAGCTGTTGGTCGCCGAGGCCAGCGACATCGCCGAGGAGTACTACATCTCGTTCCTGCTCGACCGCGCCAACCGCACCTACCTGGCGATGTGCTCGGTCGAGGGCGGCATGGAGATCGAAGAGGTGGCCGCCACCAAGCCCGATCGGCTGGCGAAGGTGCCCGTCGACGCCGTCAAGGGTGTCGACCTGGCCACCGCGCGGTCCATCGCCGAGCAGGGCCACCTGCCGGCCGAGGTGCTGGACGCGGCGGCGATCACGATCCAGAAGCTCTGGGAGGTCTTCGTCGGCGAGGACGCCACCCTGGTTGAGGTCAACCCGCTGGTGCGCACTCCCGACGACAAGATCCTGGCGCTGGACGGCAAGGTCACCCTGGACGCCAACGCCGACTTCCGTCAGCCCGGCCACGCCGAGTTCGAGGACCGCGACGCGACCGACCCACTGGAGCTCAAGGCCAAGGAGCACGACCTCAACTACGTCAAGCTCGATGGCGCCGTCGGCATCATCGGTAACGGCGCGGGTCTGGTGATGTCGACGCTCGACGTCGTCGCCTACGCCGGTGAGAAGCACGGCGGGGTCAAGCCGGCCAACTTCCTCGACATCGGCGGTGGCGCCTCGGCCGAGGTGATGGCCGCGGGCCTCGACGTCATCCTGAACGACAAGCAGGTCAAGAGCGTGTTCGTGAACGTGTTCGGTGGCATTACGTCTTGCGACGCCGTCGCGAACGGCATCGTGACCGCCTTGAACATGCTCGGCGACGAGGCCAACAAGCCGCTGGTGGTCCGGCTCGACGGCAACAACGTCGACGAAGGCCGCAAGATCCTCGCCGACGCCAACCACCCGCTGGTGATCGAGGCCGAGACCATGGATGCGGGCGCCGACAAAGCCGCCGAGCTGGCGAACAAGTAAGGGAGTCAAGAAAATGTCTATCTTCCTGAACAAGGACTCCAAGATCATCGTGCAGGGCATCACCGGCGGTGAGGGCACCAAGCACACCGCGCTGATGCTCAAGGCCGGCACCCAGGTAGTAGGTGGGGTGAACGCCAAGAAGGCGGGCACCACCGTGTCGCACGTCGACCCGAAAGGCAAGGACGTCGAACTGCCGGTGTTCGGCAGCGTCGCCGAGGCGATGAAGGAGACCGGTGCCAACGTGTCGGTCGTCTTCGTGCCACCGAAGTTCGCCAAGGACGCCATCATCGAGGCCATCGACGCCGAGATCCCCCTGCTGGTGGTCATCACCGAGGGAATTCCGGTGCAGGACAGCGCATATGCGTGGGCCTACAACGTCGACAAAGGCCAGAAGACGCGGATCATCGGGCCGAACTGTCCCGGCATCATCACCCCGGGCGAGGCGCTGGCCGGCATCACGCCGGCCAACATCAGCGGCCCCGGCCCCGTCGGGCTGGTGTCCAAGTCGGGCACGCTGACTTACCAGATGATGTACGAGCTGCGCGATTTCGGCTTCTCCACCTCGATCGGCATCGGTGGTGACCCGGTGATCGGCACCACCCACATCGACGCCATCGAGGCGTTCGAGAAGGACCCCGACACCAAGGTCATTGTGATGATCGGTGAGATCGGCGGTGACGCCGAGGAGCGGGCGGCCGACTACATCAAGGCGAACGTGTCCAAGCCGGTCGTCGGCTACGTCGCGGGATTCACTGCGCCGGAAGGCAAGACGATGGGCCACGCGGGCGCGATCGTGTCCGGATCGTCGGGCACCGCGGCCGCGAAGAAGGAAGCCCTGGAGGCCGCCGGAGTCAAGGTCGGCAAGACGCCGTCGGAGACCGCGGCGCTGGCCCGGGAGATCCTGAAGAGCCTGTAGTTCGTTACCGAGACCGCGGCCAGTCGCGATTCCACCGAAGAATCCGCGAGCTGGCCGCGGTTTCGTTTTGGGTCCGGCGATCGGTTAGCCTGACGAACTAACTGTTGCCAGGAGGTTTGTCATGCCGGTCGATCCGCGTACCCCGGTGCTCGTCGGGGTCGGCCAGTTCACCGAGCGCATCGACGACCCCGACTACCGGGGCATGTCCGCGGTCGACCTCGCGACGGCAGCTGTGCGGGAAGCTCTCGCCGACACCGGCGCCAACGGCGTCGCGAAGGCCGTCGACACGGTCTTCGCGCTACGGCAGTTCGAGATCTCCGGACCGATGCCGGCAAAGCTCGGTAAGTCGAGCAACTATCCGCGTTCGGTGATGAACCGTCTCGGCGGCGACCCGGCCCGCGTGGTCCTTGAACCGGTCGGTGGGCAGGGTCCGCAGAAGCTCGTCACCGAGGCGGGTAACACCATCGTGGCGGGTGAGGCCGACGTCGTTCTGATCGTGGGCTCGGAGCCGGGTTCGACGGCCCGCTACTTCGCGAACCGTGACGACAAGCCGAACTTCCACGAACACGTCGAGGGTCAACTCGAGGATCGCGGCCATCAGATCTACAGCTACATCGACGAATACACGATCCAGCACGGCCTGACCGGGGCGCCCGTGCAGTACGGGCTGCTGGAGAACGCCCGGCGCGCTCGACTCGGGCGCAGTGTCGCCGACTATCGGCGCGACATGGCCGAGCTGTTCGTCCCGATGTCGAAAGTGGCTGCCAAGAACCCGCTTTCGTCATCGCCGATCGAACGATCGGTCGACGAGATCGTCACCGTCACCGACGACAACCGGATGATCTGCGATCCGTACCCCCGGCTGCTCGTAGCCCGCGATCAGGTCAACCAGGGCGCGGCGGCGGTGCTGATGTCGGTGGAGGCCGCGTCGCGGCTCGGCGTGGCCGAGGACAAGTGGGTCTATCTGCACGGCCACTCGGACATGATCGAGCAGGCGATGCTCGACCGCGTCGATCTCGGCGCTAGCCCGGCGGCCGTCCATGCGGCCCGAGAAGCGTTGCGAGTGGCCGGGATCGGCATCGACGACGTCGCCACCTTCGATCTGTACAGCTGCTTCCCGTTTCCTGTGTTCGTCATCTGCGAAGCCCTGGGCATCGGCGGCGACGACCCGCGCGGCCTGACCCTGACCGGCGGGCTGTCGTACTTCGGCGGCCCCGGCAACAGCTATTCGCTGCACGGTATCGCCGAGACGGTCGCTCAGATGCGGGACAGGCCAGGACAATTCGGTCTCGTCGGCGCCAACGGCGGCATCATGAGCAAGTACTCGGTCGGCATCTACTCGACGACTCCGGTGGATTGGCGCGCCGACAACTGCGCGGCGCTGAACAAGGAGATCGACGCGCTGCCGAAGGTCGATGTCACCAAAACGCCCGACGGCGCAGCCACCATCGAGACGTACTCCGTGCGCTACGACTGGCCGATCCGTACCGGCATCATCGTCGGCAGGCTCGCCGCGGACAACCTGCGATTCATGGCCACCACCGATGACGACGACCTCGTCGCCTTGATGTCCGACGGCGATGCACTCGGCGCGGAGATCTCGGTGTGGACGACCGACAACGGCAACCGGGCTTCGCTGGGATAGCGGCATCCTGAACTGACGCTTCGCGACACTTAAACCACGCACGACACGCCGGCACGCGTCGCAATGGTTTAAGTCTCGAAGGACGCGCGGGCTGGCGAAGCGCGGGCCGCCCGCTTAGACCAGCGACGAGAGCTTGCCCGCCAGCCGCTCGACGTAGGCGGCGACCTCGTCCTCGGACTTGTCCGGCAGACCGAACAGCACCTCGGTCACCCCGAGCTCGGACCAGTGCGCCAGCTTTTCGGGCACCGGCTTGAAGTCCAGCGCCACGATTTGCGGGGCACCGTCGCGCCCGGCGGCCGCCCAGGTGTCCTGCAGCAGTTTCACCGGTTCGTCGATGTTGAAATCACGCGGCGTGGTGATCCAGCCATCGGCGCTGCGGGCGATCCACTTGAAGTTCTTCTCGTTGCCCGCGGCACCCACCAGCACCGGGATATGCGGCTGCACCGGCTTGGGCCAGGCCCAGCTGGGGCCGAATTTGACGAACTCACCGTCGTAGGAGGCTTCCTCTTGTGTCCACAGCGCGCGCATGGCTTCGAGGTACTCGCGCAGGCAGGTGCGGCGGCGTCCGGCCGGCACGCCATGGTCAGCCAGTTCGTCGGTGTTCCAACCGAATCCGACGCCGAGGCTGACCCGGCCGCCGGACAGGTGGTCCAGGGTGGCGATGCTTTTCGCCAACGTGATCGGGTCGTGCTCGACGGGCAGTGCCACCGCGGTGGACAGCCGCACCCGCGACGTCACCGCGCAGGCGGCGCCTAGGCTCACCCACGGGTCCAGCGTGCGCATGTACCGGTCATCCGGCAGCGACTCGTCACCCGTGGTCGGGTGCGCCGCTTCCCGCTTGACCGGGATGTGGGTGTGTTCCGGCACGTAGAAGGTCTTGAAGCCGTGGTCGTCGGCGAGTTTGGCGGCGGCCGCCGGAGAGATGCCCCGGTCACTGGTGAAAAGCACTAGCCCGTAATCCATGCACAGAATTAGAACGTGTTCTACCTGTGCCGGGCAACCCGCCCTCCGCGGAGCGGCTGGAAGACGGGGTGGGACGACGATCCGCCCTGGTCGCGCGCGGGGGCCGGTCGCTCCGGCGCTGTCGCCCGAACGTGCGCTAGCGTGGTTGATCGATCGCGCGCAACGCAGGCGCGGGCACGTCTTGGCGTTGAGAACGGCGGGCCCTGGAAGCACAGCGTCGCACCGCAATGGTGGGGTGGCGCCTGTCGAGGTCTTGAAGGCACTGCAAGCAACAGGAGGAGTCATGACCTACTCGCCCGGGAGTCCCGGCTATCCGCAAGCGCAGCCGGGCGGCTCCTACCCCGGTGCCACACCGTCGTTCGCGAAGACCGACGACGCCGAGAGTAAGTTGCCGCTGTACGTCAACATCGCGGTGGTCGCGCTCGGCCTGGCGGTGTACCTGCTGAACTTCGGGCCGACCTTCGTCCTCAGCGCCGACCTCGGTCCGGCCGCCGGCGGCCGCGCCGGTGACGCTGGCACCGCGGTGCTCGTCGCCGTACTGGCCACGCTGCTCGCCGGGCTGAGTTTCGTGCCCAAGGCCAAGAACTACGCGGGTGTGGTCGCGGCGGTCGCCGTCCTGGGCGCGCTGCTGGCGATCGCGGAGGTGATCAACACCCCGGCCGGCTTCGCGGTGGGCTGGGCCATGTGGCCGCTGGTGGCGGCCAGCGTGCTGCAGGCCGTCGCCGCTGTCGTCGTGCTACTGCTGGACGCCGGCGTCATCACCCCGCCGCCGCCGCGGCCCAAGTACGATCCCTACGCCCAGCAGTACGGGCAATACGGCCAGTACGGGCAGTACGGCGCTCAGCAGCACGGCGGCTACTACGGTCAGCCGGGCCCGCAGCAGCACAACCCGCAGTCCGGTTACGGATCGCAGTATGGCGGCTACCCCTCGAGCCAGGCCCCGACCCAGAGCGCGATCCCGACCGGTGGTTTCGGTGCCCAGTCCCCGCAGTCCGGACCGCAGTCGGCGGCGCAGCAGGGCCCGTCGACGCCGCCCACCGGCTTCCCGAGCTTCAGCCCGCCACCGTCGGTCGGGGGTGCGGGTGCCTCCGAACAGCCCGGCGACCAGCCGCCCTCTGGACCGGCCCCGGCCTAACCGCGGGCTCTCGCGCCTCGACGGGCACGTGCGCCAACAGTGACAAGGGTGTCAGCAAGCGGGGACAACCGGGCAGCGGGCGCTCGCCAGGCGCGTGACCTCGTTCGGGTCGCATTCGGCCCGGCTGTGCTCGCCCTCGTCATCATCGCCGCGGTCACGCTGCTTCAGCTGCTGATCGCCAACAGCGACATGACCGGCGCGCTCGGGGCGATCGCCAGCATCTGGCTGGGCGTGCACCGGGTGCCGATTTCGATCGGTGGCCGCGAGTTGGGCGTATTGCCGCTGCTGCCGATCCTGTTCATGGTGTGGGCGACGGCGCGCACCACGGCGCGGGCCACGACCCGGTATTCGTCTTGGCTGGTGGTTCGCTGGGTCGTCGCATCGGCGCTGGGTGGGCCGCTGCTGATCGCGGCGATCGCGCTGGCCGTCATCCACGACGCGTCCACGGTGCTCACCGAGCTGCAGACACCCAGTGCCCTGCGCGCATTCGCCAGCGTCGCGGTGGTGCACGCCATCGGCGCCGTGATCGGGGTCGGGTCCCGGGTCGGCCGGCGGGCGCTGACGGCGGTGTCCTTGCCGTTCTGGGTGGGCGATTCCCTGCGCGCCGCGGCCGCCGGCGTGCTGGCGCTGGTCGGACTCTCCGGCTTCGTGACGGCGGGATCGCTGATCCTGCACTGGGCGACGATGCAGGAGCTCTACGGGATCACCGATTCGATCTTCGGTGAGTTCAGCCTCACCGTGCTTTCCATGCTCTACGCACCGAACGTCATCGTCGGCACCTCGGCGGTCGCGGCGGGGTCCAGTGCGCACATCGGTTTTGCGACGTTTAGTTCGTTCACCGTTTTCGGCGGTGATATCCCGGCACTGCCCGTGCTGGCAGCAGTTCCGACGCCACCGCTCGGGCCAGCGTGGGTGGCGCTGCTGATCGTCGGCGCATCGTCGGGTGTGGCGGTCGGCCAGCAATGCGCACGTCGTCCGCTGCCGCTGCTTCCGGCATTGGCCAAGCTTGCAGTCGCCGCGGTGGTTGGGGCACTGGTGATGTCGCTGCTGGCATTCGGCAGCAGCGGCCGGCTGGGCAACTTCGGCGACGTCGGGGTGGATCAGGGTGCCCTGTGGATCGGCACCTTGTTCTGGTTCGCGGTCATCGGCTGGGTGACGGTGGTGATGACGGGCGGGATCAGGCCGATCAGATTCACAAGGCCTCGGCGGCCCAAGCAGAAGCGCGCACCCGCGCCGACGCCGGCCCAAGAACCGAAGGACTTCGCGGACACCTTCGCCGCGCCTGTCGAGCACGACCTGCTGCTCGACGACGAGGCGTTCACCGGGCCACCGTCCGACGAGCCCCTGCTTGAGCCCCTGTCCGACGAGCCTTTGCCCGGCGAGCCGGCGTTTGACCAGCCCGATGACGAAGCGCGGCAGCCCGAGGCCGGGTCCGACGAATCCGGGCACAGCGCGACCGAGCACGATTCCGGGGACTAGCGGCACTGCCCGCCTGCGGTGTTCGGCCGGTCGTCTCGTCACCCGGCCGTTGTCGTTAGTAGGCTCGCGATGTGCTCGAACCGCTGCGCGTGCCTCCGAGTGCACCGGCGCGATTGGTGGTGCTGGCGTCGGGCACCGGCTCGCTACTGAATTCGCTGCTGGCCGCCGCCGTCGACGACTTCCCGGCTCGGGTGGTCGCGGTCGGCGTGGATCGCGACTGCCGGGCCACCGAGAT
The DNA here is from genome assembly GCF_010731715.1 of Mycobacterium stomatepiae. NCBI lineage: Bacteria > Bacillati > Actinomycetota > Actinomycetes > Mycobacteriales > Mycobacteriaceae > Mycobacterium > Mycobacterium stomatepiae. The sequence goes on from NZ_AP022587.1 coordinate 5,001,555, forward strand.
CGCCGCGGCCGCATCGGTGCCGACGTTCACGGTCCGGCTCGGCGATCACCCCAGCCGCGAAGCCTGGGACGCCGCCATCACCGAGGCTACCGCCGCGCACTCGCCCGATCTCATCGTCTCGGCCGGATTCATGAAAATCCTTGGACCACAATTCCTTTCGAGATTCTGCGGACGCACGCTGAACACCCATCCGGCGCTGCTGCCGGCGTTCCCGGGAGCGCACGCGGTTCCCGAAGCGCTGGATTACGGTGTGAAGGTTACTGGCTGTACGGTGCACCTGGTGGATGCCGGCATGGACACCGGGCCGATATTGGCGCAGGAGTCCATTCCGGTCCTCGACGGCGACACCGAAGAGACACTGCACGAACGCATCAAAGTCATCGAACGGCGACTGCTGGTGGACGTGGTGGCCGCGATCGCGACTCGCGGCGTGACCTGGATCGGACGAAAGGCGACCCTGGGATGAGCACAGCATGAGCACCGACGAGTCAAGAAGAGCGATTCGCCGCGCCCTGATCAGCGTCTACGACAAGACCGGGTTGATTGAACTCGCCCAGGGCCTCACTGCGGCCGGCGTCGAGATCGTCTCGACCGGTTCGACCGCGAAAACCATTGCGGACAACGGCATTCCGGTGACCCCCGTGGAGCAGCTGACCGGCTTTCCCGAAGTGCTCGACGGCCGGGTCAAGACATTGCACCCGCGCGTGCACGCCGGACTGCTCGCCGATCTGCGCAAGCCCGAGCACGCCGCGGCGCTCGAGGAGCTCGGGATCGCGGCCTTCGAACTGGTGGTGGTGAACCTCTATCCGTTCAGCCAGACCGTCGACTCCGGCGCGGGCCTGGACGAATGCGTCGAGCAGATCGACATCGGCGGGCCGTCGATGGTTCGGGCGGCCGCGAAAAACCATCCGAGCGTGGCGGTGGTCGTCGACCCGCTCGGCTACGACGGGGTGCTCGCCGCGACGCGTAACGGCGGATTCACCCTCGCCGAGCGCAAGAAGCTGGCGTCGTTGGCCTTTCAGCACACCGCGGAGTACGACATCGCGGTGGCGAGCTGGATGGAATGCACCGTGGCGCCCGAGCATCCCGAAACGGCGTTCCCGCGGTGGTACGGCCACAGCTGGCGCCGCTCGGCGATGCTGCGCTACGGCGAGAACCCGCACCAGCAGGCCGCGCTATACGTCGATCCGGCAGCCTGGCCGGGCCTTGCGCAGGCCGAGCAGCTGCACGGAAAAGAGATGTCCTACAACAACTTCACCGACGCGGACGCGGCCTGGCGGGCCGCGTTCGACCACGAAGAAATCTGTGTGGCCATCATCAAGCACGCCAACCCGTGTGGGATCGCGATCTCGTCGATCTCGGTCGCCGACGCCCATCGCAAGGCCCACGAGTGCGATCCGCTGAGCGCCTTCGGGGGCGTCATCGCCACGAATACCGAAGTCAGCCTTGAGATGGCGGAGTACGTCGGCACCATCTTCACCGAGGTGATCGTGGCCCCCGCATACGCGCCGGATGCCCTCGATGCCTTGACACGCAAGAAGAACATCCGGGTGCTGGTGGCTTCCGAGCCGCTGGCCGGTGGCGCCGAGCTGAGGCCGGTCAGCGGGGGATTGCTGATGCAGCAGCGTGACCAGCTCGACGCGCACGGTGACAACCCGGCCAACTGGACGCTGGCGACGGGAGCACCGGCGGACTCGGCGACGTTAAGCGACCTCGTCTTTGCGTGGCGCACCTGTCGCGCGGTCAAGTCGAACGCGATCGTGATCGCCGCCGGCGGCGCCACGATCGGCGTCGGCATGGGTCAGGTCAACCGGGTCGACGCGGCCCGGCTGGCCATCGAAAGAGGGAATGCGCGCGGCGGCGACCGCGTCCGCGGCTCGGTGGCGGCCTCCGATGCGTTCTTTCCCTTCCCGGACGGGCTGGAAACGCTGGCGCGCGCGGGAGTCAAAGCGATCGTGCACCCCGGCGGCTCGGTGCGCGACGACGAAGTGACCGCGGCGGCCACCGCGGCCGGCGTCACCTTGTACCTCACCGGTGCGCGCCACTTCGCTCACTAGGGCGCACTGAAATCAGTGCGCGGGCACAGTTAAGGTCCCTAAACCCGGTGCACATGACGCACATATGTCGCGCGACGTAACTTGGAGTGGTGACATCACCGAGCAATCTGCCCCGAACCGTCGGCGAGCTGCGTGCGTCCGGCCATCGTGAACGGGGAGTCAAGCAGGAAATCCGCGAGAATCTGCTGACGGCGCTGGCCGAGGGTGACGATATCTGGCCGGGCATCCTGGGATTCGAGGACACCGTATTGCCCCAGCTGGAGCGGGCGCTGATCGCGGGTCACGACTTCGTTCTGCTCGGCGAGCGCGGCCAGGGTAAAACTCGACTGCTGCGCGCGCTGGTCGGCTTGCTCGATGAATGGACACCGGTGATCGGGGGCGCCGAGCTCGGCGAGCACCCTTACACACCGATCACTCCGGAGTCGATCCGGCGGGCCGCCACCCTCGGCGACGACCTGCCGGTGGAGTGGCGACACCGCAGCGAGCGCTACACCGAGAAGCTGGCCACGCCCGACACCAGCGTCGCCGACCTGGTCGGTGACATCGACCCGATCAAGGTAGCCGAGGGCCGCAGCCTCGGGGACCCGGAGACCATCGCCTACGGCCTGATCCCGCGGGCGCACCGCGGCGTCGTGGCGGTCAACGAACTGCCCGACCTCGCCGAGCGGATTCAGGTGTCGATGCTCAACGTGATGGAGGAGCGCGACATCCAGGTCCGCGGCTACACGCTGCGCCTGCCGCTGGACGTGTTGGTGGTCGCCAGTGCCAACCCCGAGGACTACACCAACCGCGGCCGCATCATCACCCCGCTCAAGGACCGGTTCGGCGCCGAGATCCGCACCCACTACCCGCTGGAGCTGGACGCGGAGGTCGGCGTCATCGTCCAGGAAGCACACCTGAGCGCGCAGGTGCCCGATTACCTGACGCAGGTGATCGCGCGGTTCGCCCGCTACCTGCGCGAGTCGAACTCGGTCGACCAGCGATCCGGCGTCTCTGCGCGGTTCGCGATCGCGGCGGCCGAGACCGTCGCCGCCTCCGCGCGGCACCGGGATGCGATCCTCGGCGAGACCGACCCGGTGGCCCGAGTTGTGGACCTGGGCACCGTGATCGACGTGCTGCGCGGCAAGTTGGAGTTCGAATCCGGTGAGGAGGGCCGCGAGCAGGCGGTGCTCGAGCACCTATTGCGCCGCGCCACCGCCGACACCGCGTCTCGGACGCTCGGTGGCATCGACGTTGCCCCACTGGTCTCCGCGGTGGAAGCCGGTTCGGCGGTGACGACGGGCGAGCGGATCTCGGCCAAGGACGTGCTGGCCGCGGTTCCGGGCCTGCCGGTCGTGGAGGAGATCGCCGATCGGCTGCAAGCGGAATCCGAGGGCGAACGCGCTGCGGCGCTGGAGCTGGCACTGGAAGCGCTGTATCTGGCCAAGCGCATCGACAAGGTGTCCGGGGAGGGCCAAACCGTCTATGGCTAAGCCTTTTTCGCAAGGGCACTCCTCACGTTACTCGGCATACACCGGCGGGCCCGATCCGCTGGCCCCGCCGGTGGATCTGCGCGAGGCACTCGAGCAGATCGGGCAGGATGTCATGGGCGGGACCTCCCCGCGCCGGGCGCTGTCCGAGCTACTGCGGCGCGGCACCGAGAACATGCGTGGCGCGGACCGGTTGGCCGCAGAAGCCAACCGGCGCCGACGGGATCTTTTGCGCCGCAACAATCTAGACGGAACCCTGCAGGACATCAAGAAGCTGCTTGACGAGGCCGTGCTGGCCGAGCGCAAGGAGCTGGCCCGCGCGCTCGACGACGACGCCCGGTTCGGCGAACTGCAGCTCGACGCGCTGCCGTCCTCGCCGGCCAAGGCCGTCCAAGAGCTGTCCGAGTACAACTGGCGCAGCCAGGAGGCGCGCGAAAAGTACGACCAGATCAAGGATTTACTTGGCCGCGAGATGCTCGACCAGCGTTTCGCCGGCATGAAGGAAGCCCTGGAGGGCGCCACCGACGAGGATCGCCAGCGCGTCACCGACATGGTCAACGACCTCAACGAGTTGCTGGACAAGCATGCCCGCGGTGCGGACACGAGTGCGGACTTCGACGAGTTCATGGACAAGCACGGCGAGTTCTTCCCGGAGAACCCGCGCAATGTCGACGAGCTGCTGGACTCACTGGCCAAGCGCGCCGCCGCCGCGCAGCGTTTCCGCAACAGCCTGAGCCCGGATCAGCGCGCCGAGCTGGATGCTTTGGCGCAGCAGGCATTTGGCTCGCCTTCTTTGATGCAGGCGTTGAACCGTCTCGACTCTCATTTGCAGGCCGCACGGCCGGGCGAGGATTGGATGGGTTCCGAGCAGTTTTCCGGCGACAACCCGTTCGGCATGGGTGAAGGCACCCAGGCGTTGGCCGACGTCGCCGAACTGGAGCAGCTGGCCGACCAGCTTTCGCAGAGCTATCCCGGCGCCACGATGGACGACGTTGACCTCGACGCGCTGGCACGCCAGCTCGGCGACCAGGCCGCCGTCGACGCGCGCACCCTGTCCGAATTGGAACGGGCACTCGTCAATCAGGGCTTTTTGGATCGTGGTTCCGATGGCCAGTGGCGGCTGTCGCCCAAGGCGATGCGCCGACTCGGCGAGACGGCATTACGCGATGTGGCACAACAGCTTTCGAGCCGACGTGGCGACCGTGAGCTGCGGCGGGCCGGTGCAGCCGGCGAGCTGACGGGCGCGACCCGGCCGTGGCAGTTCGGTGACACCGAACCGTGGAACATCCCCCGCACGTTGACCAACGCGGTGCTGCGGCAGGCCGGAACGGCGACGCTCGACGGCCCGGACGCGCGGTTGAAGATCACCGTCGAGGACGTCGAGGTGTCCGAGACGGAGACGCGCACTCAGGCCGCGGTGGCGCTGCTGGTCGATACCTCGTTTTCGATGGTGATGGAGAATCGCTGGCTGCCGATGAAGCAGACGGCGCTAGCGCTCAACCACCTGGTGTGCACCCGGTTCCGCTCGGATGCCTTGCAGATCATCGCCTTTGGCCGTTACGCCCGGACCGTGACCGCGGCCGAACTCACCGGCTTGGAGGGGGTCTACGAGCAGGGCACCAACCTGCATCACGCGCTGGCGCTGGCGGGCCGTCATCTGCGCCGCCATCCCAACGCGCAGCCCGTCGTGCTGGTGGTGACCGACGGTGAGCCGACCGCGCACCTCGAGGATGTCGGTGGCGACGGGTCGTCGGTGTTTTTTGATTACCCGCCCCATCCGCGCACCATCGCCCACACCGTGCGCGGGTTCGACGACATGGCGCGGCTGGGCGCGCAGATCACCATCTTCCGGCTGGGCAGCGATCCCGGCCTGGCGCGGTTCATCGACCAGGTCGCGCGACGGGTCGAGGGACGCGTCGTGGTGCCCGATCTCGACGGCCTGGGTGCGGCGGTGGTCGGCGACTATCTCCGGTCTCGGCGCCGCCGCTAACGCGACGCCGGACTGGGGGCGTGCCAGCCCGCTCTGGCGGTCAGCGAAAACTCGCTCAGCGCGCTCGAAATATGCTGTTCCAGATCGGCATTCGAATTGTCGCGGCCGAGCTCGTAGGCGAGGAACGACACGAAGAGCCGACCGTTCACCCGTCCCGACAGCAACGCCAGCGCGCCGTTGGTGCGGTACATCGTCGCGTCGGTGACGCCCGGGTACACCGACTTCATCGCGAAGTAGTCGGCGTCCGTACCGTCCGGCCGGTTCGCCGCCGGGTCGATCGCGCCGAGGTTGGACGACACGACAGTCGTCGCGCTGCCGGTGACCACGCTGATCAGCCTGCGAAAGATGGGTTTTGGGATCAGCGGGATCAGTGGCAGCAATGCCCACCGCTCGTCGGGTGCATCCTGGCTGCGGACCAGCGCCTGCTTGATCGCGGCGCGGATCTCGCCCAGTCCCGCCGTCGCGGCCGCCGGTTTGACCGTGACGTCGACGTTGATCACGGCGTTGGCGCGGGTGTCGCCCGGGGCGCGCTGGTTGAGCGGCATCCCCACGTTGACCGAGCCGTCCGCCGCGACCCGCCCCACGCGCTGGGCGAGGTAGGTCGCCAATCCCGCGAGCAGCGCGTTGCTGGTTCCGCCGAGCGCCTGCGCGCGGGCGTCCCACTCGTCGGCGTCGAAGAAGAGCATCGCCATCGGCAGCGCGATGCTTCGGTCCGGGCCGCTGGGTGGTGCGGGCCGCCGCTTCGCTGCCGGGGCGGCGTTGTTGCTTTGCCGGGCCATGCGTGCCGCCGCGACGACGGCGCGACCCAGATCCGCGGTGTTGCAGGCGGTTTGGCGTGCATCCTCGCGCAGCGCCTGCCACCGTCGCCGCGATGCCGCGGCCGGCCAGGTGATCGCATCGTCGCGCCCGCAAGCCGCAGCGGCCACCGCCTCGCAGAGCCCGACGCCATCGGTGAGGCAATGCGTGACAACGAAACTCACCACGGCACCGCCGTCGGTCAGCGGCAGCATGGCAAGATGCCACCCGGGTCCGTGTTCGGCATCCGGCCGGAAGCCGGCCTGCGTTTCGAGCCAGGAGTCGATCTCGTCACGCGGCCGCGGCGTTGCCGCGATCTCGAGGCTGGGCCGATCGCTGGGCGATACCCAGCGGTGACGGCCGAACGGCAGCGGAGATCGTTCGATGCGGCGGGACAACCGGCCCCGGCTCAGATGCTGGTGGAATCGTCGCAAGCCCTCGATGTCGAGGCCCCGATCGTACACCCAGATGCATTGCAACACACTGGTGGTCGCTGTCGCTCGCTCTCCGAGAAAGAGTGTCTGGTCGGCCAGATCCAGCACGTTGCTCATCTAACTAAGCCGCCTCGTCGTCGTCTTTCGTCGGGGCAAGGGCGTACAGTCCATCCGTATTCACTTCAACGGCAACGATGCTGGACTGCTCCAGAGCCTTACCCGCGATGCGGGCGAAAATCCGGAGCAGGGTCTCGACGTATTGATGCACCGACTCGCGGGCTATCTCATTGTCCGGGAAGGAGATCGTGACCGTCGTTCTTTCGGCGTGCCGGTTGATCCACACGTTGATCCCGCCGTGAGACAGGTTGTCGCCGTAGGTGCCGAAGTTCGTCTCTGCCCACAGGCCGGCCAGTGGAATCTTGCGAAAGTCGAGGAAGGACAGCATCATCGGCAGCTGCGATGGCAGCTTGATGCCCAGTTCATCCGGTGTCGCGAGCTCCAACAGCCGCTCGACCGGCACGTGGGCAAGGTCCTTGCCTGCGTCGAAAGATTTCTGAGCGGCCCGGGCGGCCTCGGGGAACGAACCGCCAGCGGTCGGCACGACGACCGGAACCATGCTGGCGAACCAGCCCACCGTCATCGTGTCGATGCCCTGTGTCCGGGTGTCCCTTGCGGTGAACCCGCGATGAACCTCGTTGCCGGTCAATATGTATTCGGCCAGCGCGGTGCGCGCCAAGACGCCTCCGATGAACCGGGCGCCGGCCGCGATGCAGGCGGAATCGAACGCCTCCGTCCCGGCGGCATCCAACAACTCGACGGTCATCAAATCACCCGCGCTGCTGGTCCAGGTATCGCCCAGCGGCAGCGGAAAGCTCGGCCAGTCGCCATCGGCGTCGCGCGCGAAGTCGATCCAGTCTTTGATCTCGGGCGACGACAGGGTCAGGTCCGCAACCCTCTGGCGTTGCCGCGCCGTGTAGTCGCGGTAGCTCCTGAGCTGGACAGCCGTGGCGGGCTGGCGCGGATCAGCGCCTTGGGTCAGTTGTTGATACGTCAGGTGGATGTCGAAGAAGATGACGCCGGCGGACAGCCCGTCGATGTGCAGATGATCGACGCTGGCGTAGAAGGTGAAGTAGTCGGTGTGCTGGACGATACCGAAGCTGAAGCAACCCCATTCGAGCGTTTCGCGGCTCGTCGTCAGCACATGGGTGCGAACTTGCGCGGGCGTCATGTGGCCCCACGGCACGGGCGCCAAGTCGATGGCTTCCGGGTCCTCGATGGTGCGGCGCACGATGACGCCGTCCTCGAATTCGAACCAGTTGTGGTAGGTGTCGTGCCGACGGACATGGGTATTGACCGCCGTTGTCATTGCGGCAATGTCGCAGTTGCCGGCGATGTCCCAGGCGACGATCATCAGCCGCGGCAGCCGCCTGTTCATCGCCTTGCCGTGGTAGGCGGCCCAGAGGTGTTGTGCCTGCTGGTAACTCGGAGCAAGATCGCTTCGGGGCGCGGTGCGGGTCGCCTCATATGCCGTCGGTACGGCGGTCCACATGGTGAGCGGACCGTGTGGCGGTTGCCATTCGCTAATGTTGCCGAGTGCCACCATTTCCAGCCCTTTCTTCGCGTGCTGCCGACATTCCATGGCGGCACCGGAGCAGCGAAAGGCCAGCTGCGCATAGTCTTTCGCGCAGCCTTAATAGACCCTTTGCGCTGGATTCTTGCGACGCACTTCCGTTACTTAGGGGCCTGTCCCTGTGGCGTCGCTTGCACCCCCTGAGCCGCTGGTGTGGACGCTAGTCGACGGATGCGGCAATTTCGGGTTTTTGCGAAGATACGCAATCCCTCGCATTTGCGCCGCCGTGCCAGTAGCCTCTAGGTCTCGATCGAGCCGGACGGGGATCCGCGCCGCACTAGCCGACGGCGGATCAAATCAATATCAAGCCGGCTGACGTTCGCCGGGTTATCAGTGGGGCCTGCGCGCTTTGCGCTTGATGCCCACACCGCCCCATAGCGAGAAGCCGTGGATGTTCACTCGCGGCGCACCGGGCGTGCCTTGGCCCGCGATATCGCGGTCGAAGCCACCCATTACCCCGCGGCCGCGGATCTCGACATTGACTTCGGGCGGCAACACGATGTTCTGCGCACCCATGATCGAGACCACATGGATATCGACTTCGGTCGACGTGAAGTCCGCGTAGCGCAGATCAACCACACCGCTGCCCCACAGCGTGAACGTCGTCAGCTTCTTCGGCACGTTCCAGCGTCCGCGGCGCTCGAATCCGCTCAACAAGGCGAGCAGCAGGGTGGACGGCGCCGGATTCTGCTTTCCGCCGCGCCGGGGGCTTAACGGCGCGCCCGGCAAATCTGCCCGGAGCTGATCGAGTTCTTCGTACGTCGTCGCCGCATATGCTCTGGTCAGACGATCTTCGTAGTCCTTGAGCTGCAGGCGTCCCTGCTCAGCCGCATACGCGAGTAACTGTGCAATTTGGATGCGGTCGGTATCGGCCGCTCGCGAGAAGTCCTCGCGGGCGGCCTTCGCATCCCGTTGCGCCGAATCGCTCATCAACCACGAGCGTACGACGTACAACTTTTGCTGCAAGAGGGTTGGCTAAATCGCAACCATCCTCCTACGCACGCCTAATTGCGGTCGGCGTCGTCGGCGGCCGTGGGCGGGGCCCAACTGGGGCGTCGTTTGTGCAGGAATGCCAGCATGCCTTCGCGTGCTTCGTCGGAGACGAACAGCCGGGCGGATTCCTCGGTAAGCCGCTGCGCGTCGCGGTCGAACCCTTCGAGCACGGCGGCCGTCGTCAGCGCCTTCGATGCCGCCAGGCCCCGCGGCGACCCGCGGCCGATATCGGCGACCAGTTCGGCCACCGCGACGTCGACATCGTCGGCCGCGATCGTGACCAACCCGATCTCCGCGGCGACGGCGGCATCGAACGTCTCGCCGGTGAGGTAGTAGCGGGCCGCCGCCCGCGGCGACAGCTTGGGCAGCAGCGTCAGCGAGATGATCGACGGGGCGACCCCGATGCGCGCCTCGGTCAGCGCGAAGGTGCTGCGCGGCCCCGCCACCGCGATGTCGCAGGCGCCGACCAAGCCGAATCCGCCCGCCCGGACATGACCGTCGACGGCGGCGATGACCGGCAGCGGTGACGAGACGATCGCGCGCAGCACTGCGGTCATCTCCTGGGCCCGCGCCGCGGCCATGTCGTAAGCCGATGGTGGCGACCCGCTTCGCCCGGCTGCGCCGCCCTCGCGATCGTCACGCGGGTTACCGCTGCCGGCCTCGCTGAGGTCGGCGCCGGCACAGAACGTGCCGCCGGTGTGCCCGAGCACCACCACCCGCACGGCGGGGTCGGCCGCCGCGTCGCGCAGGCCCTGGTGCAATTGCCTGACCAGAGTGGTCGATAGCGCGTTGCGGTTGTGCGGCGAGTTCAGCGTCAGCCGGGCGTACGGCCCCGTGACGGCGTATTCGACAAAGGTATCCATCAGTAGCTGCGCGGCAGGCCCAGCGATGTTTGCGCGACGAAGTTCAGCACCATCTCCCGGCTGACCGGCGCGATTCGGCCCAGCCGGGCCGAGGCGAGCATCGCCGCGACGCCGTATTCCTTGGTCAGTCCATTGCCGCCCATCGACTGCACGGCCTGATCCACCGAGCGGGTAGCAGCTTCGGCCGCGGCGTATTTGGCCATGTTCGCGGCCTCGGCCGCGCCCGCGTCGTTGCCGCTGTCGTAGAGTGTGGCGGCCTTCTGCATCATCAGCTTGGCGAGTTCGACCTCGATGTGGCACTGCGCCAACGGATGCGACAGGCCCTGGTGCGAGCCGATCGGCGCTCCCCACACCTGACGGGTCTTGACGTAGTCGGCCGCCTTCTCCAGCGCGAACCGGCCCATGCCCACCGAACTGGCCGCGCCCATGATCCGCTCGGGGTTCAGGCCCGCGAAAAGCTGTGCGATAGCGGCATCTTCGGCCCCGACGAGCGCATCGGCGGGCAGCCGGACGTCGTCCAGGAAGACCTGGAATTGACGCTCGGGGCTGATCAGCTCCATCTCGATGGGGGTGTAGCTGAAGCCGGGGGAGTCGGTGGGCACCACGAACAGCGCCGGGCGCAGCTTGCCGGTCTTGGCTTCCTCGCTGCGGGCCACCACCAGCACCGCCTGGGCCTGGTCGATACCGGAGATATAAACCTTCTGGCCCTTGAGGATCCAGTCACTGCCGTCGCGGCGCGCGGTGGTGGTGATCTTGTGCGAGTTGGATCCGGCGTCGGGCTCGGTGATGGCGAACGCCATCGTCAGCGTGCCGTCGGCGATCGAGGGGATCCAGCGCTTCTTCTGCTCGTCGGTGCCGAACTTGCTGATGATCGTGCCGTTGATGGCCGGCGAGACCACCATCAGCAGCAGCGCACTGCCCGCGGCGGCCATTTCCTCCATGACCAAGGACAGCTCGTACATTCCCGCGCCGCCGCCGCCGTATTCCTCCGGCAGGTTGACGCCGAGAAAGCCGAGCTTGCCTGCCTCGGACCACAATTCATCGGTGTGCTCCTGCACGCGGGCCTTACGCAGGTAGTACTCGCTGCCGTAGTTGGATGCCCACGCGGACACCGACTTGCGCAGCGCCTGACGCTCCTCGCTTTCGATGAAGCTGGTATCGATCATTACGAATCTCCTTCTGCTTCTGGCGCATCCACGCGCGCGGTATCTGGATGGTCGTGACCCGCTGCGCCCGGCTGCGCCGCGCTTGCGATCACTCCCAGCACTGCGCCGACCTCGACTTGCTGGCCGGTGGTGACGTTGAGTTCGGCGAGCACACCGTCGCTGGGTGCGCTGATGGTGTGTTCCATCTTCATCGCTTCTAGCCAGATCAACGGCTGTCCGGTCGTGACACGCTCACCAACCTGCGCGCCGAGCCGGATGACGTTGCCGGGCATCGGTGCCACCAGCGATCCCTTGGCAACGGCTGAGCCCGGCTCGGGGAACCGGGGTACCGCGTCCAAATGGACGGGCCCTCGGGTCGAGTCGACGTAGACGTCGCGGCCGTGGCGGGCAACCGTGAAGCGGCACGCTACGCCGTTGGCGTCGGCCAGCACCACCTCGCCTGGCGCTGACGAGACCAGCTGCACCGGTTCGTCGCCAGCCAGCACCAAACCCGTTCTGGTGAAGCGGTATTCGACTCGGTGCTCATTGTCCTCGTCGTCGGTGTAGGACTTGACCTGATAGCCCGAGGTCAGGTTGCGCCAGCCACTGGGAAGCGAGCCGTATACCGCGGCCGACGCGCGATTGTGAGCGGCCTCGGCCAGTGCCGCGGCGATCGCCGACAAACGCACGACGGCTGCATCGGCCAGCGGTGCCGACAGCTGCGCCAGGCCGTGTGTGTCGAAGAACGCGGTGTCGGTCGCGCCGTCGAGGAATGCCGGATGCCGCAGCACGTTCACCAACAGCTCGCGGTTGGTGCGCAGCCCGTGCAGCCGCGTCCTGGCCAACGCGTCGGCCAGCACCAGCGCGGATTGCCGTCGGGTCGGCGCGTACGAGATGACCTTGGCCAGCATCGGGTCGTAGTGAATCGAGACGACCGACCCGTCGACAATGCCGGAGTCCAGCCGGATCCCGGTGCGCTGCCGCAGCGAGTCGAACTGTGCCCTGGTACCGGGCACGTCGAAGGTGTGCACCGGGCCCGCCTGGGGTTGCCAGCCGCGCGCGGGGCCTTCGGCATACAGCCGGGCCTCGATCGAATGACCATGGGCGACAGGAGGTTCGACGTCGAGACGGTCACCGTCGGCCACCGCGAGCTGCAGCTCGACGAGGTCGAGTCCGGCGGTCTCCTCGGTAACCGGGTGTTCGACCTGCAGCCTGGTGTTCATCTCGAGGAAGAAGAACTCACCGTCTTGAGAGTTCGGGTCGGCGAGAAACTCCACCGTCCCGGCGCCGGCGTAGCCGATCGCGCTGGCGGCCAGCCGGGCGGCGTCGAAAAGCTTGGCCCGCATGCCCGGAATGCGTTCCACCAACGGCGACGGAGCCTCTTCGATGATCTTCTGGTGGCGGCGCTGAATCGAGCATTCCCGTTCCCCGACCGCCCACACCGTGCCGTGGGTGTCGGCCAGGACCTGAACTTCCACGTGGTGGCCGGTCGGCAGGTAGCGCTCGCAGAACACGGTCGGATCACCGAACGCTGACTGCGCTTCGCGCTGAGCGGCGGCGACTTCACCCGCCAACGCCGACAATTCGTGGACCACTCTCATCCCGCGGCCACCGCCGCCGGCGGAGGCCTTGACCAGCACCGGCAGCTGGGCTTGCGTGATCGAGTCGGGGTCGAGTTCGTCGAGGACCGGCACTCCGGCCGACGCCATCAGTTTCTTGGACTCGATCTTGGAACCCATCGCTCGCACCGCGTCCACCGGCGGACCGACCCAGGTCAAGCCCGCGGCCTGGACGGCTGCCGCGAATTCGGCGTTCTCCGAGAGGAATCCGTAGCCGGGGTGCACCGCATCGGCGCCCGCTGCGCGTGCGGCGGCGATGATGGCCTCGGCATTCAAATAGTCATTGGTCTTCGCCAGCCGCACCGCGGCATCGGCCTCGGCGACGTGCGGGGCCGCGGCGTCCGGCTCGGTGTAGACCGCGACGGTGCCTAGGCCGAGGCGCCGGCAGCTGGCGAAGACTCGGCGGGCGATTTCGCCGCGGTTGGCAACCAGAACTCGGGTGATTCCCATGGGGCTCACATCCGGAAGACGCCGAAGTTCGACGTCCCCTTGATCGGGCCATTCGCGATGGCGGACAGACACATTCCCAGTACCGTGCGGGTATCGCGGGGGTCGATCACCCCGTCGTCGTAGAGCATTCCCGACAGGACCATCGGCAGCGACTCGGCCTCGATCTGGCCCTCGACAGCGGCCCGCATCGCGGCGTCGGCGTCCTCGTCGACCTGCTGACCGCGGGCCTCGGCGGCCGCACGGCTGACGATCGACAGCACGCCGGCCAGCTGGACACCGCCCATCACGGCGGATTTGGCGCTGGGCCAGGCGAACAGGAATCGGGGGTCGTAGGCGCGCCCGCACATGCCGTAGTGACCGGCGCCGTAGGACGCGCCGATCAGCAGCGAGATGTGCGGGACGGTCGAGTTGGACACGGCGTTGATCATCATCGAGCCGTGTTTGATCATGCCGCCTTCTTCGTAGTCCTTGCCGACCATGTATCCGGTGGTGTTGTGCAAGAACAACAGTGGCGTGTCGTAGCGGTTGGCCAGTTGGATGAATTGGGTGGCCTTCTGCGATTCCTCGCTGAACAGCACGCCGCGGTGGTTGGCCAGAATGCCGATCGGGTAGCCGCACAGCGTCGCCCAGCCCGTGACCAGCGACGAGCCGTACATCGGCTTGAACTCGTCGAATTCGGAGCCGTCGACGGTGCGCGCGATCACGTCGCGCGGGTCGAACGGGATGCGCAGATCCGACGACACGATGCCGATCAGCTCCTCGGCGTCGAACAGCGGCTCGATCACCGGCCGCGGCACCGGCCCGAGCTTGCGCCAGTTCAGCCGGGCCACCACGCGGCGCCCGATGCGGATCGCATCGAGCTCGTCGATGGCGAAGTAGTCGGCCAGACCCGAAGTGCGGGCATGCATTTCGGCGCCACCGAGCGACTCGTCGTCGGATTCCTCACCCGTGGCCATCTTCACCAGCGGGGGACCGGCCAGGAACACCTTCGAGCGCTCCTTGATCATCACGACATGGTCGGACATGCCGGGGATGTAGGCGCCGCCGGCCGTGGAGTTTCCGAAGACCAGCGCGATGGTCGGAATGCCGGCCGCCGACAGCCGGGTCAGGTCGCGGAACATCTGCCCACCGGGGACGAAGATCTCCTTCTGGGTGGGCAGGTCCGCGCCACCGGATTCGACGAGCGACACCACCGGCAGCCGGTTCTGCAGCGCAATCTGGTTGGCGCGCAAGATCTTCTTCAGCGTCCAGGGATTGCTGGTGCCGCCCTTGACGGTCGGGTCATTGGCGACGATCAGGCACTCCACGCCCTCGACGGCACCGATGCCCACCACCACGCTGGCGCCTAGGGTGAAGGAACTGCCGTAGGCGGCCAGCGGGCTCAGCTCGAGGAACGGCGAATCCGGGTCCAGCAGCAGTTCGATACGCTCGCGGGCGGTGAGCTTGCCGCGGGCGTGGTGGCGCTCGGTGTATTTCACTCCACCACCGGCAAGGGCCTTGCCGTGCTCGACGTCGATCTCGGCGAGCTTGGCGATCATGGTTTCGGCCGCGTCGGCGTAGCTGGAAGCCTTCGGGTCGAGGGTGGACTGCAATACCGTCACGATTGATACCCCAGGATTTTGGCGGACAGTGCGGTCAGGATTTCGGTGGTACCGCCGCCGATGCCCAGGATTCGCATGTCCCGATATTGGCGCTCGACTTCGGATTCGGCCATGTAACCCATCCCGCCGAAAAGCTGAACGGCTTGGTTGGCCACCCACTCGCCGGCTTCGACGGCGGTGTTCTTGGCGAAGCAGACCTGCGGGATCAGATTCGTCTCGCCGGCGAGCTGGCGTTCCACCACGTTGCGCGAGTAGACCCGGGCGACGTCGATGCGCCGGGCCATTTCGGCCAGCGTGTTCTGCACCGACTGGCGCGAAATCAGCGGGCGGCCGAACGTCTCGCGGTCGCGACACCAAGCCACGGTGATGTCCAGGCACCGTTGTGCGCTCGAATATGCTTGCGCGGCAAGTCCGATCCGCTCGGATACGAACGCCTGCGCGATCTGGGCGAACCCGGTGTTCTCGGCGCCGACCAGGTTGTCCACCGGCACCCGGGCGTCGACGTAGGACAGCTCGGCGGTGTCGGAGGAGCGCCAGCCCATCTTGTCCAGCTTGCGGCTCACCTCGAAGCCGGGCGTGCCCTTCTCCACCGCCAGCAGCGAAACTCCTGCCGCGCCGGGGCCTCCGGTACGCACCGCGGTGACGACATAGTCGGCACGCACGCCGGAGGTGATGTAGGTCTTGGCGCCGTTGACCACGTAATGGTCACCGTCTAAAACCGCGCTGGTGCGCAGATGCCCGACGTCCGAACCGCCGCCGGGCTCGGTGATGGCCAACGATCCGATCTTCTCGCCGGCCAGCGTCGGTCGCACGAACTCCTCGATCAGCCGTTGATCACCCGAGGCGATCATGTGTGGCACCGCGATGCCGCAGGTGAACAGCGACGCGAAGACGCCGCCCGGTCCGCCGGCCTGGTGGAACTCCTCGCAGATGAGCACCGCGTCGGCGCCGTCGCCGCCACCGCCGCCGACCGCTTCGGGCAGCCCCGCACCCAGCAGGCCGGCCGCCCCGGCGCGCCGATGCAACTCGCGTGGCAATTCGCCGGTGCGTTCCCACTCGTCGATGTGGGGTAGGACTTCGCGTTCGGTGAACGCTCGCACCGTCTTTCGCAGCTGTTCGCGCTCCGGGGTGGTCCAAATACTCATAGCAGGCTTTCCGGGATGTCGACGTGGCGGCTGCGCAGCCATTCGCCCAGCCCCTTGGCCTGGGGGTCGAACCGCGCCTGATAGGCGACGCCTTGACCGAGGATGCCCTCGATCACGAAGTTCACCGAGCGCAGGTTGGGAAACACGTGGCGGGTGACGTCGCAGTCCGACGCCTCGGGCAGCAGCTCCTTGAGCAGCCCGACCGTCAATATGTTGGCCAGCCAACGCCATTGGTTCTCGGTACGCACCCAGACCCCGACGTTGGCCGAACCGCCCTTGTCGCCGCTGCGGGCGCCGGCGATGCGGCCCAGCGGCGCGCGCCGGGTCGGACCCTTGGGCAACGGTTCCGGCAACGCCGGCTCGGTGGCGGGCTCGAGTATCAAAGTATCTGTGGTGCAATGGATATCGACGCGAGTTCCGTCGGCGTGGACCGCGATGTGCGGCACGACGGTGGCGTCGACGTAGCCCGCGGTGAAGACGCCATAGACCTGGCCTTCCCCCGGCGGGGCGGTGACGTGAAAACCTGGATAGCTGGCGAGCGCCAATTCGACTGCTGCCGAGGAGAACTGGCGACCGACATTGGCCGGGTCGGGGTCGCGGACCACGCAACGCAGCAGCGCGCTGGCGGCTTCCTCGGTGTCGGCGTCGGCGTGATCGGTGCGGGCCAGCGTCCATTCCAGCTCGGCCGGCTTGACCGTCAAACCGGCTTCGAGTTGCCGGCGCACCAACTCGGCCTTGGCCTCGATGTCCAGCCCGGTCAGCACGAACGTCATCGCGTTGCGGAATCCGCCGATGCTGTTCAGCGAGACCTTCAGCGTCGGCGGCGGCGGCTCGCCCACCACGCCGCTGATGCGGACCCGGTCGGGGCCGTCGGCCGTCAGCTGCACCGAGTCCATCCGCGCCGTGACGTCCGGGTTGGCGTAGCGGGCGCCGGTGATCTCGTAGAGCAGTTGCGCGGTGACGGTGTCGACGCTGACCAACCCGCCGGTGCCGGCGTGCTTGGTGATCACCGAGGAGCCGTCGGCGCTGACCTCGGCCAGCGGGAAGCCGGCGTGAAAAAGGCTGGTCAGGTCGGGCACTTCGGTGAAGAACGCGTAGTTGCCGCCGGTGGCCTGCACGCCGCATTCGATGACGTGTCCGGCGACCACCGCGCCGGCGAGTTCGTTGTAGTCGGTGCGGCCCCAGCCGAAGTGTGCGGCCGCCGCCCCGACGATCACCGAGGCGTCGGTGACCCGGCCGGTGACGACGACGTCGGCGCCGTCGCCGAGGCAGTCGACGATGCCCCACGCCCCCAGGTAGGCGTTGGCCGTCAGCGGCGTGCCCAGCCCGAGTTCGGCCGCGCGCGGCCCCAGGTTGTCGCCCTCGACGTGGGCGACCCGGGCGGGGATGCCCAGGCGCTCGGCCAGGGCGCGGATCGCGTCGGCCAGCCCGGCGGGATTGAGGCCGCCGGCGTTGGCAACGATGCGCACCCCGCGGTCACGGGCCTCGCCCAGGCAGTCCTCGAGCTGGGTCAGGAACGTCTTGGCGTAGCCGCGCTCCGGGTGTTTCATCCGGTCGCGGCCCAGGATCAGCATGGTGAGCTCGGCCAGGTAGTCGCCGGTGAGGTAGTCGATGTCGCCGCCGGTCAGCATCTCGCGCATTGCAGCGAGCCGGTCGCCGTAGAACCCCGAACAGTTCGCGATCCGCACGGCACCGGACCGGCCAGAAGCAGAGGCCATTGGCGTCCTCCATTCAGGAATTACCGGTGCTCAACCAACCAACCACCCGGTAGGTTAGCGGGTACCGCCGGTGTCACGTCAAGGATGCCCGGCTTGCCGTCGCTGTCATAGCTGCCCAGGCCGCACGGCCCATTTTGGCCACCAGCAGGTCACCGACTATTCTTGATGCCAATCGTCGCCGTCGGCCGTAGAGGCCCATGCCGCGCGGCGCACGACCGAAACCCCAGACCGAGGAGTAAGGCCCGACCATGGCCACACCCAAGCGCAGGATGTCGCGCTCGAATACCCGTAGCCGCCGCTCGCAGTGGAAGGCCGAAAAAACCGAGCTCGTCGGTGTGACAGTGGCCGGCCAGAAGCACAAGGTTCCGCGTCGACTGCTCAAGGCCGCTCGCCTTGGCCTGATCGATCTAGACCGACGCTAGCTCGATTGCCCGACTCCTCAGCCGGCCCTGCGGGCCCGTATCGTCATCGAGCAGACATCTCGGGGAATACGCGGCGCGCCTCTCAGGCCGCTCTCAGGGCCTAGGACGAAACTAGTGGCCGTGCGCATTCTTGTCGTCGATGACGATCGCGCGGTCCGCGAATCGCTGCGCAGATCGCTTTCCTTCAACGGCTACTCGGTCGAGTTGGCCAATGACGGTGTCGAGGCGCTGGAGATCATCTCCAGCGACCGGCCCGACGCGGTCGTGCTCGACGTGATGATGCCGCGGCTAGACGGTCTCGAAGTGTGCCGTCACCTCCGCAGCACCGGCGACGACCTGCCGATCCTGGTGCTGACCGCCCGCGATTCGGTGTCCGAGCGGGTCGCCGGCCTGGACGCCGGTGCGGACGACTACCTGCCGAAGCCGTTCGCCCTCGAAGAGCTGCTGGCCCGGATGCGGGCGCTGCTGCGCCGCACCAAGCCCGAGGACGCCGAGTCGGTCGCCCTGACGTTCGGCGACCTGGCGCTGGACCCGGTGACCCGTGAGGTCACCCGCGGGCATCGCCGGATCAGCCTGACCCGTACCGAGTTCGCGCTGCTGGAGATGTTGATCGCCAATCCGCGCCGGGTGCTCACCCGAAGCCGCATTCTCGAAGAGGTGTGGGGATTCGACTTTCCCACCTCGGGCAACGCGCTGGAGGTGTACGTCGGGTACCTGCGCCGCAAAACGGAAGCCGACGGTGAGCCGCGCCTGATCCACACCGTGCGCGGCGTCGGCTACGTCCTTCGGGAGACGCCGCCCTGATGATCCGGTTCCAACGACGTCGGCGCGCACCACTACGAGCCCCCAGTTCGTTGTCGCTGCGGTGGCGGGTGATGTTGCTGGCGATGTCGATGGTGGCGATGGTTGTCGTGCTGATGGCATTCGCCGTCTATGCGGTGATCGCGGCGGCGCTCTACAGCGACATCGACAACCAGCTGGACAGCCGCGCTCAGCTGCTGATCGCCAGCGGTTCGCTGGCCGCCGACCCGGCCAAGGCCATCGAGGGCACGGCGTATTCGGACGTGAACGCGATGCTGGTGAACCCGGGCCATTCGATTTACACCGCCCAACAGCCGGGCCAGACCCTGCCGGTCGACGCGCCGGAGAAGGCGGTCATTCGCGGCGACCTGTTCATGTCCCGACGCACCGCTGCCGACCAGCGCATCCTGGCGATTCACCTGCCCAACGGCAGTTCGCTGCTGATCTCCAAGAGCCTGCGGCCGACCGAGGCGGTGATGACCAAGCTGCGCTGGGTGCTGCTGATCGTCGGCGGTGTCGGTGTCGCGGTCGCCGCGGTGGCCGGCGGCATGGTCACCCGGGCGGGGCTGCGGCCGGTCGCCCGGTTGACCGAAGCGGCCGAGCGGGTGGCTCGCACCGACGACCTGCGGCCGATCCCGGTGTTCGGAAGCGACGAATTAGCAAGGCTCACTGAGGCATTCAACTTAATGCTGCGAGCGCTCGCCGAGTCCCGGGAGCGGCAGGCTCGGCTGGTCACCGACGCCGGACATGAATTGCGCACCCCGCTAACGTCGCTGCGGACCAATGTCGAACTGTTGATGGCGTCCATGGAACCGGGAGCGCCGCGGCTGCCCGAGCAGGAGATGGTCGACCTGCGTGCCGATGTGCTGGCGCAGATCGAGGAATTGTCCACTCTGGTAGGCGATTTGGTGGACCTCACCCGAGACGACGCCGGCCAGGTGGTGCACGAGCCGGTCGACATGTCCGAGGTCATCGACCGCAGCCTGGAGCGAGTCAGGCGGCGGCGCAACGACATTCACTTCGATGTCGACGTGATTCCGTGGCAGGTCTACGGCGACGCGGCCGGACTGTCGCGGGCGGCGCTGAACTTGATGGACAACGCCGCCAAGTGGAGTCCGCCGGGTGCCCAGGTCGGTGTCAGGATGCGACAGCTCGACCCGTCGCATGCCGAGCTGATCGTCTCGGACTTCGGCCCGGGGATCCCGCCGCACGAGCGGCGCCTGGTG
Organism: Mycobacterium stomatepiae; assembly: GCF_010731715.1. Taxonomy (NCBI): domain Bacteria; kingdom Bacillati; phylum Actinomycetota; class Actinomycetes; order Mycobacteriales; family Mycobacteriaceae; genus Mycobacterium; species Mycobacterium stomatepiae. The sequence goes on from NZ_AP022587.1 coordinate 5,021,913, forward strand.
TTCGAGCGGTTCTACCGCTCGACGACGGCGCGGGCCCTGCCGGGTTCGGGGCTGGGGTTGGCCATCGTCAAGCAGGTGGTGCTCAACCACGGCGGACTGCTGCGCGTCGAAGACACCGTTTCGGGAGGACACCCGCCGGGAACATCGATTTACGTGCTGCTTCCCGGCCGGCCGCTGCCGATTTCGACGTATCGGACGGCCGGGACCGAGAGTGGGGGCGGCGCCGGCAGCGACGCCACGACCGACCCCGCCGTTCCGATGGACGGCGACGCAGCGAACTCTCGTGAATCGACGAACGTTATCTCAGTTGACTCTCAGTCCGCGCGCGCAAGGTAGATGCAGATAGTGTTGGAAATCGAGCCAAGTTGAGCTCGATAGCACCCCCATTTAGAGGAAGAGCGACTTAGCGACATGACGAATGACCCAAGGTATTCGCCACCGCCGCAGCAGCCGGGATACCGCACCGGGCCTAACCAGCCCTTTGAGCCAGGTGTAGTTCCCGCGTATGCCCCAGGGCCTCACCAACCGTACAACCAGCCTTACGACTGGCGGTACCACCAGGGGCAGCCGTCACAACCGTCGCCGACGTCGCCATACCGTCGGCCCTACGAGCCGTTCGGGGACACCGGGGCGGGTTCGATACCCAGCGGCACCGGGCCAGGCCGGATCCCCGGTGGCACCGGCGCGGGCCCGATCCCCGGCGGCACCGGCGCCGGTCCGATTCCCGGGGGCGCCGGGTCGGGTCCCATCCCCGGCATGCTGCCGCCGATGGGGCCGCCGCGGCCGGAGAAGCGATCGCGGGCCGGCCTGCTGGTGGCGGGCGCGCTGGCGGTCGCGGTGGTATCGGCGGGCATTGGTGGCGCCGCGGCAACGGTCGTCGAACTCGGCACGCACTCCACGGGCTCCAGCCGCATCGGCGGACCGTCGGGGGCCACGCCGGGCGTTCCGGCGGCCAACATGCCGCCCGGCACCGTCGAACAGGTCGCCGCGAAGGTAGTGCCCAGCGTCGTGATGCTGGAGACCGACCTCGGTCGCGCGTCCGAAGAGGGCTCCGGTGTGATCCTGTCGTCCGACGGGCTGATTCTGACCAACAACCACGTCATCGCTGCGGCCGCCGGCCCTCCGAAAGGTCCGAGCGCGCCGGGTACGCCGACACCGGGCAGCCCGACCCCGGGCAGCCCGCCGCCGGGCGGGCCGGCACCGAAGACCACGGTGACCTTCTCCGACGGCCGCACCGCGCCGTTCACGGTGGTGGGTGCCGATCCCACCAGTGACATCGCCGTCATCCGCGTGCAGGGGGTGTCCGGGCTGACTCCGATCGCGTTGGGCTCCTCGTCGGATGTGCGGGTCGGCCAGCCGGTGATCGCGATCGGTTCGCCGCTGGGGTTGTCAGGCACGGTGACCACCGGCATCATCAGCGCCTTGAACCGGCCGGTGTCGACAACCGGTGAGTCCGGCAACCAGAACACGGTGCTGGACGCGATCCAGACCGATGCCGCGATCAACCCGGGTAACTCCGGCGGTGCGCTGGTCAACTTGCAGGGGCAGCTGGTCGGCATCAACTCGGCGATCGCCACTCTGGGGTCGGATTCGCCTGACGCGCAAAGCGGTTCGATCGGGCTCGGCTTCGCGATCCCGGTCGACCAGGCCAAGCGCATCGCCGACGAGTTGATCAGCACCGGCAAGGCGTCGCATGCGTCGCTGGGCGTGCAGGTGACCAGTGACAAGGGCACGCCGGGTGCCAAGGTCGTCGAAGTCGTGCAGGGCGGCGCCGCGGCGAACGCGGGAGTGCCCAAGAACGTGGTCGTCACCAAGGTCGACGACCGTCCGATCAGCAGCGCCGACGCGTTGGTCGCCGCGGTGCGGTCCAAGGCGCCCGGCGATAAGGTAACGCTGACGTTCCAGGACCCCGGCGGTGGCAGCCGGACCGTGCAGGTCACCCTCGGCAAGGCGGATCAGTAATGAGAGTCGATGAGTCCATGTCCGAGCTCGGATATACGGTTGCACCCATGGAAACGGGTGCGGAATTGGTAGTCGGCCGGGCGCTGGTTGTGGTGGTCGACGATCGCACCGCCCACGGGGACGAAGAAGATCACAGCGGGCCGCTGGTCACCGAGCTGCTGACCGAAGCGGGATTCGTCGTCGACGGTGTGATCGCGGTCGCGGCCGACGAGGTCGAGATTCGCAACGCGCTCAACACCGCGGTGATTGGCGGGGTGGATCTGGTGGTGTCGGTCGGCGGGACCGGCGTGACCCCGCGCGATGTCACTCCGGAGGCCACCGTGGAGATTCTGGACCGCGAAATCCTCGGCATCGCCGAGGCCGTCCGCGCCTCCGGGTTGTCCGCCGGCATCATCGACGCGGGGCTGTCGCGGGGTCTGGCCGGTGTGTCCGGCAGCACGCTGGTGGTCAACCTCGCCGGTTCCCGGTACGCGGTGCGCGACGGGATGGCGACGCTGAATCCGCTCGCGGCACAGATCATCGGACAGTTATCGAGCCTCGAGATCTAGAGTCGCGCGGCCAAGTCCCGCACTAACCGCTATTGCGACTCGACGTCTGCGCGCGGGCCGTGCTCGGGTGGCGGCGTGGTCCCGCCGTGCCTGCCCGACGAGGAATTCCCGTCGGTCTGCGCCAGCAGGTCGCGGATCTCGGTCAGCAAGACGATCTGGGCGTCGTCGGCCTGCTCGACCTCGCCACGCTTGCGGAAAGTGTTGTAGGGCAGCACGACCAGGAAGTACACCACCGCGGCGACCAGGAAGAAGTTGATCGCGGCGGATACCAGAACGTTCAGGTCGATGGTCTGGCCGCCGCCGATGCTGATCTTCAGGATGCCGATATCCGACTGCTGTTTGACGCCGATCCGGTTGATCAGCGGCGTGATGATGCTGTCGGTGAATTTGGTGACCAGCGCGGTGAACGCCGTACCGATGACCACCGCGACCGATAGGTCGACGATGTTGCCCCGCGAGAGAAACTCCTTGAACCCCTTGAGCATTCCGACGTCCTTTCTGGGCTGGACACACGTTGCTGCGGGTTCTGTGGCGAGCGCCAGTCAGGTACTCAGTGCAGGGTGAGGGTCACTGCCTGCCCTAGCACCGAGCCTGCCACCGTGTTCGCCACGCGCGCCGGCAGCGCAACTAACACTACGCGGTCACCGTCCGCGGCCTGGACTTTCTGCTTCGGCGACACGAGCACGACGACGGCGTCGGTGGCCACCAACTTGCTGATCGCCTGCGTGCCCGGCTGCGAATCGGTGGGCGGCGCGGCCAGCACGTCGACGACGTCACCGGCGCGAACCAGGTCGATCAGCGCGCTGTCGGCAAGATGCAGCGGCACGATGCGCGCGCCCGGCCCGGCCGTTAACTCGGCCAGCCGGCTGCCCAGCAAGCGGACATCGGTGAGCACCTCACCGCGCCGCGTCGGACCGGCCAGCATCGAACCGACCACCGCGGCAACGTCAGCTTGTGAACCGTCGGGAAGTGTTGTCGGCGAACGCTTTTCGACTCGAACATCGTCGGGCGTCAAAGCGGCGCCGGGAGTCAGGTCACGCGTGGCTACCACCACGTCGACGCGGTCGCCGTCCGGATTCGAACCCAGCGCCGCGACGCCGGCCAACACGACCAGCCCACCCGCGACCACCCGGCGGGCCAGCACGGTCCGGGCCCAATCCGGGCGCAGCGACGCCGATATCCGCTGCAGCAGCGCTGGATTCAGCGACGGTTCGCCCACGCCCGCAACCGTAGGCGCCGTGCGCCGCCGAAGTTTCCGTCCCGGAAACGGTCTGTGGATAACCCGCTAGCTGGAAGCGGCCGCGGTCGACGAGGCCGAACTCGTCGACTTATCGCTCGAGCTGGACTTGTCGCTCGAACCCGACTTCTCGCCCGAACCGGAGCTCTCGCTGGAGCCGTTGGTCGAGGAGCCGTTGCTCGAACTCGACGATTTCTTGCCCGACTCGCGGCTGTCGGTGCGGTAGAAGCCGCTGCCTTTGAACACGACGCCGACGGAGTTGAACAGTTTGCGCAGTCGACCCGAGCACTTCTCGCAGGTGGTCAGCGCGTCATCGGTGAAGGCCTGCACAACGTCAAAGCGGTTGTCGCACTCGGTGCACGCGTAGCTGTAGGTCGGCACTCAAAACCTCCGTTAGATAAGATTGTTAGCACTCTACAGTGCCTGAGTGCTAAAACAGTCATGAAATCCGTCTCATTCCCGGGGCCCATCGGCCGCGCGCAGGCTCACCAGCCCGCGCCCCGGGGTGATCACGTGGGTCATCGGCACGTCGTGCGGCTCGGCCGGCAGCTCGTCGACGAACTCGTCGTCGCGCACCATTGCGACCAGGCGGGCCAGCGGGTTCCTGGCGTCCAGCGAGCGGTCGTAGTAGCCACGGCCCCGGCCCAAACGCGCGCCCCGACGGTCGACGGCCAAGGCCGGCACCACCACCATTTCGGCCTCGGCCAGGGCGGCCTCCGGCAGCCATGGCTCGCGCGGCTCGAGCAGGCCCCACCGGCCGCGGACGAGTTCACCCGGCCGGTACTCGGCCCAGCGCAGCCGCATCGGGCTGCCGTCCGCGGCCGTGCGCGCGACCGGCAACAGCACCCTCCGGGAAAGCTGCAGCAGCGCGTCCAGCATCGCCACCGAGCCCGGCTCGGTACCGACCGGAACGTAGGCGCAGACGGTGCTGCCGCCGCTCGCGGCGAGCGCGAGTTGTTCGGTGAGTATCCGCGCCTCAGCGGCGCGAACGTCGTCGGCAACCAGACCTCGGGCCGCCAGCAGTTGCTCACGCAATGCGGCCTTGGTCAAAGTTGTCATGTATCAACGATGACAGGGCGGGTATTCGGCCTGCCATGCAGCGGCGGCAACCCCCCTGAGGGCTATGGTGTGTGAACGATGTCACGGCCAGATGAAGTCCCGATCCCGTACACGGCGATCGTCCCCGCAGCCGGTCTGGGCACCCGTTTCCTGCCGGCCACCAAGACGGTGCCCAAAGAGTTGCTGCCCGTCGTCGACACGCCCGGTATCGAGCTGGTAGCGGAGGAAGCGGCCGCGGCCGGTGCCGAGCGGCTGGTCATCATCACCTCCGAGGGCAAGGACGGCGTCGTCGCCCACTTCGTCGAGGACCTGGTGCTGGAAGGCACGCTCGAAGCCCGGGGCAAGAAGGCGATGCTCGCCAAGGTGCGTCGCGCCCCGGCACTGATCAAGGTCGAGTCGGTGGTGCAGGCCGAGCCGCTCGGATTGGGACATGCCATCGGTTGCGTGGAGCCCACGCTGACGCCCGACGAGGACGCCGTGATGGTGCTGCTGCCCGACGACCTGGTGCTGCCGACCGGCGTGCTGGAGACCATGTCGAAGGTACGCGCCGAGCACGGCGGCACGGTGTTGTGCGCCATCGAGGTCACGCCGGAAGAGATCAGCGCCTACGGTGTTTTCGACGTCGAGGCCATCCCCGGAGCCGGCAATTCCGACGTGCTCAAGGTCAAGGGCATGGTGGAAAAACCCAAGGCCTCCGACGCCCCATCGCTGTATGCGGCGGCCGGCCGGTACGTGCTGGACCGCGCCATCTTCGATGCCCTGCGCCGCATCGACCACGGGGCCGGCGGCGAACTCCAGCTCACCGACGCGATCGCGCTGCTGATCAAGGAGGGCCACCCGGTTCATGTCGTCGTCCACCGCGGATCTCGACACGACTTGGGAAATCCTGGCGGCTACCTCAAGGCTGCGGTTGACTTTGCATTGGATCGTGACGACTACGGACCGGAATTGCGGCGGTGGTTGGTGGCGCGATTGGGCCTGAACGAGCAGTAGCCGCCCGTCAGGGGTGACGGCAGAGAGGCGGCGGCGAGTGCGTTCGGTTGAGGAGCAGCAGGCCCGGATCGCGGCGGCGGCGGTAGCCCCGCGCCCGATACGTGTCGCCATCGCGGAGGCGCAGGGATTGTTGTGCGCCGAAGAAGTGGTGACCGAGCGGCCGCTGCCCGGCTTCGACCAGGCCGCGATCGACGGCTACGCCGTGCGTAGCGTCGACGTACTCGGCATCGGTGAAGTGGGCGGCGACCTGTCCCTCGACGAAACCGGCGAGCCAATGGCCGACGAGGACACCCCCGGCGGGCTGGTCCTGCCGGTGATGGGGACCATCGAGGCCGGTGCGCGCACGCCGAGCCGCTTACAGCCGCGGCAGGCCGCGCGGGTGCAGACCGGGGCGCCGCTGCCCACGCTGGCCGACGCGGTGCTGCCGTTGCGCTGGACCGATGGCGGCACGTCGAAGGTGCGGATTCTGCGCGGGGCGCCGTCGGGCGCCTACGTGCGTCGCGCCGGCGACGATGTCCAGCCCGGCGACGTCGCGGTGCGTGCCGGGACGATCATCGGTGCGGCTCAGGTGGGCCTGCTCGCGGCGGTTGGCCGGGAACGGGTGCTGGTGCATCCGCGTCCGCGGGTGTCGGTGATGGCGGTGGGCGGCGAGTTGGTCGACATCGCGCGCACGCCGAGCAACGGTCAGGTCTACGACGTCAACTCCTATGCACTGGCGGCCGCCGCCCGCGATGCCGGCGCCGAGGTCAACCGGGTCGGCATCGTGCCCAACAACCCCCACGAGCTGGGCGAAATCGTGCAGGGTCAGATCAATCGCGCCGAAGTCGTGGTGATCGCCGGCGGGGTGGGCGGCGCGGCGGCCGAGGCGGTGCGGGTGGTGCTGTCCGAGCTCGGCGAGATGGAGGTCGTCCGCGTCGCCATGCACCCGGGCTCGGTGCAGGGCTTCGGGCAGCTGGGCCGCGACGGGGTGCCGGTCTTCCTGTTGCCGGCCAACCCGGTCAGCGCGTTGGTGGTCTTCGAGGTGATGGTGCGCCCGTTGATCCGGCTTTCGCTGGGCAAGCGCCAGCCGATGCGCCGGGTGGTGCAGGCTCGCACGCTGTCGCCGATCACCTCGGTGGCCGGGCGCAAGGGTTACCTGCGCGGGCAGCTGATGCGCGACCAGGACAGCGGTGAGTATTTGGTGCAGGCGCTGGGCGGGGCGCCGGGGTCGTCGCATTTGCTCGCGACGCTGGCTGAGGCAAACTGTCTAGTTATGGTTCCCAGTGGGGCCGAGCAGATTCGTACCGGTGAGATCGTCGACGTCGCGTTCCTGGCCCAGCGCGGCTGACTCACACGATTGCGCGCGCCGGTGAACCTCTTGCGTTCCAACGCCCGTCATCCCGGGTGGCCCTCGTCGGTCGGGCCGCTGCGGGTCGCGGCCGGCGTCGTGCGGCTGCGCGCGGTGCGGATGCGCGATGGCGCCCAGTGGAGCCGCCATCGGTTGGCCGATCGCGCGCATCTCGAGCCGTGGGAGCCGACGTCCGACGGCGACTGGGCGCTGCGGCACACCGTCGCGGCCTGGCCGGCGTTGTGTTCGGGCCTGCGTGCCGAGGCCCGCAGTGGCCGCATGCTGCCGTATGTGATCGAGCTCGACGGGCAGTTCTGCGGGCAGCTGACCATCGGCAACGTGACTCACGGCGCGCTGCGGTCGGCATGGATCGGCTACTGGGTGCCCAGCTCGGCGACCGGCGGCGGCGTGGCCACCGGCGCACTGGCGCTGGGCCTGGACCACTGCTTCGGACCGGTCATGCTGCATCGGGTGGAGGCCACCGTGCGTCCGGAGAACGTCGCCAGCCGGGCGGTGTTGGCCAAGGTCGGATTCCGCGAGGAGGGCCTGCTGCGGCGCTACCTCGAGGTTGACCGGGCCTGGCGCGACCATCTCCTGATGGCCATCACGGCCGAGGAGGTCTACGGGTCGGTGGCGTCGACGCTGGTCCGTGCCGGATACGCGCGCTGGGCGTGATTTAGCGGCTCGCTGCTTGGGCGTGCCGCGGTGGCCGCCTTTTCGCTTTCGAGACAGTGATTTCGACGCCCGACGACCCGCCGCCGTAGAGAAATCGCAATAAATTTGTGGCTAGCGTGATATATGTGGCGTGTGATGCTTGATTGAGGCAAATTACAGGTGTGTAATTGTGCTGGTCACAGGTCCCGGCAGCGCAGGCCAACGATCGGCCCCGCGGGGGATCCCGACCAGAAAGAGCAGGTCATCATGCCAAGCATCCCGCAGTCGTTGTTGTGGATCTCGCTCGTGGTGCTCTGGCTGTTCGTGCTGGTACCGATGCTGATCAGCAAGCGTGACGCCGTGCGACGCACCAGCGACGTGGCGCTGGCCACCCGGGTGCTCAACGGTGGCGCGGGTTCCCGGCTGCTTCGGCGCAACGGTCCGGCCGCGGGTCACCGCAGCGACCCGGACTGGAAGCCGGAAGACTCGGCCGGCGACGAGCTCGCGGAGACCGACGACGAAGCCGAGACCGAGGAGCTGCGCCCCGCCGGTGTGGTCGTGATGCGGATGGCGGCCGCCGAGCCGGCCGAGCCCGACTACCTGGACGTCGACGTCGTCGAAGACTCCGGCGCCCTGCCGGCCGGGGTCAGCGCCGTGGCCACCGAGCCCGAGCTGGCTCCGGTCGACGAAGACGAGGGCGCCGAAGAGAAGCACGCCGAGGACGAAGACGGAGCCGACGACGATCACCTCGACGACGAGTACGAGTACGTCGAGGATTCATCCGGTTTGGAGCCCGAGGCGGACGACGAGGACCCGGGCGTGCGCGAGCGCGTGGTCCCGGCGAGCGCACAACGCCGGCGCCGTTTCGACACCAAGACCGCGGCCGCCGTCACCGCCCGCAAGTACGCCTTCCGCAAGAAGGTGCTGATGGTGATGGCCGTTGTCTTGGTCGGCACGGCGACGGCTGCCTTCGAGATCACCCCGGGCGCCTGGTGGGTCTGCGGGACCGCCACCGCGATCACACTGCTCTACCTGGGTTATCTGCGCCGCCAGACCAAAATCGAGGAGAAGGTCCGCCGACGCCGCACGCAGCGGATGGCCCGCACCCGCTTTGGCATGGAGAACGCCCGCAATCGCGACTACGACGTGGTCCCGTCGCGGCTGCGCCGCCCCGGTGCGGTGGTGCTGGAGATCGATGACGAGGACCCGATCTTCGAGCACCTGGACTACGCGATGCCGCAGCAGAACTACGGCTGGCCCCGGGACCTGCCGCGCGCCGTCGGCCAGTAGTGCCGTTGGTGCTGGCGCCGTTGCAGAACTGGTAGCCTCTAGCGGTCAAGGGGCTATAGCGCAGTTGGTAGCGCGTCTCGTTCGCATCGAGAAGGTCAGGGGTTCGATTCCCCTTAGCTCCACAAAGTTTGAGCAGGTCAAGGATTCAATCGCTGACAGTTTGGCCGGTCGCCTCGAACACGACGCGCCGCCCGATCTCCACCGCATGGTCGGCAGACCGTTCATAGAAGCGGCCCAACAGCGTGACATCGACAGCCGCCGTGACGCCGTCCTCCCACTCCTCGTCCAAGACGGCGCTGAACAGTCGTTGGTGCAGATCGTTCATCGCATCGTCTTCGTCGCTGATCCGCGCGGCTTGGTCCGGATCATGGGATAGCACTACGTCGCGAGCGCTGTTGCCGAGCTCGACGGCTATGCGCCCCATCTCCGCGAAGTACCCGTGGACCTTGTCCGGCAGGGTGTAGCTGGGATGGCGGCGGCGCGCGATCTTCGCGACGTGTAGCGCTAGTCCGCCCATCCGTTCGGCGTTCGCCACGTTCTGCAGGGAGCCGACGACGAGCCGCAGGTCCCCGGCGACGGGCGCTTGCAGCGCGAGCAGGGCGAACGCGGCCTCTTCTGCGCGGGTTTGCATCTCGGTGAGCTGATCGTGATCGGTGATCACTTGCTCGGACATGGCCAGATCGGCTTTAAGTAGCGCTTGTGTCGCTCGCTCCATCGCCAGACCGGCCAGGCCGCACATGCTGCTCAGCAATTCGGTCAGCGATTCCAGTTGTCCATGAAACGCCGTACGCATTTCACCAGCTTAAAAGGACCCGGCCCCGGCGCGACGGCAACGTTGGACGCATGATTAACAAACGATTTCCGATGGGTGAAGTGGCTTCCCTACAAGTGGTTGGAAAGGCGAGGGTTGTTTACCGAAGCATGCGAGGTGGGGAGACGATGGCGCTGTCGGACGTGGTGATGAGGGTACTCGGCTTCTTGCGCGCCGGCTACCCCGAAGGTATCCCCACACATGACTATGTCCCGCTGCTGGCGTTGCTGCGGCGCCGTCTTTCCGACGATGAAGTCGTCGCTGTTGCCGCGCAGGTGATCTCGCGCGGAAACAGGCCGATCGACGCGGCGGATGTGCGGGTCGCGATCACCAAGCTCACCGACGAAATGCCCTCGCCGGACGACACCGAGCGGGTGAAACAGAGGCTGGCGCACGTCGGCTGGCCGGTTGACGACGCCTTCGGAACTTCGCACTAGGGGCGAATCATGGCAGCACGTGAGAGTCGTCGAAGGTCAGGCACTCGCGCGGGCGACGAAGTCGCATCCCCCGATCGTGCTCAAGCCGAGCAGTTCGCCAAGATCCTGCGTCGCGAACTCGCCGAACTCAGCGAGAACCTTGTCGCAGCAGAAGTCGAACGGCACCTTCGATGCGAGTCTGAGGGCTACGTCGATCCACCCAAGCGTCTTATCGCAGCCCAGGATCGCATTGCGGATATTCGAAGAATGCTCAACACACTGACCGCGCGGTTCCCTGGCACCTAGGCGGCAGGTGGTCACGCCTTGGTATTGCCGAACCCGACATGGCTGCGGATCAGTGGCAGGGTCGCCGCGGTGGCGAAGCCGGCCGGGGCTGCACAGATCGCCGGCACGGCATTGAGCACCTGCATGCCGGTGGCCACGCTTGCCGAACGGACGTGTTCTTCCATGCTCGCGGCGCGGGTAAAGCTCGCCAGGCAGAAGAAGTGTGTCCGCATCGAGGGTTCGCCCTCGATCGTCAGCGTCCAACCGTCCTGGGGTTTGGGCCAATGACCCGGGTATTCGCCGCCCACGGTCCACAGCGTCTCGATCTCGACGAGCACCTCGCCGTTACGCCGTCCCGACGACGTCCAGCGTTGCCCCGCAGTGGTTCCCGCGCGCAGCACGCGGTCGAAGATCTGATGATCCTCTCGTGCGGGCACCGCCTCCACCGTTGCGGTGACCTCGTCGATGTCGGCGTTCAGCGCGTCCGCGAGAAGCCAGACCTGTTCGGTGAAGATCCCGCTGTTGAAGGCCAAGAACTCGCTGGCTTCGGTGCTGATGTCTTCGACCGGTTGTCCAAAGCGCATGTTGTCGAACGTGATCGACGTGCTTTCGTAGACCGACCAGTCGGCGCGTTCCTGCAGGGTGATCTTGTCGATGGTGCGGCACATGCCGGACAGGGGCAGTGGCAGCGCGCCGGAGAGGTTCCCGGGGTTCAGGCCGCTGCCATGCACCGTGGTGCCGCCGGCCTGACAGGCTTCGAGGACACGGTCGCGGTCGGCCGGATCGATACGGCGCGGATGGAACAGAAATGCCGTCGTGGCAACGTTTTTCCCGCTGGCGAGCAGGGCGCATACCTCGTCGAGGTTGGTGTTGCGCGGCGTGTAGAGCACGCAATCCGCATCCAGTGCGACGATCTTGTCGACGTCGGTGGTCGCGGTGACGCCGATCGGCTCTCGGCCGACTAACGTGCCGACGTCGACTCCGTTCTTCGAGTCGGAATACACTCGGGCGCCGACGATCTCGATGTCGGGCCGGTGGTCGATGATGGTCGTGACCATCTCGGCGCCGACCGTGCCGGTGCCCCAGGGGATGACGCGGAGCCGCGTTGGATCACGATCTGTCGTCACTGCTTCCTCCTGACACCGGTGGCTGAGGCGGCCTTCATTGTGACCGACCCGTTGCCCTGTCTTGCAGCTAGGTGTCGCAGGCGATGGGGACAATCGACGACATTCCCGACGTGGTCAGCGCCTGTACCAGGGTGGCCGTCCAGGCGTGTTGGCCGCTCGGCAGCACGAGGTCCGGCGCGCCTACGATCGCTATATGAGCAGAGCTTTCGTCGTCACATTCGCGGCCGGATTGCTCGTCGCAATATTCGGTCTGATCTGGGCGCTGCAGGGATTCGGGGTGCTTGGTGGCAGCCCGATGAGCAACACCACCACCTGGTCCGTCATCGGTCCGATCACGGTGGTGATCGGCACCGCAATCGCGGTATTCAGCTGGCGGAAAATCTCGTCGAAATAGTCCGTCAGGTCTGTGCCACGGTGAATCCCACCGTGTGCCATCCGGTGGCGCCATCGGGCACGCTGCCAACCTGATCCGCGGTTTGGATAGCCCCGGTGTTGTCGGTGGCGCGCACCGTGATGGTGTGTTTCCCAGGGGTTTTCGCCTGCCAGGGGAAGCTCCACAATCGCCACGTCGCCCCGGAATAACTCGCGCCCAGTTCGGCGGGCTGCCACCCGCCATCGTCGATACGGACCTCCACCGCCCGCACCCCGCGATTCTGTGCCCACGCGACACCGCCGAACACGACCGGTCCCCCCGGTAGTTCCTGACCATCTTTCGGCACGTCAATGCGCGACTCGGTCTTGATGGGCGCTTGCGCCGCCCAGCCGAACCGCGTCCAGTACGCCTTTGCCTTGTCGAAACGAGTCAGCTCCAGGTCGACGACCCATTTGGTCGCGGACACATACCCGTAGAGCCCCGGCACCACCAGCCGGGCCGGGTAGCCGTGCTCGATCGGCAGCGGCTGACCGTTGAGGCCCACCGCCAGCAGCGCCTCGCGGCCATCGGTCAGCGCCGCCACCGGCGTGCCCGCCGTGAATCCGTCTATCGAGGTGGAGAGCACCATGTCGGAGTCCGCATGCACACCGGCCGCCGCCAGCAGGTCGGCTACCCGGTATCCCGTCCATATCCCCGTCGAAAGCAATTTCCCCCCAACGGGATTCGAGACACAGGTCAACGTCGCCACCGTCTCGACGACCTCGAAGTGGGCGAGATCGTCGAAGCCGTATGTGGCATCGCGATTCACCATGCCGTGGATGCGTAGCCGCCAGTCGCCGTGGCTGAGTTGGGGCACGCTTAGTGCGGTGTCCACCCGGTAGAAGTCGGCGCTCGGGGTGATAAAGCTAGTAAGGGCACGGCCTTTCGGTTGCACGTCAACGGGCACCGGCGGCGCCGGTGATCGCGGCCGGGGGAGCGCGAAGGTGTTGCGGTCGCCGGCGACCGAATGCGCCAGTCGCGTGACGACCGCACCCACCACACTGCTCACTACGCCGAAACCGAGCAATCCGTACACGATCAGCATGCGCCGGCGCGCGTCCGGCGCGTCCTCGGCGCCGCCGGCAGGATCTCTCGGCCACAACCGCAGGGTGAGCAAACGCAGAGCCACCACGCCGCAGACCGCGCCCACAACGGTGGGAATCGTGTCGGGCAACGTCGCGCCCTGCCGCGACAGCACTGCGACGCATCCGAGGACACCCGCCGTGGCGATCGCGGCGCTGCCGACCGGGCGGCGCCGAGTTTCGGAACTCCCGGCTATCGCCGCGATCGTAGCGATCACCGCGAGCACGACGATCGCCAAGAAGATTTTGTCGAGGGAGCCCAGCGTCTGAATCGCCCACTCTTTGACGGGCCCCGGAGTCAGGTCGACTACCAGCGACCCGATCGCGGCACGCGCATTGGCCCGCGCGCCGAACGGGATACCCACCAGCTCAGCGACTCCGAGCGAGACCGCCGCGGCGGAGACCCCGGCGATCATCCGCTCATTCGAGGGGGCGTCAGCCATCGGAGTTACTGTACTCGCGTTGACCGGCAATACTGCAAACATCTTGCCGTGCAGGCGAACCGGTGAATGAACCCGAGAACGAGCGAAGTTGCCTATGCGTCAGAGGCGCGTTCGGCTGCGAAGATCCGTGCTGCGTCGTGACTTCGCGGCAAACGAACATGAAATTGGTCGACGTCGCGCGCCGGCTGGTCACCGAACCCAAATCCGAGCTCGAAGGCCAGTCCGGCGCAGACCGCTATGCTGCGTTCGGGTTCTCCAGCACGACGGACACACCTTGGCCCGACCCGATGCATACTCCGATGACGCCCTAGCGTGCGCCGCGCTCACGCAATTCGGTGGCCAAGGTGAGTACGTAGCGGGTTCCGGTGGCGCCGAAGGGATGTCCGATCGCGACGGCGCCGCCATTGGGTGTCAGCTTGTCATCCGGAATCACGAAACCGCCTAGCTGGTTGGGGAGTTCACGCAAGACGCCGAGCGCCTGAGCGCTGAATGCCTCATGGATTTCCCAGATATCGATCTGCTCGGGCGCCAGACCGGCCCGGCGAATCGCCATCGGAATGGCCCACGCCGGCGCGAGTCCCATGATGAGGGGATCGATGCCGTACACCGCGCTGGACACCACCCGCGCCAACGGTTCCACACCGAGTTCGGCCGCCCTCTCACCGGAGGCGACGACGACCGCGCTCGCACCGTCGGTCAGGGGGGTGGAGTTGGCCGCCGTCATCTGCGTGGTACCAGGTTGGACCGGCAAGGCCGCGAGTGTTTCGGCCGTCGTGTCGTCGCGGATGAATTCGTCGTGCTCGGCCAGCCGCGCCGGGGTCTTCTTCGTCGCGGGAATGGGCACGCTCATGATCTCCTTGGCGAACCGGCCCCGGTCGCGCGCGGTCTTGGCATGCTGTTGGGACCGCAGCGCGAAAGCATCGATCTCCTCGCGGCTCAACGAGTACCGGTCGGCAAGATTTTGGGCGGTCTCGATCATGCTGATGTAGGCGTTGCGGACGAGCAGGGCCGGGTTGGGTGGACCGCCCGCGCCCGACCACATGGTGTCGAGCATCAGGACGGGGCCTCGGGGGCTAAACGGTGCTTCGCCCTTCATCAGTGCCCACCCCGACCGCGACATCGATTCGACGCCGCCGGCGATCCCGACGCCCAAGTCGCCGGCCTTGATGGCGTGACTGACACTGACCAGTGCACTCAGTGACGATCCGCAGTATCGATTGAGCGTCGCCCCCGCGACGCTGTCGGGGAATCCGACCGCGAGCGCGGCCCAACGAGCGATGTCGCCCATTCCCTCGTGCGCGGGGTTCACGCAACCGGCCACGATGTCTTCCACGGCGTCCAGCGGCACACCGACGCGCTCGCACGCGCCTTTCATGGTCATGCCCAGTAGCTCGTCGGTGCGGATGCCCGACAAGGTGCCGCCGTAACGGGTGAACGGCGTGCGCACCCCACCTAGGACGTATGCCTCAGTCATCGTTGACCTTTCAGATACTCGTCAGGACTGGGTGACGCTGGAGAAGTTCAGGCTGATCCGCGCCCCAGCCGGGGTCTTCTGCTTGGGCACGCAATGCTGCCAGTCCCGTTGGCAGCGCCCTTGCATGATGATCAGGTCTCCGCCCGCAGGAGTAAAGACCGTGCTGGGTCCTCCGCCGATTGGGCGGAGCAGGAACCGGCGCGGCGGACCGAGACTGAGCACGGGCACGATCGCCGTCGGTACCTGGTTCGCCGGACGGTCGGCATGCCAGCCGGTGCCGTCGTGGTGGTCTCGGTACCAGTTCATCCAGATCCGGTCGTACGGCACCCCGAGCCGCTCGCCAAGCGTGGCGGCCAGCCCTGCCAGCAGTGCGGGCGCGGCGGTCAGGTCGGCGTATTCGCCGGTGAGCCTAGGTTCGTCGACCATGCGGTCGTACATCCAGCGCTGGCGTTGTTCCCACACGTCGAGGGTGGCCAGCTCGTCGACCAGCCGCATATGACCAGTGAGGAAACCCGGCACATGGGTGATCCACGACTGCTCGTCAAGCCGGTGCTCGGTGGCGTTCTCAAAAGCAGCGATATCGACTGCGGAAGTCAGGGTTTCGTCGTCGTCGAACAACGTCGCCTGATAGGCACGCGTCATCGGCGCCTCCTTGTCACCCGTCGCGGGTCTTCTAGACAACCTAGAAAGCCGACGAAATAATCCGGGGCGCTGCGGCGAGTGCCTCAGTGGTGGTGACTGTGTGACGCGGTGCTATCGCGATGTTCCTGGGCCGCGTTGGTGCCGCCGGCCGGATAGGCGTGAATCATCGCGGTGGTCAGCTTGGGCACGGCGTGAATCAGGTCGTGTTCGGATTCGTGCGCGATCTGATGTGCCGCGGCCAGACTCAGCGCGGGGTCGATGTCGAGTTCGGCGTCGGCGTGCAGCCGGTGCCCGATCCAGCGCATCCGCACGCTGCGCACCGCACGCACGCCCGGCCGCGCGGCGAGCGCGGTTTCGGCGGTATCGATGAACGTCGGATCGACGCCGTCCATCAGCCGGCGGAACACATCTCGCACCGCGGTGCGCAGCACGGCCAGGATGGCCACCGTGATCACCAGTCCGACGATCGGATCGGCCAGCGGGAAGCCCAGAGCCACGCCGGCGGCGCCTATCAGCACCGCCAGGGAGGTAAAGCCATCGGTGCGGGCGTGCAGGCCGTCGGCGACCAGCGCGGCCGAGCCGATGCGGCGTCCGATCCGGATGCGGTAGAGAGCCACCCATTCGTTTCCGATGAACCCGAGGACTGCGGCCACTGCGACCCAGCCGACGTGCTCGATGGGCCGCGGGGTGATCAGCCGCTCGATGGCCTCGTAGCCGGCGATGATCGCAGACAGCGTGATCATCGCGACCACGAACAGCCCCGCCAGGTCTTCCACCCGGCCGAAGCCATAGGTGTAGCGGCGGGTTGCGGCCTTGGTGCTCAACGCAAACGCGATCCACAGTGGCACGGCGGTGAGGGCGTCGGAGAAGTTGTGGATGGTGTCGGCGGCCAGCGCGATGGAGCCGGAGAGCACGACGACGACGATCTGCGCGATGGCAGTCGCGCCCAGGACCAGCAGGCTGATCTTGACCGCGCGGATGCCGTCGGCGCTGGATTCCAGCTCGCTGTCGAAACTGTCGGCGGCGTCGTGGGAATGCGGCACGAAAATCTCCTTGATCGCGCCCCGCAAACCCTTCGGATGATCATGCCCGTGTGGGTGCTCGTGTCCGTGGGAGTGGTCGTGCTCGTGATCGTGCCCGTGATCGTGCCCGTGATCGCTCATCGCGCACTGGCCTTTCGTGGGCGGCGGTCGGTCGTGATACCCCGCACGTCGGGGTCGTCGCGGTGGTGGGACGGCACGCCGGGACCGGCGTGTTCGGCGTTGAAGACCGCATCGGTGACCAGCTGGCGGACGTGTTCGTTCTCCAGGCTGTAGAAGATCGTGGTGCCGGACCGGCGGGTGCGCACCAGCCGGGCCATCCGCAGCTTGGCCAGGTGCTGGGACACCGATGGCGCGGGCTTGTCCACCTTTTCGGCGAGGTCGTTGACCGACGACTCGCCCTCGGTCAGCGCCCACAACACGCGAATACGTGTGTGGTCGGCCAACATTCGGAAGACCTCGACGATCAGGCTGACCTGATCTTCGGCGAGCGGCACTGCAGTGTTATCTGCATTCATGCGTAGATAGTAGCGCAAAGCCTGGTCCGACGCCTCGATGGTCCGCGCAGGGTACTCGTGTGACGGGCGAGGCCCGTCAGAACTTCGCGACTGCCCCCGCGTCGACCGGCAACGCCGCCCCGGTGATGTACTGCGCCTCGTCGGAAGCGAGGAACAGCACCGCATTGCTGACCGCGCGCGCCTCGATCACCGGCACCGGCATCATGTGGAAGTGGCCGAGCACCGCGGCCGTGTCGTCCATGGTGGGGTTGGGCAGGTCCGGCCGCAGCGTGCGGTGGAACTGCTCGTTGTCGATCATCGGCGTCCGAATATTGCCGGGATGGATCGAATTGACCCGAATCAACTGCGGTGCAAGCTCATTCGCGAGCGAGTTCATCAGGCCGACGACGCCGTGCTTGGCCGAGGCATAGTGCGCCATATACCCGCCGCCGCGCAGACCCAACATGGAACTCACCAGGATGATGGAGCCGCCGCGGCCGTCGGACATGTGTGGCACCGCCACCTTGACGGTGTGCCAGACCCCGGTGAGGTTGATGTCGAGCATGGTCTGCCAGGCGGCTTCTTCGATCATCGCGGCGGGCGCGGGACTGCCGCTGATGCCGGCATTGGCGATCACCACATCGGGTCGGCCCAACTCGTCGATGCCCTGCTGCAACGCGGCGCCAAGGCTCGCAACGTCTCGGACATCGGCCTTGGCGGTTACGATGCGACGTCCCGACTTCTCGACCAGCGCCGCGGTTTCGTCGAGATCGGCCTCGGTCGCCAACGGATAGGCGACGCTCTCCACGTCACCGCACATGTCCACGGCGATGATGTCGGCGCCTTCCTCGGCGAGGCGGACGGCGTGTTCGCGGCCTTGGCCGCGCGCAGCACCCGTGATGAATGCGACCTTGCCGGCCATTCTGCCAACGGCGTTTGTCATGGCGGACACGATATCGCTGCCCTAGACGACGGCCACTTTCGGCCAGGCGCGCGCGCTCAGCAGTCGCAACCCGTTGAGTGCGACGATGATTGTCGAACCTTCGTGGCCGGCCACGCCCAGCGGCAGCGGCAGGTGGCCGAGTAGGTCCCAGACGACGAGTGCGGTGATGAAGGTCGCGGCGATGGCCAAATTGGCGATGACGATCCGGCGCGCCCGACGCGCGAGCGCGACGACGGCCGGGATGGTGGCGAGTTCGTCTCGGACGGTGACGGCGTCGGCGGTTTCCAGGGTGAGGTCGGCTCCGGTGCGGCCCATGGCGATCGACGAGTGCGCGGCGGCCATGGCGGGTGCGTCGTTGATGCCGTCGCCGACAAACAACACCCGGCCGCCGTCGGCCTCGAGCTGACGCACGGCGGCGACCTTGTCGTCGGGCAGCAGGTCGGCCCGGACATCGGTGATCCCGACCTGTGCAGCCAGATGCGCTGCGGCTGGCCGGGTATCGCCGGTCAGCAGCGTCGCGGCCTCATCGTGAGCGCGGCGATGGCGGCAACGACCACATCGGTTCCCTCGCGCACGGTGTCGTCCAGACCGAGAACCCCCACCGCCGAGGCGTCCACGACGACGAGCACGGCGGTCGTGCCCGGGCGTTCGAGGTTGCTCGCGACGGTCGGATCGCCGTGAAACGCGCGCGGGCTGAGCACTTCGATCGTCCGGTCCGCGACACGCGCGCGCACGCCACGACCGGGCAGGGCCGCGAAATCGGTGGCTCCGGCAAACGCGAGGCCCCGTGCGCGGGCGGCCGCCACGACCGCACGCCCGAGGGGATGTTCGCTGAATTGCTCTGCGCTGGCAGCTATCCGCAGCACGTCGCCGTCGCAGTAGCGATCGTCGATCACCTCGATGCTGCTCAGTCGCGGTGTGCCGGTCGTCAGGGTGCCGGTCTTATCGATCGTGACCGCAGTGGTATCCGCGAGGTGCTCCATCGCGACCGCCGACTTGACCAGCACACCGTGGCGTCCGGCGTTGGCTATCGCCGAGAGCAGCGGAGGCATCGTCGCCAGCACCACCGCGCACGGTGACGCCACGATCATGAACGTCATTGCCCGAAGCAGCGTCGACTGTAGTTGCGCCCCGAGCAGCAGGGGTACCGCGAACAGGGCGAGGGTCGCCACCACAACGCCCACCGAATAGTGCTGCTCGACCTTCTCGATGAACAGCTGCGTCCTGGCTTTGGTCGCCGACGCCTCGGCGACCAGGGCAACGATGCGGGCGACGACGGTGTCCGACGGGTCTTTGGTGACGCGAATACGAAGTGCCCCAGCACCATTGAGCGTGCCGGCGAATACCTCTGCGTCGGTGGCCTTGGCGACCGGCATCGGCTCCCCGGTCACCGACGATTGGTCGACGTCGGACGCGCCGTCGACGACGACACCGTCGGCCGAGACGCGGTCACCGGGGCGCACACTGACCAAGTCACCCACCCGCAGGTCGGCCGCGTTGACCGATTCTTCGATTCCGTCGGTATCGATGCGGACCGCGCGATCCGGTGCGAGGTCCAGCAATCCGTTGACCGAATCCTCGGTGCGTTTGGTCGCCGCGTCTTCCAACGCGCCCGACGTGGCAAAGATGACGATCAGCAGGGCGCCGTCGAAGATTTGGCCGATGCTCGCGGCGCCGATGGCGGCAATCACCATTAGCAGGTCGACATCGAGCGTGCGAGAACGTAACGCCTGCAAGCCTTCCCAGGCCGGTGACCAGCCACCGGTGAGGTAGCAGGCCAGGTAGCAGACCCACCAACTCCACGAAGGAGCATCAACCAACTGGGCCACCAGCCCGGCCACAAACAGGACGAGCGCGACGGTCGCCCACCGGACCGACGCGACCGACCACAGGCCCCCCAGGCTCGATCGCCCTGCCTCTGGTGCGAGCGTCGGCTGCACCGTCGTGCACGTCATTGAAGTCCCTCTCTCGCCAATATGTCAGCTACATGTATACATATATAGCTCTACATATATCATATCGATTGATCGTGCGTGCTTCAATTGAGAGATGGGACATGGAGTCGAGGGCAGGGTGCCGCCACCCGCTCCTCTCGACCTGGCATCGGCAGGCAGGATCGCCGAGACGCTGCAGGCCTTGGCGTCACCCAACCGGCTGATGATCCTGACCCGGCTGCGGCAATCCCCATGCTCTGTCGGCGATCTGTCGGCTGCGGTCGGGATGGAACAGCCGGCGGTTTCTCACCAGTTGCGCCTACTTCGCGCGCTCGGACTGGTTGCCGGCGACCGCAATGGACGAAACATCGTCTACCGCCTCTACGACAACCATGTCGCGCAATTGCTCGACGAGGCGGTGTACCACATCGATCACTTACGCCTCGGCGCGAGCGAACCTAGCGCCTGACGTTCGGCCCCGGATCCAGGTCGGGGCGTTGTTGAAAATCATTGTCGACAAGGTCGCCGGGAATCGGTAGCCTCAACTCTGCGTTAATGAAAACGATTATCGATAGATGCTGAGGGGGCTACGGATGAAACCCGACATCCATCCCGATTACCACCCCGTGGTCTTCCAGGACGCAACGACCGGCGCGACCTTTCTCACCCGATCGACGATGACAACTTCACGCACGATTGAGTGGCCGACGGCGCAGGGCGTGCGGACGTACCCACTTGTCGTTGTCGAGGTCACCTCGGATTCACACCCGTTCTGGACCGGGGGGCGTCGAATCCTCGACACCGCGGGGCAGGTGGAAAAGTTCCGTCGCCGCTATGGCAATCGGCGTTGACGACTCGGGCGTTCAGCAACTCGGGTCAGGCGCTGCGTGTGGGCTGTCGCTGAATCTCGTTGTCCATCAATGGGTGTGGACGGCGCTCCACGACGGAAGCGGGTCGGGATAGGCGACCCATCGTCGCGGGCCTTGGGCTAGTTCGGTGTCGGTCAACAGCGCCGATGTCATCAGGCTCAGTACCCGGTCGCGGTCAAGCTTGAGCCCGATGAACACGATTTCCTGGCCGGGGCGAATGTCGGAGGTCGTCCAGTATTGCGCCGGCTCGATCACCAGGTTCGGTCCGGCCTGCGACCAGATCGCCGCGACGTCGGGACGGCTGGCGATCCAGCAGAATCCTTTGCTGCGCAACAACCCTTGCAATTGTTCGAGTGCTTCATGCAGGCGCTGGGGATGCAAGGGCCGCCGCGCGCGGAACGTGACGCTGCCGATGCCGTATTCCTCGGTCTCGGGCGTGTGACCGCCGCTGATCTCTTGATCCCAGCCCGGTGATTCGGCGGCGAGATCGGGGTCGAACAAGCCGGTGCCCAGCACTTCCGCGAGCGGCACCCGGCCGTGGTCGGTGGGCACGATGCGCGCCGACGGATTCAGGCGCCTCAACATCGCGGCTGTTCTCGCGCCGGACTCCTCGGTGACCAGATCGGTCTTGTTGAGCAAGATGACATCGGCGAATTCGACTTGATCGACCAGCAGGTCGGCGATGGTGCGGCTGTCGGCGTCGCTGACGGCGAGATCGCGAGCCGCCAGCGCGTCGCCGCGCGCGAGCTCACGCAGAAACGTCGACGCGTCGACCACCGTGACCATGGTGTCGAGTTTCGCGACGCGACTGAGGCTGAAGCCGTCTTCGAATTCCCAGCTGAAGCTTGCGGCGACCGGCATGGGTTTGGAGATGCCCGTCGATTCGATCAGGAGGTAATCGAAGCGGCCCGTCGCTGCCAGGCGTCCCACCGACTCGATGAGGTCCTCGCGCAACGTGCAGCAGATACAGCCGTTGGTCAGTTCGACCAGCTTCTCTTCGGTGCGGTCCAGATACCCCGTTCCGGCGATCAACGCGGCGTCGATGTTGACTTCGCTCATGTCGTTGACGATCACCGCGACCCGTCCGCCTTCGCGGTTCGCCAGCACGTGATTCAGCAGCGTCGTTTTTCCGGCTCCGAGAAAGCCGGACAAGACGGTCACCGGGAGTAGGTCAGGGCGCTGCGAAGGCATGCTTAATGATAATCATTTTCATTAAGCGCACAACAGGAGCTCAGCTTCCCTGGCGCGGAGTCGTCACGGTTACCGGCGCTCGTCTTCGAGGCGGGGGTAAGCGACTCAGTGGGGACCCATCATGCCGGGGCCCATCATGCCGGGGCCCATCATTCCCCGCATCATTGGCGGCATTCCGTCGCGGATGAATCCGGTGACTTCTAGGGCGTGTGCCCGAATGGCTTGGGTGAGAGCAGGATCGTCGGCGGTTTCTTCGGCGACGACACCGTTTGGGGTGAAGGTCAATTGACGACGGTAGCCGTTCGCGTGTCGAAACAGGGTGGGCAGACTGCTGCTCATACACATGACTTCGGCGCTCTGGTCGAGGTGGGCGTACATGCTCGATACGTGGGCTTGCAGCTGGGCCGCAAGGTCCGGCGAATTCGATTGGGTGGTGGTCCGTACGCCCCCGGGGATTTCCTCGACCGTGCGGGTTATTTCGTTGTGCCGGTTGAACATTTCCATGTAGCGGCTCATGTCGGCGGGATCGACACCCATGCCGTGGTCGACCAGTCGCAAGCCCGGCGGCGACCATCTAACGTCCCGGAGCAGGCATCCCAGCGCGAGCGCGCCGCCGCCGGCGACGAGTGCTGCACGCCTGGTTAACCTCGCCATCCCACGCCCCGCCGCTACGCTCGAGGAGTGGGCGAGGCTGTGGGTGACCCTGGCCCCATCATCCCGCCGGGACCCATCGTCGTGCCGGGCATCATCTGACCCGGTTTCATCGGACGGCCGGGCTCCATCATTGCGCCCTGGGCCATGTGGTCGCCGGGTTTCATCTGGCTGCAGCAGTCCATCTTGTCCGGCCCGGCGTGCCGACCGCCGCCGATGCCCCAATTGAGGAAGAAACCGGAGAAGAAGATGGCTGCGACGACGAACAGGCCACCGGCGACAATGCCCACCCAGGCCAGGGCTTGATTGAGCCGACTCGGCCGGCGACCCGCCGCTGCTTCGACAGCGGGCTCGGTCTTGGCGGACCCGGTTGTTGCATCCGTCGGACTTGTCATGACGTGAACCTCCTGTGGTGGGTAGATCAAGTGCACGCCATGTTACTCCTCCCGGGGAGGGGTGGGGTATCATGGCTGTTGATGCAGCTCAAGCATGCTGTGGGGATGGAGACGAAGATGACCCAGGAGCTGACGGCGAAAAAGCGCGCGGCACTCAATCGCTTGAAGACCGTTCGCGGTCATCTGGACGCGATAATCCGGATGCTCGAAACCGACGCGTATTGCGTGGATGTCATGAAGCAGATATCCGCGACGCAGTCGGCGCTGGAACGCACGAACCGGGTCATGCTGCACAACCATCTGGAGACCTGCTTCTCCGAGGCGGTGCTGGACGGGCGCGGCGCAAGGGCCATCGACGAACTCGTCGATGCGCTCAAGTTCAGTCCCGCGTTGACCGGTCCGGACGCGTGCCTCAACGGCACGGCTGCCGACGAGGCGGTGCACGCCGACAGGTCATGACCGGCTGCGATCTCGTGTGGTCGGGAAAATTTGGCTGAACATTTGATAAGACTGTGTTTCGGCGCGCGATTAGATACGGTCTCGGCTCTAATGTGATGGGGATGAGTATCGAGTACTACCTGCAGAAGGTTCCGGTCGAATCCGTTGAGCCGGGCTTCTCGCTGGCGATCGGCGAGGACGGCGACTATCGGCTGTTCCAGGTCGAATGCACGCAGATGTCGCACCGGGCCGGCTTGCCCGTCATGTTCACGCTTACCTCCGAGCCCGTCGACGGCGGCGAGCCCTGGGTACTTGAGTGCGAAGAGGGCACGCCGGTTGTCCGGCTCCTCGGTGTCGTCAAGGCCGCGTCTTAACTCAGCCAGGCTTTGCGGCGACGACGAACTGCACCGCACGCTGCGTCTGCTGTTCGATGTCGATGAGCCCGGCCGATGAGAACAGGTCGACGAAGGCGCGCCGGTCGAACACCGTGAGCCCGATGCTGCGCGCGATCACGGTCATCGCATGCCGCACCGCGGCCGGTTCGGGTGCATAACTGGTCAGGATCGCGATCCGACCGCCGGGCCGCAGCACCCGCATCATCTCGCCGGCCACCCGGAACGGCTCCGGCATCAGGTACAAGGCACCGAAACAGCAAACGGCGTCGAAGGTTTCGTCTTCGAACGGCAACATGCGGGCATCGCCGCGGACATAGCAGGTGTGCGGCCCGCTATTGTCGGCGACGGCGCGGGTCAGCATCGACTCGGAGATATCGAAACCGACCGCCAGGCCGTCATCCGGCAGCTCAGCGGCCAGGGGAGCCGTGAAATTGCCTGGGCCACAAGCGACATCGAGCAGCCGGTGCGCACCGGTCAGATGCAGGGCCGACGCCGCGCGGCGCTGTTCGGCCCGGTGTGTGAGGCCGCTGGCGGCGTAGAAGGCCGTCGGGCGCCACAGTCGTTCGTACACGGTTGCGACGAAAGGGCTGTTCATCGCGCGCTGTGCGACGGTCGGAACCGGCGCGGCCGTCGACTCGCCCAGCACGTCAAGAAAGCCGTGTCGCAGCTCGGCGGTCTGGCTTATCAGACCGCGGGTCAGTTCGACTGGATCCTGGCTCATTGTGTTGCAGGCTAGTCGACATGCCGGTGGCCCGGGTGCGGCCGCCGGGCCCATCACAGTGATAATCATTTTCATCAATGGTCATGAGAGTTCAGGCCGGGTGCGTTAGATGAGGGCCGAGCGCCGATCGCGGTTCGGGTCCATGGAAGTCCTGGTCTTCGGTTTGGTGGGGTTCGCGATCGCGGGTACGTGGCTGCGCGCCATCGTCGCCAGCAGTGACGCCTTGGCCACCGCGGGCACCGTGTTCTGTGGCGTCTTCGTCCAGGCCCTGCCCTTCCTGGGCCTCGGCGTGGTGGTCAGCGGGCTGATCGCGGTGTTCGTGCCGCCCGAGCGGCTGGTGCGCTGGCTGCCGCGCCGGCCCGCGGCGGCGGTGCTGGCCGCCGGTGTCGCCGGCGCCGCGCTGCCCGGCTGTGAATGCGGGTCGGTGCCGGTGGCGCGCCGGCTGTTCGGTGACGGCGGGGCGGCCGGAGCGGCGGCGTTGACGTTCATGCTCGCCGCACCCGCCATCAACCCCGTCGTGGTGGTCGCGACCGCCGTCGCCTTTCCCGGTCAGCCGAAGATGGTCATCGCGAGGGTAGCGGCGTCGCTGCTGACCGCGGTGGTGATGGGCGGGGCGTGGTCGCGGTGGGGGCGCACCGAGTGGATCACCCGGCGGCTGCCGCCGCACGAGTCGCACAGCCCCGGGGCGCAGTCGAAGTGGCTGGTGTTCTGCGAAGTGGCCCGGCACGACTTCCTGCAGGCGGCGGCCTACCTTGTGGTCGGAGCCGCCGCCGCGGCGGCACTGCACGTTCTGGTGCCGCCCTGGATCTTCGAAAACGTCGGCGCGCATTTGGTTCTCGGCGTCGTCGTGATGGCCGCGCTGGCCGTCACCCTGGCCGTCTGCTCGGAAGCCGACGCGTTCGTGGCGTCGAGCCTGACGATGGTTCCCCTGGTTCCGCGGCTGGTGTTCCTGGTGGTCGGGCCCGCCGTCGACGTCAAGCTGCTGGCGATGCAGTCCGGCATGTTCGGCCGGGCATTCGCCACCCGCTTCGCCCCCGCGACACTGGTCGTGGCCACCGCGGTGGCCACCGGAGTCGGCGTGCTGCTGCTGGGCGGTGCCCGATGAAACGCGAAACCGAGAACACGATCCTGCTGCTGGTCGGTCTGAGCGTCGCGCTGATCCTGGCCACCGGCGTGTTCACCCGCTACGTCAAGCCCACGCTGATGCCGTGGCTGGTGCTCACCGCCGCGTTGCTGATCGGGCTCGCGCTGGTGGCCATCGTCGGCGACGTCCGTCGCGGCGGCCGCGATCCCGACGACGGCCATGCCCACCGCGGCGGTGTGGTGTGGCTGCTCGCCGTGCCCGTCGTGGTGCTGTGCTTTGTGACGCCGCCGGCATTGCGGCCCCAGGCCGCCACCGGGTCGGTGACCAACGTCTCCAATGATGTTCTGCGCGTGGCATTTCCGCCATTGCCGGCGGGACCGGCGCCCGAGGTCTCGCTGGCCGAGGCGGTGGTACGGGCGGCCAACGACAGCACCGGGTCGCTGAACAACCGGCTGATCACCGTCACCGGGTTCGCGCTCAACGAACCCGGCGGCGTCGACCTGGCCCGCATCGTCATCATCTGTTGTGCCGCCGACGCCCAACTGGCTCGCATCCATCTGCGCGATCACGACGGCGCCAGCAGTTTCGCATTCCCCGACAACACCTGGCTGCGGGTGGAAGGCGTGGTGACGCCCGCCGAGCGTCAACCCCACACGCCGCCGATCCCGACCCTGCGGGCCGTCTCGGTCACGCCCGTCGCCGCGCCCGCCAACCCCTACGCGTAGGCCCGAAAGAACGACAAAACCGCTGGTAAGCCTGTTAGGCTCGCGTCGGCTCAGCGCAGCGAATCACGTCGGAAGAGACCTTGGATGACACGCCCACGAATCCGCGCCCGTGCGCCGCTGCGGATATCGTTCGCCGGCGGCGGCACCGACGTCCCACCCTTCCCGGCGCTCGAGGGCGGCTGTGTGCTGTCGGCGACCATCGACCGCTACGCCTACGGCTCGCTGACCCCGCGTACCGATCGCAAGGTCACCATCGAGTCGGTGGACTTCAAGACCACCCATGAGATGACGCTCGACAGCGAGATCCTCTATGACGGCAGCCTCGACCTGATCAAGGCCGCGGTGCGACGGTTCGGCCGCGACGGCACGGATGGCTACGACCTGGTGCTGCGATCGAGCGCTCCGCCCGGATCCGGACTCGGTTCGTCGTCGACGATGATGGTCGCGCTCACCGGCTTGCTTGCCGAGCACTACCGGGCGCCGATGGGCGAGTACGAGACCGCCCAGCTGGCCTGCGCCATCGAACGCGACGACCTCGGCATCGCCGGCGGCATGCAGGACATGTACGCGGCGACGTTCGGCGGATTCAATTTCATCGAGTTCTCCGACCGGGTGATCGTCAACCCGCTGCGGGTACGCGACCAGGTCGCCTTCGAGCTCGAGCTCAGCCTGCTGCTGTGCTACACCGGCATCACGCGCGACTCCGGGCGAGTGATCGAAGACCAAACCCGCCGCGCGACCACGGGTGCCGACGACACCCTCGCCGGACTCCGGGCCCAGAAGGAACTGGCGGTCGCGATGAAGGCCGCACTGCTGACCGGCAAGCTGAACGACTTCGGTGCCCTGCTGGGCGAGGCATGGACTCAGAAGAAGCGGATGTCGCCCTACATCACCAACGCGCGCATCGACGAGCTGTACGACCTGGCGTTGCGGACCGGCGCGCTCGGCGGCAAGATCACCGGCGCCGGCGGTGGTGGCTACATCCTGTTGTTCTGCGACTTCACCAAGAAGCATCGCGTCATCGAGGCCCTCGAGGGGGCGGGGGCCGCCGTCACCGAATTCGCGTTCGAGAGCAAGGGATTGACCACATGGCAGGCATGAGCACGTCGGATGTCGTCACGCCCAGTGTGGAGACGGTCCAGGCCAGGCTCGCGGACACGATCGCCGTCAAGCAGCAAATGCAGTCGGGAGAATTCGCGACGCAGACCGTCGAGGTGGCACGGGTGATCATCGACGCGCTGCGCGCCGGCGGGAAGGTGATCTTCTTCGGAAACGGCGGCTCCGCCCAGGACGCGGGACATCTGGCCGCCGAGCTGATGGGCCGCTTCGCGTTCGACCGTCCGGGCCTGGCAGCGCTGAGCCTGCCCGACGCCACCGCGGCGATGACCGCGATCGGCAATGACTACTCCTACGACGAGGTCTTCGCCCGCCAGGTGCTGGCCGCCGGCCGGGCCGGCGATGTCGTGGTCGGGCTGACCACGTCGGGCAACTCACCCAATGTGGTGCGCGCACTGGAGGCGGCCGGCCAGGCCGGGATGAAGACCGTGACGCTTACCGGCGCCCGCGGCGGCAAGGTCGCCGACGTCGCCGAGATCTGCATCCGGGTGCCCAGCGCGGACACCGGCCGGATTCAGGAAGCGTGTCTGCACCTGGGCCACACCATTTGCGAAATGGTCGAAGCCGCCCTGTTCCCCCGACCGTTCTGACGATGGGCGTTGGGAACGTCCGCACCGTTTTCCTGGACCGCGACGGCACCATCAACGTCAAGGCTGCCGAGGGTGAATACATCCGATCACCCGCGGAATTGTTCCTGCTGCCCGGCGCGGCCGAGGCGATCGCCGCGCTCAACGCGGCGGGCCTGCGCACGGTGCTGGTGACCAATCAGCGCTGGCTGTCCGAACCGTCGGCTGACCCGGCACATTTCGACGTGATCCAGGAGCGGCTGTCACAACTGCTCGCCGAGCAGGGCGCCCGTCTCGACGCGGTGTATCACTGCCCGCACGCGGCGAACAGCTGTGATTGTCGTAAACCGTTGGCCGGCATGTTGATTCGTGCGGCGGCAGAGCACGGTTTCGACCTGGCCGAGTCGGTGATGATCGGCGACAGCGACGCCGACGTCGCGGCGGGCCGGGCGGCCGGTGCGACGACCGTGCTGCTGCGTGCCGACGGGGCAGGGGATGCCGACGTTGTCGTGGACGACCTCGCCGCCGCCGTGCGGCTCATCCTCGCCTGAAACGCGACACGATCGACCGCGTCACCAGGGCGAGCGCAAACGGCACGCCCAAGTTGTTGCTGCAGCCACCGCCGACGCCATAACCTGAGCCAATCGGACCGCAAGATGGGCCGCCGTGGCAGGATTGATCGGTGCGCGGTCGGAAGAACTCGCCGCGATGGACATCTTCGAAGGATGCGCCATCGACGACTTGGAGCCGTTGGCGGCCACCCTGCAGCCGCTGCGCGCCGTGGCCGGACAGGTCCTGATGCAGCAGGGTGAGCAGGCCGTGTCGTTTCTGCTCATCTCCTCGGGTACCGCCGAGATCAGACACGTCGGTGTCGACGGCGCGGTTTCCATCGGCGAGACGCGCGCCGGCGCGATCATCGGGGAGATCGCCCTGCTGCGCGACAGCCCCCGGATCGCGACCGTCACCACGACCGAACCGTTGACCGGCTGGATCGGCGACAACGACGCGTTCGCCCAGCTGGTGCACATCCCGGGCATCATGCCCCGCCTGCTGCGGACGGTGCGCCAGCGCCTGGCCGCGTTCGTGACGCCCATCCCGATCCGGATGCGCGACGGCACCCATCTGCTGCTGCGCCCGGTGCTGCCAGGTGACGACGTGCGCACCGTGCACGGTCATATCCAGTTCTCCAGCGAGACGCTGTATCGGCGGTTCATGACGGCACGGCTGCCGTCGCCGGCGTTGATGCACTACCTGGCCGAGGTCGACTACGTCGATCACTTCGTCTGGGTGGTGACCGACGGCGAGGACCCGGTGGCCGACGGGCGGTTCGTGCGCGACGAACACGATCCGACCGTCGCCGAGATCGCGTTCACCGTCGCCGACGCCTACCAGGGCCGGGGGATCGGGAGCTTCCTGATCGGTGCGCTGTCGATCGCCGCCGAGGTCGACGGTGTCGAAAGATTTTCCGCACGAATGCTTTCCGACAATCTGCCGATGCGCGCGATCATGGACCGCTACGGCGCGGTGTGGCAGCGCGAAGACATCGGGGTGGTCACCACCGTCATCGATGTGCCGCGCCGGCGCGACCTGGGCATCAAGCGTGAGCTGGCCGACGAGATAAGACGCACGGCTCGTCAGGTGATCGAGGCGCTGGGCTGAGCCGCTCGGCCGGGCTGGTGCATACGCGCGACAAGGTTCTCGTCTCCTAAGATGAATGGGCATGCGGCCGTTCTGGTTTGGCGCGGTGCTCATGGTGTTGCCGGTCGCATGCTCAGGCGCCCCGGCGCACCGGCCGTCGGCCACGCCGTCACCGTCGGCGCATGGCACCGTCGTCAACCCCGCCAGCATCAAGCGAGTCGTTCGCGACCTGCCGCCGGGCTACGAGGCCACCCCTGGCATCGCGAGCGCGACCTCGCCCCGGGTGATCTGGGGTCTTGACCCCGACGTGACCTCCAAGCCCGCGTCATGCGCCGCACTCGCCGACCCCGGCAAGGGGCACGACGAATCGGCGCAGGGCCTATCGGCCTCGGGCCCGGGCGGCATCATCAACGTGTCGGTGGTGGCATTGCCAGACATCGACCTCGACCAGAACGTCATCGATACCTGCGGCCAGTGGGCCATGACAACCGCGCATACCACCGCCAGCGTCCGGCTCACCGACCCTCCGCGTATCGACGCTGCGCAGACCGTCGGGATGATTGCGGACCTCAAGTCCGCCGTCGAGGCGGGCACCGAAATCGATTCGCGGGCATACACGTTCATCGCGTATCTGGGCGGCTTCTACGCCTTCACCACGGTGACCACCGACCCAGGATCGGCGCAGCCGGCATTGCCGCCGCAATTCGCCGCCGATCTGCTCGTCAAAACGGTGTCCACGTTGCGCAGCTGAGGGCCGGGTCTTGGGTAGATTAGCCACGGTGTCCAAGCTGGTGTGCGCGATCGCGGCCGTCTGCGTGCTCGCCGGTTGCTCATCGAATGCCCCCGTGTCGACCAATGCCGACATTGCCAAGGTCGTCGAGGTGAAGTCGAATTTCGGGCCGGAGTTCAAGGTCACCGACATCTCGGAACGAGCGATCGATCCCAAGCTGCTGGCCGCCCGCAAGCTGCCCGAGGGGCTGAAGTTCGACCCCGCCAACTGCGCGAAGTTGGCGGCGGGACCCGACATGCCGCCGGACGTGCAGGGCAACATGGCCGCGGTGTCCGCCGAGGGTAACGGCGGCCGGTACGTCGTCATCGCGGTGGAGACGTCCAAACCGCTGCCCGTCAACGACCCGGGCAAGGACTGCACCAAGGTCGCGTTCTCCGGGACCGGGGTGCGCGGCGGGCTCGAGGTCATCGACGCGCCGACGATCGACGGGACGCACACATTCGGCGTGCGCCGCGTCCTGCAGGCGGTGATCGCCGGGGGTCCCCGCACCGGCGAGCTGTACGACTACTCCGCGCAGTTCGGCGACTACCAGGTGATCGTGATTGCCAACCCGCTCGTCGTCCCGGACCAGCCGGTCGCCAAGGTCGACACGCAGCGGGCCCGCGACCTGCTCGTCAAAGCGGTGGCCGCGATCCGCACGTCCTAGCGCACGTCGCGCGGGCGGAACTGGATGCTGACCCGCGGGCCCGTGCGAATCGCCGTCTTCGGGACCGCATGCTCCCAGGTGCGTTGGCAGGATCCGCCCATCACCAGCAGGTCACCGTGTGCCTGTGGCAGCCGCAGCGACGGCCCGCCGCCGCGCCGCCGCAGCGCGAACGTTCGCGTGGCACCGAGGCTGAGGATCGCGACCATGGTGTCCTCGGTGCTGCTGCGGCCGATCGTGTCGCCGTGCCAGGCGACGCTGTCGGCGCCGTCGCGATAACAGCACAACCCGATCGTGGTGAACGGCTCGCCGAGCTCGCCGGCGTAGATGTCGTTGAGCCGCCGGCGCAGCCGCGCCAGCAGCGGGTGGGGTGGCTCCTCGACGGTCAGGTCGTGAAAGCTCACCAGCCGCGGCACGTCGACCACTCGGTCGTACATCTGGCGGCGCTCGGCCCGCCACGGGACCGTGGACAGCAACGCGTCGAGCAGGTCTTGCGCGCCGGGAGGATCGTCGCCGAGCCACCCGGCGCGCATCTCGACGAAGGCACCGTCGCCGAGGTGCCGTCGCTCGGTGTGCTCGAACAGCGAGCCCTGTACGCCTGATGCCCGGGTTCCCACGCCGTCCAGACTATCGCACATTCGTTCGATTGATCCGGACTCGCCGGGCACCAGCGTGCCTCGGGCGTGACGCGACGGTTGTGTTTCGCGCGGTTACGGTTTAGGGGTGGGTGTGATCGAGCTGGGCACCAATTCCGAGGTCGGCGCGCTGCGGATGGCGATCCTACACCGTCCCGGCCCCGAGTTGCGGCGACTCAATCCGCGCAACAACGACCAGTTGCTGTTCGACGGGCTGCCGTGGGTGGACCGCGCGCAGGACGAGCACGACGAGTTCAGCGCCCTGCTGCGGGCCCGCGGCGTGGACGTGCTGTTGCTGTCCGACCTGCTGACCGAGGCACTGCAACACAGCGGCGCCGCCCGGATGCAAGGGGCGGCGGCGGCGGTGGACGCGCGCCGGTTCGGAGTGCCGCTGGCGCAAGAGCTTTCGGCCTATCTGCGGGGCCTGGACCCGGCCCGGCTGGCACACGTCCTGATGGCCGGCATGACGTTCAACGAGCTGCCGGCCGATACCCGGACCGACGTCTCGCTGGTGCTTCGCATGCACCACGGCGGAGATTTCGTGATCGACCCGCTGCCGAATCTGGTGTTCACCCGGGACTCGTCGATCTGGATCGGGCAGCGGGTGGTGATCCCGTCGCTGGCGCTGCGGGCCCGCGTGCGCGAGACGTCGCTGACCGACCTGATCTATGCCCACCACCCACGGTTCACCGGGGTGCGCAAGGCCTACGAATCGCGATCCGCTCCCGTCGAGGGCGGGGACGTGCTGTTGCTGTCCCCCGGAGTGGTCGCGGTCGGCGTCGGCGAGCGGACTACGCCGGCCGGCGCGGAAGCGTTGGCGCGCAGCCTCTTTGACGACGAACTTGCCCATGCCGTGCTGGCCGTTCCGATCGCGCAACAGCGCGCGCAGATGCACCTGGACACGGTGTGCACGATGGTCGACACCGACACGGTAGTGATGTACGCGAACGTCGTCGACAACCTGTCGGCGTTCACGATCCAGCGCGGGGCCGACGGCGTGAACATCAGCGATGAAGCGCCATTCTTGGAGGCGGCGGCCAAGGCGATGGGAATCGACAAGTTGCGCGTCATCGACACCGGTCGGGATCCCGTTGTCGCCGAACGCGAACAGTGGGACGACGGCAACAACACGTTGGCGCTGGCGCCCGGCGTCGTCGTCGCCTACGAGCGCAGCGTGCAGACCAACGCGCGCTTGCAGGAAGCGGGCATCGAGGTGTTGACGATCGCGGGCTCCGAATTGGGCACCGGCCGCGGCGGCCCGCGGTGCATGTCCTGCCCCGTCGCGCGCGAAGCGCTTTAGTTTTCGCCGAGATTGCGTCCAGAGTCGTGGTCGGCCAGAGATCACAGCCCCCGCGGCAATCTCGACGCCGTCCGGCGTACCAGCGCATCGCGGGTGCGCTCGACGATCACCGTCGGCCGGTCCTCGTTGATCACCCTGATCACCTGCCAGCCTGCTCGTTCCACCATCTCTGCTCGGCGGATGTCTTTGACGTACTGCCGCCGGTCGCTGCGATGGTGGTCGCCGTCGTATTCGAGCGCGACCTTCGGCTTGTCCCAACCCATATCGAGGTAGGCGACAAGCCGGCCATCGCTGACTTTCAGTTGGGTGACAGGCCTCGGTAGGCCGGCGTCGATGAGGACGAGTCGCAGCCAGCTCTCTTTGGGCGATTGCGCGCCGCCGTCCATCAAAGACAGCGCCAGCGTGCACTTGCGTACACCCCTCGCTCCCGGGTAGCGGCCGATCGACGCCGTCGCGTCGGACGCGGCTACACCCGTCGCGGCCGACAGCGCGTCGAGATGCGTGACCGCCACATCACGCGGCAGATGCCGGGCAGATCGAAAGCCGTCCGCGCGAGGCCAGTTACCCGCAGGGCGCCCACTTCCACGATCTCGTCCAACTCGACCCGTTCGCGTCGAACGATGATCCCTGGCGGTGGATGGTTGAACGGCCCGAGGAGCTCAACGGGTGTGAAATCGTCGACCCATTTGGCTCCGTGGAGCGCGGCCGCAGCACGGCCGGCAATGATCCCCTTCCGCCCCGACCACAGCCATGCCGCGTAGATGTTGTCCCACAGTGATCTCGGCGCATCCTTCGCCAGATACACACCGCGATGGATTTGCCGGTAGTTCCAACGCAATTGACCGCGGGTCAGCGCGCCGCGCGCTACCGCTTCGCTTCCAAGAAAGACCCCCACCACGCGCTCATGATGCAAGCACCGACCGACATGTCAGCGAGATTGCCGCCAGCGTTGTGGTTGGCGGAGATTCGCAGCCATAGCGGCAATCTCGACGTGGACCAGCGCTTAGCGCCAGCTGGGCAGCCAGATCTCCATGTCCCACGTCTGCTGTGAGATCGGCAGACCGGTGAGCACCGGGAACAACCAGGCGAAGTTGGTCACCACCAAGGCGACGTAGCTGGACACTGCGATGAGTCCCAGCGTGCGGCGCTCCGCGGTCTGGTTTGAAGGGAGGCGATAGAGAATGTCGCCGCAGATCAGCGCGATGCCCATCACCAGAAACGGCGCCATCGTCGCGGCGTAGAAGAAGTACATCTGCCGGTCGATGTCGGCGAACCACGGCAGCCACCCGGCGCAGTAGCCGACGAGAACGACCGCGTAGCGCCAGTCCCTGCGGATGACCGATCGCCATAAGGCGTACAGCAGCACCGGCACCGCCAGCCACCACATCGCGGGCGTGCCGACCAGCATCTCCGCCTTCACGCACGACTGCGCGCCGCAGCCGGTGACGTTTTGCTGATCGATCGCGTACAGCACCGGCCGCAACGACATCGGCCAGCTCCACGGCTTGGATTCCCACGGGTGGTAGTTGCCCGCCGAATTGGTCAGTCCCGCATGGAATTGCAGCGCCTTCGCGCTGTAGCGCCACAGCGAACGCAACGCGTCGGGCACCGGGAAGTCGCTTTGCGGGCCGATCGTCTGGCCCACCTCGTGCCGGTCGATCGCGGTCTCGGACGCGAACCACGGCGCATAGCTGGCCAAGTACACCGCGATCGGGATGATGCCGAGCGCGTATGCCGCGGGGATCAGATCGCGGCCCAGCGTGCCGAGCCACGGCCGGTTCACCTGATACTGCCGCCGCGCGGCCACGTCGAACGCCAATGACATCGCGCCGAAGAACACCACGAAGTACAGGCCCGACCACTTTGTCCCGCAAGCCAATCCGAGCATGACCCCGGCCAGGAACCGCCACCAGCGCACCCCCAGCCGCGGGCCCCACTCGGTGGCCGTGTTGCGGCCTTCGAGCAACGCGACGTGCAGGCGCCGGCGCACCTCGTCGCGGTCGACGATCAGCGCTCCGAATGCCGCGACCACGAAGAAGACGAGGATGCCGTCGAGCAGCGCGGTGCGGGAGGCGACGAAGCTGACACCGTCGCAGATGCACAGCACTCCGGCTATCGCGCCCACCAGCGTCGAGCGGCTGATTCGCCGTACGATCCGCATCACCAGCAGCACCATCACCGTGCCGAGCAGCGCGCCGGTGAAGCGCCAGCCCACCCCGTCGTAGCCGAAGATCGCCTCGCCGATCGCGATCAGCTGCTTACCGACCGGCGGATGGACCACCAAACCGAAGCCGGGGTTGTCCTCCACCCCGTGGTTGTGCAGCGCCTGCCAGGCCTGTGGCGCGTAATGCTTCTCGTCGAAGATCGGCGTGCCGGCGTCGGTCGGCGAGCCCAGGTTGACGAATCTTGTGATCGCCGCGAGCAGCGTGATGATGCCGGTGACCACCCAGCCGCGGATGTGGTCGACCGGTCCGAAATCCGCCACCGGAACCAGCGGCCCCGGGCTGACCATGGGCACGACGCGTTCCTGGACCGTCGCGGAGGCTTCGCTGGGCGGGGCAGACATTGGTGTCGATCGTAGGCTGTTCGTCATGTCCCACGGTCGCCTGTTGCTCGGTGCGACCCCGCTGGGCCAGCCGTCGGATGCCTCACCGCGGCTGATCAGGGCGCTGGCCGACGCCGACGTGGTGGCCGCCGAGGACACCCGGCGGGTGCGCACGCTGGCCAAGGCGCTCGACGTCCGGATCGGCGGCCGGGTGGTCAGCATGTTCGATTCTGTCGAGGCCAGCCGGGTGCCGGCGCTGGTCGACGAGATCAAAGCCGGTGCGACGGTGCTGGTGGTCAGCGACGCCGGAATGCCGCTGATCAGCGACCCCGGCTACCGGATGGTCGCGGCGTGTGTCGAAGCCGGCGTCCCGGTGACATGCCTGCCGGGGCCCTCCGCGGTGACGACCGCGCTGGCCGTCTCCGGTCTGCCCTCGGAGCGGTTCTGCTTCGAGGGTTTCGCGCCGCGCAAGAGCGGAGCGCGCAAGACCTGGCTGGCCTCGCTGGCCGACGAGCGGCGCACCTGCGTGTTCTTCGAGTCGCCGCGCCGGCTGGCGGCGTGCCTGGCCGACGCGGTCGAGCAGCTCGGCGGCGCCCGCCGGGCGGCGATCTGCCGGGAGCTGACCAAGGTGCACGAGGAAGTGGTGCGCGGAACGCTGGAGGAGCTGGCGGCCTGGGCCGCCGACGGTGTGCTCGGCGAGATCACCGTCGTGCTGGCCGGCGCGACGCCGCCCGCCGACGTGCCGTCGCTGGTGGCCCGGGTGAAAGAGCTCGTCGCCCAGGGAGTTCGCGTCAAGGACGCCTGCACCGAGGTGGCCGCGGCCCATCCTGGCGTGCGCTCACGGCAGCTGTACGACGAGGTGCTGGCCGCGCGGGGCGAGGACTAACCTGCCGCGGCCGCGTTGCACGGCACCCCGACGACAGGGGCGGCCTTGTGTAGGCATTCCGCCCATTCGGCGTCGGTGTTCGAGTCGGCGGTGATTCCGCCGCCGACGCCCAGCACCGCGGTGCCGGCGGCGTCGAACTCCACGGTGCGGATCGCGACGTTCAGCTCGCATCCGGCGATTGGGGATGCTAAACCGACTGTGCCGCAATATATTCCGCGTCTATGCGATTCCCACTGCGAAATCAATTGGCGGGCACGGTGTTTCGGGGTACCGGTGACCGAGGCCGGCGGGAAAGCCGCGTCCAGCAGTGCCGAGGTGGGCAGCTCGACGGGCACCTGCGCCGACACCGTCGACACCAGATGCCACACCCCGGGCGCACGCCGCACCACCAGCAGCTCGGGCACTTTGACCGTCCCGGTGACCGCCACCCGGCCCAGGTCGTTGCGGACCAGGTCGACGATCATGATGTTCTCGGCCACCTCTTTCGGCGAGGCGCGCAGCGCCGACGGCCAGGCGTCCAGGGGCAGTGTGCCCTTGATCGGGCTCGACGTCACGACCTCGCCGTGGCGGCTCAGAAACAGCTCGGGCGACAGCGATGCGACCGCACCCCACCGGCCGGCGAGGTAGGCCGCGCGGGCCGGCGTGGTGCGCGCGATGCCGTCGATGAAGAAGTCCAGCGCGGACCCGGTGACCGTCCCGGTGAACCGGGTGCACACGCACGCCTGGTAGACCTCGCCCGCGCGGATCGCCTCCAGGCAGGCCAGCACCGCGCCGCGGTGCGCCTCCCGCTCGGCCCCGTCCCACTCGATCCGGCAGGCGCGCGCCGGCCCCGGCGTCGCGGCCAGCGCGGCGGTCAGCCAACCCGGCATCGCCACCCCGGACAGGCTCTCGTACCACCACTGCCCGTCCCGGTCGCGGCGCAGCACGCAGTCGGTCCAGCCGCCGGCGGCCTCGGGGATGCGATGCGGCCGACCGTCGGCACCGGCGTCCGGATAGGACAGGTAGCCGAACCAGCCGCCACCGACCACGGATGGATGGGACTGCGAGCTCTGCGGGACGGCGAATGCATCCGTGGGATCCCCCGGACGCACCGCCAGGCTCGGCGCGATGACGGCCAGCGCCCCGAACCATTCGCCGGTCAGCGCCGCGGGCGGTGGCAGCCCGAGCCGGCGGGCGGCATCACCGACCGCGCGCAGCACGCCGGGTGCGTCGCCGAGGTTGCCGAGCCGGTCAATTCGCACTGCCCTAGCTTGACAGAACGGCGAACATCCGCACCCCAGGCCTCGTCGCTTAGCCGCGGCTGATGGCGCGCGCGGTCGCCAGGGCGACCAGCTTGTCCGGGTTGCGCATCACATAGAAGTTGGTGATCAAGTCGTCGACGATCTCCAGCGTGATGACACCCTTGAGCTGATCGCCGAGGTAGAGCAGCACCGCCGGGGCGTTGTTGCAGTTCACCATCTCCACGCGCAACTCGGCCATGCCGGCGGCCCTGCGCATCAGCCCAGCGATCGCCCGGGCCACCTTGTCGGCACCCACGACCGGCCGCCGCGCCGCGGACACCTTGCCGCCGCTGTCGGCCATCCAGGTGGCGTCCGGGGCCAGCATCGCCATCAGGCCTTCCACGTCGCCGCTGGCCGCGGTGGCCAGGAACTGCGCGGTGATCGCGGCGTTGCGCTGCGGGTCGACGTTGTCGAAGCGCTTGCGGCGTGCCCGGACATGCTCGCGGGCGCGGTGCGCGACTTGGCGGACCGTCGCCGCCGGTTTGCCCACCGCGTCGGCGATCTCGGCGTAGTCGAAACCGAACACCTCGCGCAGCACGAACACCGCCCGCTCGTCGGGACTCAGCGTTTCCAGCAGCACCAGCATGGCCATCGAAACCGATTCCGCCAGAACGACATCGGCCGACGGGTCCTGCTCGTCGAGCAGCAGCGGTTCGGGCAGCCAGGGCCCGACGTACTCCTCGCGGCGGCGGGCCCCGGCCCGCCGGGCGTTGAGCGCCTGGCGGGTCACCAGCTGGGCCAGATACGACTTGGTGTCGTGCACCGTCGACAGGTCGACGTCCGCCCAGCGCAGATAGCTGTCCTGCAATACGTCGTCGGACTCGGTGGCCGAGCCGAGGATCTCGTAGGCGATGGTGAACAGCAGGGGGCGCAGCAGCGTGAACCGCTCCGCGTGTTCGCCGGTCGCGATCATTTGATCGCGACCTGCTCGTCGGCCGTTTGTGACGGCCGGCTGCCGCTACCGCCCTTGATCCAGAAGTACGAGCCCGGTTTGGCCGCCTCGCGCCGGATCGCCCACAGCGTGCCCCGGCAGATTCCTTCCTTGATCGCGGCGGTGGTTCGACCGCCGAGCGCCACGTTCACCGGGGTGTCGTCGGTGCGGGCGAACTGCAGCGTGCCGCCGCTGCGGCCGATGCTGATGCACTGGCCGACGAACGCCTGGTTGAGCGCCGCGGGAGTCCGTCCGGCGATCCGGGCGAGCACGCTCTCGGCGGCCTGGGCGCCCAACGGCCCGGCGGCCTGGCAGCTCATCCGCAACGGCCGGCCCGACGGGGCGGCGCAGTCACCGGCGGCGACGATGCGATCGTCGTCGACGGCGGTCAGCGTCTCGTCGGTGAGCAGCCGGCCCAGCTCGTCGGTGCGCAGCCCACTGCGGGCGGCCAGATCCGGCACCGCGAACCCGGCCGTCCACACCGTCGCCGAGCTGGGCAGCACCGCGCCGTCGCTGAGCACCACGCTGTCCCAGCGGACCTCGCTCACGGCGACAGTTTCGGCGATGGTGACCTCGAGCCGGCGCAGTTGTTTGGCCACCGAACGCCGGCCCCGCTTGCTCAGCGACGCGCCGAGCGCGCCGCCGCACACCAGGGTTACCGGGCGGCCCTGCTCGGCCAGCTCGGAGGCGGTTTCGATGCCGGTCAACCCGCCGCCGACGACGGTGACGGGTGCGCCCAGCGGCAGGTCGGCGAGCGCGTAGCGCAGCCGCTGCGCGCTTTCCAGATCGCAGATCGCATGGGCGAACTCCGCGGCACCGGGCACGGACGCCTGGGCGGGCACCGCGCCGGTGCTGCCGACCGCATAGATCAGGTAGTCGTAGTCCAGCGCGGCGCCGGAGGTCAGCTCGAGACGACGGGCAACGGAGTCGATCCGCTCGACGGCGTCGACGACCAGCCGGACTCCGTCGCCCAGCAGCGTGCCGTAATCGGCGGTCGCGGTGCCGGTGTCGGCGACCATTTGGTGCAAGCGGATTCGTTCGACGAAGACCGGGCGGGGATTCACCAGTGTGATTTCCAGGTCCGGCCGCTGCCGCAGGCGATTGGCCGCCAGAGTGCCGGCGTAGCCACCGCCGACGACGACGACACGAGTGCTGTTGCTCATTGCTGTCTCCTATTCTCTTTCGGGCTTGTGCCCTTGAGACACCGCAGCGCCGTCAGCCGTGACAATGCGCCCGACGATTGTGAGTTGTATCACCAAGTCGGGGTCGCGCAGCGGAGCCACCGCTCACCCGGGGGCGCGGTTCCGCTTACGAGCCCTTGGGAAAGAAAGTGAAGTTGTTGACGTAGGTGCCGCGGGCCGCCCAGCCGTTCTCGCGGCTGCCGACGTTCGCGGGGTTCTGATGACGTGCCGGGTCGAACTCTTCTATCGGCCGCCGAGCGTCATCCAGGTCGAAGAAGCCCGCGTAGCCCAGCCCGATCATCAGCCTGGTGATCTCGGCCACCGCGTTGGGGTGGTGGCGTTCCTCGGCTTCCACCACGACCGTTGGCTGGCTGCGGGTGAGGGTGTCCGTGGCGCCGCGCAGCACGGCCAGTTCGTGGCCTTCCACGTCGATCTTGATCAGGCCGACGTCGTCCAAGTGCAGATCATCGAGCCGTTTGACGGGCACGTCGATGCTCTGAATTTCGCCGCCGTCCACGTCGCCAAGGCTGTTGTCGGTGTCGATCGTGCTGCGGCCGGGCTCGGCTTCGACCACCCGCATCGGCAGCACGCCGGGTTGGTCCGATAGCGCCACCGCTTCCACCCGGACCGCGGCGCCGACCGCGGCGAACATCGACGCGAGAGCGCGGGCCTGGGCCGGCCGGGGTTCGAATGCGATCACCGCCCGCGACGCCGCC
The DNA here is from genome assembly GCF_010731715.1 of Mycobacterium stomatepiae. Classification (NCBI taxonomy): domain Bacteria; kingdom Bacillati; phylum Actinomycetota; class Actinomycetes; order Mycobacteriales; family Mycobacteriaceae; genus Mycobacterium; species Mycobacterium stomatepiae. The sequence continues at coordinate 5,062,785 of NZ_AP022587.1, forward strand.
AACATCGCGATCGTGAACTCGCCGACGTCCGCCCCGATATCCAGCGAGACCCGGTTGGGATCGCACAACGACGCCGTCAGCTGCACGTCCGCGCGAGATTGGCCCAGCTGTTGCATGGCGCGATACTTCCGCCGCCAGAACAGTTGTGGCGCGATCGTCTTTGCCACGGGCACCAGCCAATGTTTGGCCGAGCGTGCGACGGGCATCTGTGGGGTCTCCAGTGGCGGCCTTCTGGCGGTCGCAAGCTCGACGGGGACCGGCCGGGCTGCGGGTCGCCAGCAATTTGTCAGCCGTCAGCCTAGTCGAAGCGCCGGTACCCCAAACGTTTGCGCGTACCGCTGACAATCCGGCCGTCGAATGTGGGCTGTATCACTGATCCGGGTGGCTGTGGCGGAGCCGCCGCTCACCCGGGGGCGCGAATCCCTCTAGCATCGCAACGATGGTCCGGACACTGAGGCGAGGCGCGGCGGCCGTTGGCGCCTGCGCGGCGCTCGTGTTGAGCGGCTGTGGGAGCCACGTCGACCCCGGGCCGCTGTCGGCCATGATCACCCCGGTCATCCCGCCCAGCGTCGCTGACATCTCCAATCCACTGCGCGGCCAGTACGAAGACCTGATGAATCCGCTTTTCCCGCAAGGCAATCCCGCGCAGCAGCGCTACCCGGCGTGGCCGGCGTCCTATGACGCCAGCATGGGGATCTCGTGGCGTCAGCTACAGCCCACCGATCCGGCCACCCTGCCTGCCGACGCGCCCGACGATCGCAAGTTCGACTTCAGCGCGATCGACGACGCGCTGAACAAGCTGGCCAGCCGCAACATGCGGCTGGCCCTGCGCGTATACCCCTACAGCGCCGACCCGAACGGCACCGGCATCGCCGTTCCCGAATGGGCGCGTCCGCTGACCACCAGCTTTCCCCCGCCGCCGAACAGTGCCGGGGTGCCGCAGGTGGTGCCGAACTGGGATGACCCGCACTACCTCGACGCGTTCGGCCAGCTGCTCGCGGCGCTGGGCCGTCGCTACGACGGCGACGAGCGGCTCAGCGTTTTCGAGTTCTCCGGATACACCCAGTTTCGCGACCAGAGCATCAGCGCCGCGTCGATCCGGCAGCTGGTCGCGGCGAACGTCGGCGCCTTCGGCCACACCCAATTAGTGGTGGCGCCGCAGAACCCGGAGATCGTGCGCGAGCTGTTCTCCGACGACACCAGCAAGAAGCTGTCCGCCCCGGTCGGCATCCGCTCGGATTGCCTCGGCCTGCAGTCGCCGTTGCCCGGTTGGGCCGAATCCGGTGACTCGCAGTACGTCCGGAACAACGATGCGATCGTCAACGGGATCAAGCAGCGACTGCGCTCGGCTCCGGTGATCACCGAATGGTGCTCCCTGCCCGGCGGGGCCGATCCGAAGGGCTACTACGAAAAGGGCCTGCACGACGTCGTCAAATACCACGTGTCGATGACGTCGAGCGCGAACTTCCCGGACCGGGATTCGACATCGGCGATGGACCCCAAGCTCTATGCGTTGTGGGCGCAGGCCAATGCGGCTGCCGGATACCGGTATTCGGTCGACGCGAAGCCGGGATCGCAGTCCATCCAGGGCAAGGTCGCGGCGATCTCGGTGGAGTGGACGAACTACGGCGCCGCGGCAACCACCGAGCAGTGGGCGCCCAACTACAAGCTGGTGGATTCCACCGGCGCGGTGGTGCGCACGCTGCCGGCCACGGTCAACCTCAAGACGTTGGTGCATGACGATTCCAGCCCGTCGCGCGAGGAGGCGGTCCCGGCGTCGTCCGCCGAGACCGTGCACGTCGACCTTTCCGGGTTGGCGCCGGGGCATTACACGCTGCGCGCGTCGGTGGATTGGCAACAGCACAAACCGGGCGCCTCGCACGTGGTGAACTACGGCCCGATGGCACTGGCTCGGGACGGGCGCGATGCGTCTGGGCTGTACCCGATTGCCACCCTTGACATCCCGCGCGACTACCCGAACTCAACCAGCGGTTGACACAGCCGGCCGACGCGTTCCTTCGCCCGGAGAAAACGCGTGGTGCATGATACGGTTCTCTCACTAATACATCTGTGACCTGCTCAAATCTGGCCGCCCGGCCGGGACTTGCGCCCCATATCGGAGGACTCCATGCCGCGCAGCCTGGACCTGGTCGTGACCTCCGTTGCCGCGCAACTGGTGGACGCGACAGCGTCCACCGCGATCGAGGTGAGTCAGAAGGTCCTCGCGCAGCTCGTCGAACAATTCGAAGTGGACGCCGCCTTCTTGCGGCACCGCGACGAGCTTTCCCGCGCCTCGGTGCTGGTCGCGGAGTGGCCACCGCGCGTCGAGGTTCCGGATTCGGACCCGGCCGGCGTCGTTCCCTACACCGGCGCCGACCCGCTGCTGTCCCAGGTCGAACAGAACCGCAAACCGGTGGTGGTGTCGGCCGGTCCGCCCCGGGGTTCGCGGTGGCGCCGGCTGGCGGGCCCCAAGCAACCGAACGTTCCGTCGGTGGTGGCGCCGCCGCTGGTTTCGGGCGACACGACGACCGGCGTGCTCGGCTTCGTCAGGTTCGGCGCCCGCAAATGGAAGCAAGCCGAGCTCAACGTGCTCGAGGCGGTCGCCACCCTGTTCGCGCAACTGCAAGCGCGGATCGCGGCCGAGGAGAAGCTGCGCTACCTGGCCGAGCACGACGACCTGACCGGCCTGTACAACCGCCGGGCACTGGTCGCGCATCTGTCCGAACGGCTCGCCGCCGGAAAGCCGGGGCCCGTCGCGGTGCTCTACCTCGACCTCGATCGGTTGAAGCCGATCAACGACTATCTGGGCCACACCGCGGGGGATTGGTTCATCCGGGTCTTCGCCCAGCGCATTCAGGTCTGCGCCGGCAGCCAGGCGATGATCGCCCGGCTGGGCGGCGACGAGTTCGTCGTGGTGCCCGAGCAGTCGATGTCGCCGGAGACCGCGGAGTCGTTCGCCCGCCGGTTGTCGAAAATGCTCTGCGAGCGGCTGGCCATCGGCGGGCACATGATCAGCCGCACCGTCAGCATCGGGCTGGCGGTCGGCATGCCGGAGCGCGACAACTGCACCGCGCTGTTGCGCCGCGCCGACGAGGCGGTGCTCACCGCGAAGCGTGCCGGCGGCAACCAGATCGCGGTGTTCACCGACGACATGTCGTTGAAGAGCGCCTTCCGCAACGACATTGAGCTGCATCTGCAGGGCGATATCGGCAGCGAGGCGCTGCTGCTGCACTATCTGCCCGAGGTCGACTTGTGGACCGGCGCGGTGGTGGCGGCCGAGGCGCTGGTCCGCTGGCGGCACCCGATCTGGGGACTGCTGTTGCCAAACGCGTTCATCGGCGTGGCCGAATCGACCAACCTGGCCGGCGAGCTGGGCCGCTGGGTGATGCGCACCGCCTGCGCCGAGTTCAGCCGGTGGCGTGCCAACGGTGTGGGGCAGGGCGCGGTCCTGCGTGTCAATGTGTCGCCGGTACAGCTGATCACCCGCGGCTTCGTGCGCAGCGTCGCCGAGACGATCGAGGAGTTCGGCATCGACGCCGCGTCGTTATGCCTGGAGATCACCGAGCGCGCCGTCGTGCACGACATCGAGACCACCCGCAATACCCTCGCCGAACTCAAAGAGGTCGGTGTGCAGCTGGCGATCGACGATTTCGGTACTGGCTACGCCGTGCTGTCACATCTGAAGTCGCTGCCGGTCGACATGCTGAAGATCGACGCCGGATTCGTGCGCGATCTGGGGAACAACGCCGGAGACCTGGCCATCGTGCGCGCCATCATCGGGCTGGCCGAGGCGTTCGGTCTGCAAGTCGTCGCCGAGGGAGTCGAGACACCCGCTGCCGCACTGACTTTGATGCAGCACGGGTGTCACCGTGCGCAAGGATTCCTGTTGTCCAGGCCCGTCCCCGGCGACGCGATGGAGGCATTACTGTCCGCACGCTGGATGCCGATGCCGTTCCTCGCCGATCGTGAGGCTTTGTCACAGGGCGCCATCTAGCATCGCACTGTGATCCGACGAGTGAGCAAATGCACGGCGGCCGTTGCGGTGTGCGCGGCGCTGGTTCTCAGCGGGTGTGGCAAATCGAATGGCCCCGAGCCGCTGAGCGCGATTGCCAGCCCGGCCATCCCGCTGACCGTGCAGGAGGTGCCCAATCCGCTGCGCGGCCAGTACGAAGACCTGCTGATGCCACTTTTCCCGCAAGGCAGTCCCGCCCAACACCAGTACCCGGCGTGGCCGGCGTCCTACGACGCCAGCTTGCGTGTCACCTGGCGGCAGCTGCAGCCGGTCGATCCGGCCAGGCTGCCTCCCGATGCACCCGACGATCGCAAGTTCGACTTCAGCGTGATCGACGACGCGCTAGCAAAACTCGCCGGCGCAAACATGCGGCTGACCCTTCGCGTGGTCGCCTACAACTCCTGTTGCAACTCCTGGTACCCGAACAACACGAACATCGCGATTCCCGACTTCATGTGGCCGCTGGCTGCCAACTATACTGGGCCGCAACGTTATTGGTGGACTGCCGGGGTGACGCACGTCGTTCCGAAATGGAATGACCCTCAGTACCTGGACGCGTTCTCTGCGCTGCTCGCCGCGCTGGGTCGCCGTTACGACGGCGACGAGCGGCTGAGCGTCTTCGAGTTCTCCGGCTACGGAGACTTCAGCGAGAACCACATCTCCTATCAGCGTGACACGCTGGGCGCGCCGGGCCCGGCCCCCGACGAAAGCGTGGCAAAGCTCGGCTATTACAGCCAATTTCGTGACCAAGACATCACCGCCGCATCCATTCGGCAGCTCGTTGCCGCGCATGTCAGCGCCTTCCCTCATACCCAATTGGTGACGACGGCGCTGAACCCGGAGATCGTGCGGGAGCTGCTCGCCGACGACGTCACGAAGAAATTGTCCGCGCCGGTCGGTATCCGCGCGGATTGCCTCGGCGTCCAGGCGCCCTTGCCCGCCTGGGCCGAGCGGGAAGGCTCGCACTATTTGCAGGTGAAGGATCCGGTCGTCGGTCAGCTGAAAGACCGGATGGCCGCGGCGCTGGTGATTACCGAATGGTGCCAGTTGCCCGACGGAACCGATCCGAAGTCCTATTACGAAAAGGGCGTGCGCGACGTCGTCAAGTACCACGTATCGATGACGTCGAGTTACAACTTCCCGGCGGTGGACTCGAGTAGTCCGATGGACCCGGCGTTGTACCTGCTGTGGGCGCGAGCCAACGTGGTTGCCGGTTATCGGTATACGGCCGAAGCGCAGGCGGGATCGCAAACGTTCCGCGAGGGGGTGGCGACGATCGGGGTCACCTGGACCAACCACGGCTCCGCCGGCCTCAGCGAGAAATGGGTCCCCGGCTACCGGCTGGTGGATTTCACGGGCGCGGTGATCCGCGAGATGCCCGTGACCGTGAACCTCAAGACCCTGGTCCACGGCGACAACTCGGGTACCGAACCCGCCCCGGCGTCGGCCAACAAAACCGTGACCGTCGACATCGGGAGCCTGCCGCCCGGGAACTACACCCTGCAGGCGGCGGCCACCTGGCAACAGCACAAACCCGATGCCTCCCACGTCGTGAACTACCCCCCGATGCGGCTGGCCCGTGACGGGCGCGACGGAACCGGGTGGTATCCCATCGCAACGGTCGACATACCGCGCGACGTGGTCACCTCCACGCCACGACAGTGAATGGCGCGTAGGGTGCCTCGGCAAAACAACGCAAAAGTCCGCTGCTGCCTGGGCGGACGGCCGGATCCTGATTTGACGACGCTGCATAATGAGCGTTGGGTTTGCGCAGAGCGTCCATAGGAGACCGAATGTATGCTCTTACCCGCTAGGCCGTTAGAAGGGTATTCGCGGGATGGATTTCCGTACTTTTGTCCGGATTATCGCGGCGCACTGGAAGCTCGCCGTGACCGCGCTGCTGATGTGTACCCTGGGCGCCGCGTTCGTTACGGCGGTGCAGAACAAGCACTACCAATCGTCGGCCACCGTCCTGATCTCGTTCACCGGTGCTACCGACCTCAACGAGGTGTACAGCGGCACGATGGCCGCTCAAGAGCGGCTGTCGTCGTATGCGCAGATCGCCGGTGGACGCAGCGTCGCAGAGCGCGCGGTCACTCAGCTGCAACTATCCATCAGTCCCGATGAAGTGCTGAGCCAAACCCAAGTCAAATACACCGCTAAATCGTTGCTGTTCACGATCAGCGTCAAGGACACCGATCCGTCCCGCGCCGCCGCGCTGGCCGGTGCGATGGCGGATCAGTTCAGCGCCCTCGTCCCGACACTGGCCGGCAACCCGCGCCCGGCCGACACCATCGCTACGCCGACCGACGCTCCGGGAGGCCCCGGACCGCTGGGACCGCTGGGGCCGACGAACAAGCCATTCCCGATCGCCCACGCGAAGGTGGTGGAGTCGCCCCGGATATCGCGCGTTCCGGTCTCGCCAGTGCCGGCGCGCAACATGGCGATCGGCTTTATCGCCGGTGTGCTGCTGGCCATCGCGGTGGCGCTGACCCGCGAGGCCAGTGACCGCACCGTGCGCACCCGCGAAAAACTGGAGGAGCTTTCGGGTTTGCCGACCCTGGCCGAGCTCCCCGGCAAGCGCGGCACGGCCCCGAAGTTCGGCACCGACGCCGCATTCGACGACGCGGTGCGCGGCCTGGCCGCCCGCCTGCGCAGGGCGATGGGGACCGGGAGCCGCCGCGTGCTCCTCACCGCGCCCTTCGGGGGCGAGGGAACCACCACGACCGCGCTGAACGTGTCGCACGTCTTCGCCCAGCTCGGCGAGGACGTGCTCTTGGTCGAGGGCGATACTCGCCGGCCCGTGATCGCCGGCCTGCTGAACGTCGAGTCGGGGGAGGGGTTGGCCAACGCGCTGGCCAACCCCGGTATCGCCGCCGACGCGGTGCGGCCGACGGTGATCTCCAGACTGTTCGTATTGGCGTCGCGGTCATTCCGCCGCGAGACCCCCTCGGCCAGCTCGTACCAACCGGAAGTGATCGACGCCGTGCTGGCAGACCTGTCCTCGCGCTTTGACCGGGTGGTGGTCGATGGGCCGCCCGTGTTGGCGACGGTCGACACCGGCCTGCTGGTCGGCGCGGTTCAAGCCACGGTGTTGGTGGTGCGGGCAAGGCGCACCACCGCCGACGAAATCACAGACGCGTTGACGGCGTTGCGCGCGGTCAACGCGGAGGTCATCGGAACCGTGCTGACCGACGCCCGACCGTCAATGCGAACCAGCGCCGCGGGACGGAACTACCGGGCAAAGGCCAGAGGGTCGGCGTGATCCACTACCTGCAGAGTCGCCATCGCATGGCGGTAACTGCAGCCCTGCTGGCGATGTTCGCGTTCGGGTGCTTCGTGTTCGGCGTGCTTGCGGTGCGCCGAACCACCGAGGGTGTGGTGCTCACCGCCGTGTTGTTCTGCGTGGTCGTCTACTGGGTGAAACCCGAGGGGATGGTAGCGGTCACGCTGTTTGGGGCGTTCGCCGCGCTGCCCGAAGACTTGCACGTCGGCAAAGTCCTTGGCCCGGTAACGATTTACGCCTACCAACTGGCCGCGGTGCTCGCCATCTGCTACCTGATCCCGGTCGTGAAACCGCGGTTCTCGGATTTCCGATTGCCCGGGATCCTGGTGCTCGTGGTGGTGGTCTCCACCATCGCCGGACTCGCGACGGGACAACTCCCCCTGGTGGTGATGCGCGAAGCGTCGACGATGCTCGAATTGGTGGTTGGGTTCGTGCTGGCCGTGTGTGTCGTCTACGGCGGCTACCTGGCATTTTCGCTGCGCGTGATGATCGTGGTTTTGTGGTTTTCGGCGGCCATGGCGGTGGTCAGTTCCTTGCATGCGATCCGGCTGGCCGGCCGTGCGGAAAGCCTGGAAGACACCACGGGCGCGGGCCAGGCCCTGCGCATCATCGTGTCCACCCAAACGCCGGCCACCGCCGTGCTGAGCGGACTCGTCGCCGCCGCGGTCGTCGGCCGGGTTAAACCCGCGGTGTACTTCGCGGTCGGGCCCCCGGCGTTGCTCATTTCGCTGCTGTCCTTCTCCCGCAACACACTGATCGCCATGGCGGTAGCCGGCGGCATCGCCCTGCTGGGCAGTTTGAGCTGGGCGGCCCTGCGCCGTATAGTCGCTGCTCTCGCCGTCGCCGGGGCCGCCATCGCGATGGCGGTGCCGGGGTCGCTGTTTTTGCTGCAACGCTCCAAGAGCGGGGCATGGCTCGCCGATCAGTTCGCCGCGTTCAATCAACGGGTGCTGGGCGAAGTTACGGAAAGCGCGCTCGCCGTAGATGATTCGGCGCTGGAGCGACTGCGGGAAATCAATCTGCTCAAGGAGACCATTGCCGCGGCCCCGGTGTTCGGCCACGGCCTGGGCTACCCCTATCAACCGCCGACCGGGAACGACGAGTTCCATATGACGCTCTACCCCGCCTATTCCCACAACTTCTACCTGTGGTGGTTGGCCAAGGCCGGGGCCGTGGGTATGGCGGTATTCGCGTTGTTCGCGCTCACGCCGGTGATCCTGGCGCTGCGTTGTGCGTCCGCGCCGGCGAAGATCAGTGCGGCGGTCAGCGCCGGACTCCTGGCGATATCCGCGGTGTGGCCGTTGCCGGAGATGCCGATGGACGCCCTCGGGCTGGGTCTGGCCCTGGGGACCGCGATGGGATACGCCGGCTTGCGGCGCAGGGCCCAGGCTGCCGGCCAGCCAGTCGAGCACGCGCCGGCCCTGACCGCGACGCCCAGCTGAAATTGCGCGAGCGTCACCCGGTTGGTTGCCGACCTGGTTTATCTTGACCGTATGCCCGGTTTGCTGGGGGACTTGCGTGCGTACACCCGTCAGCCGCGCTGGCGCGCGCGTGGCGGAAAATGATCGCAGTCACTCACGTAGGGCCCGACATGTACAGCATCGGTGGGACGCAGTCGGTGATCCGCGTCATCCGTGACAACAAGATTGGCGCGGACGACATGAGCGTTCTTTCGACATGGAGCGGCCGCAACCAGGTGAGGAACCTGCTTCTGATGGCGCGTGCGGCGGTTGCGCTTGCCACCGCGCCCCGCGCGACCATCGTGCATTTCCACATCTCCAATGGAGGAGCCTGGCTGCGCGATGGACCGTTGATCCGCCTGGCCAGCGCTCGGGGCCGACGGATTATCGTCACGATCCACGGCCCCGACTTTCCCGAGTTCGCCAGATCACGTCCCCGCTTCGTGGGGGGCACGTTGCAGCATGCCGACCATGTGATCGTCCTATCGGAGGAAGCGCGCGGTTCGGTGGCCGAGGTGGCGCCCGCGGTGTCAACCTCCGTGGTGGCGAACCCGATCGTGATTGATCGAGACGCGCCCCGCGCCAGCTCGACGCCACCGGTGGTGCTTTTTGCGGGCACCATCGGGCACCGCAAAGGTGTGGACAGGCTTGTCGAGGCCTGGCGGCTGCTTCTCGCCGAGGGCATTGAGGGGCGTTGCCGAATAGTCGGACCCGTCGACGACTACGCTCCGCCGCCGACCGAGCGCCTCTCCGTTGATGGGCCGATTTCCCCGGATGGTGTCCGTGAGCTGCTCCGGACGGTTCGAGTGGTTGCGCTTCCGTCATTCGCTGAAGGGATGCCGATGATCCTCACCGAGGCCCTCGCCAGCGCGCGGCCGTTCGTGGCGACCCCGGTGGGCGGTACAGCACAGATCGCGTCCGACCCCGGCATGCTCGTACCGGTTGGTGACGTGCCCGCCCTGGCGGCGGCGATCGGCCGCTACCTGCGCGATCCCTACTTGGCCGAACGTGATGGTCTCCGAGGTCAGGCGCACATCGCGGCGACCCGCAGCCCCGAAGTCATCGGAACGCAGCTTCGCCGGATATACGAGGGATGTGGCATTGAAACGAGTTGAACTTCCGGGACCGCAGCTGACGGTGAGTACTGTCGGCTTCGGATGCGGCAGCCTGATGCAGTGGCCGTTCCGCAAGGAGCGGATGGCGGTACTCGCCAGCGCGGTCGACAGCGGGATCACCCACTTCGACACCGCGCGGATGTACGGCTTGGGGATGGCCGAGGCGGAATTGGGGAGGTTCTTGCGCACGGTGGATCGTGATGCCGTGACCATCGCTACCAAGTTCGGCATCGACGTCGGCGGCGCGGTTGGCCGTCTTGCCCGATTTCAGGGTCCGGCGCGGGCGCTACTACGAAAGGCGCCGGCGCTTCGGCGTGCCGCCAAGCGGCAGCAGGAACCGACGACGACCCCCGGCTCTACGATCCCGCCGTCGCGGCACGCAGCCTTGACCAGAGTCTCGGGGCGCTGCGTGTCGACCACGTCGACATCTTGTTCGTTCATGCCCCGCGGCCCGGGGACACGGTGGCCAGCGACCAACTGCGTGAATTTTTCGAGCGTGCCCGCCAGCAGGGCAAGATTCGCGCCTGGGGCGTTTCTCAAGAGGAGGGGCTCGAAGCAGATTTTGCCCGCGCGTTCGCACCCGAGGGAGTGAGTCAACTTCGCGGTGACGTGCTCGACCCTGCGCCGCGGCCCGCCGACGTGGCGTTCGGCGTACTGAACGCGCCACATGCGAGGCTCGCCCAGGCGTTGTCTACGAACGCGCAATTGGCCAGACATTGGCGCGACACTCTCGAAATCGACCCGCAGGCGCCGGGCATGCTCGCGAAGTTGATCCTCGGGTCTTCGCTTACCGCAACGGGATGCCGCGCGATCCTGTACAGCACGACCAAACCGCAACGGGTCACCGATGCGGCCAGCGCGGTCTGCGCACCACCGGACCCGGAGATCGTGACGCGGTTCCTCGGTCTGGTTGAGGAGTTTCGAGCGGGTGCTTGCGCGTGATTCGTGGCCCCGGGGAGTTCGGCGATGGCACGACGATCCAGACCGATGTGGTGGTCGTCGGGGCCGGTCCGATCGGCATCGCGACGGCGCTGGAACTCGCGAGATCGGGCGTCCAGGTGGCGCTGATCGAAAGCGGTCGCGAGCATGCCCAGCACGCGACGCAGGATTTGGCGGCTTTCGATTCGCGGCAGGACGACTACTTCCATTCGCGTAGTGAGCTCGCGGTCAGTCGGCAGGTGGGGGGAACTACCGCCCTCTGGGGTGGGCGCTGCGTCAAGTTCGACCCCATCGACTTCGAGGATCGGCCGATCACCGCGCAGGCGCCCTGGCCGATCGGGTACCGCGACGTCGAGCCGTACCTACAGCGGGCCTGTGATTGGGCGGCGTGCGGTCAGGCGGCATTCAATGCGCACGACATCCCCGAGCTTGCGCATCGGGACATGATCGTGGGGCTTCCCGACGGTGTCGTGCGCACGACCGATCTCGAGCGCTGGGTGTTGCCAACGCGTTTCGGCCGCGAATATCGCCGTGCGTTGCGCGCCACCCCGGGTCTGACCGTGTGGACCGGCCTCACGTGCACCGAAATCGTGACGACCGAAGCCGGTGACGCCGTCGACCACCTCGTGGTCAAGACGCTCGACGGCCGCCAGGGAACATTCGTGGCGGCGGACTACGTCATCGCGACCGGTGGTTTGGAGGCAACACGTTTGCTGCTGGTGTCCGACAGCCGTCATCCCGGTGGGCTGGGAAATGCGGGCGGGCACCTCGGACGGTGGTACATGGGTCACGTCGAGGCCCGGGTCGCGCGCGTGCATTTCACCACGGGCGAGGTCATCTACGGACACGAGCGGGACAACGGCGGGGTGTACGTTCGCCGCCGCTTTACCATCGATCCCGAACGACAGCGTGAATCCGGGATGCCGAACTCCGCCGTCTGGCTGGTGAACCCCGCGGTCAGCGATCCCGATCATCGAAGTGGGATTCTGTCGGGTGTCTATCTCACCCTGATATCTCCGGTCGGCCGGTTCCTGCTCGCGGAGGCGATTCGGGAGGCGCACACCAAAACCGACGCCACGCCACAGATTCGCGCGCACCTGCGAAATATCTTGCGAGACCTGTTCCCATCCATCGCGTTTGCGGTCGCGTTTTGCTATGCCCGGTTCCTCCGCAGGGGCCGCAAGGCGCCGGGCTTTTTCGTGAAGAGCGCCGACAATCGATATCCGCTCCACTACCACGGCGAGCATGTCGGCCACTGGGAGAGTCGAGTCGAGCTCGCCGACGAACGAGACGCCCTGGGCATGCGCCGGATTCGCACCCACATGCACTTTTCCGACACCGACTACCAGAGCGTGCGCAAGGCCATCGTCGCGATCGATGAGCACCTTCGCCGCCACGGTGTCGGATACGTCGAGTGGCTCACCGACGACGTCGAGGGTTCGGTACGTGCCTACATGGCGCAACGGGCCGGTTTCCACCAGTCCGGAACCACTCGGATGTCGGCGACCCCGGAAGGGGGCGTCGTGGACTCACAGCTGCAGGTCCACGGCGTGCGCGGACTCTACGTCGCGAGCACGTCCGTCCTGCCGACATCCAGCCAGGCCAACCCGACACTGCTCGGCATCGCGCTGGGCGTCCGGCTTGCGGACCGCCTCGCAAACGCTCGAAAGGGTTGCGGACCTTCGGATTAAAGATGACCGCTGATACGCGTGGATCGGGGAATCATGTCGGCGCCCGCCAGAGCTCGTCGATCAGGGACTTGGTCTCCCGGATATTCGTGCGGCTGGATGCGCCAAAGACGATCGAGTGGATCTGCGGCTGGCTGCAGACGTAGTGGATCGCCTCGCGTGGCGAGATCGCACCCGAGGCGAGGACCGACATCGCGATCACCCGGCAGCGGCGTTCACGGATCGTCTTCTCGTAAAGCTCTATGCCCCCACACATCCGGAAACCGATCTTGTTGAAATTGGTGCAGATTATCGGGTTCTCGATTCCCTGCTTCTCCAGCACATCGAGGAGGCGCGGCAGGTTCATCGTGATGAAGCCCGGCTCGGCGTTGTACTTCAGCTTGACATGGTCGGCGAAGAGTCGGAAGGTCTCGTCCATTCCGAGCCCGAGAAGTAGGTCCGTGACGACGTTCTGAAGGAAGATGACGGGTGTCGACAGTCCGGCGAACATCTTCATCTCGGCATCGACCAGCAGCTGCATCAGCGGCTCCACGTCCTTGCTGGCGAGAGCAACGCCGCCCTTGAACATCGACCGGACGGCCCCGGTGTCCGGCAAAAACTTCCGGAGCGCCTCCATCATTCCGAACTCCGTCACGGCATTCGCATACTTGTGCGCATACGGCATGCATGGGTAAAAGACGTAGTCTGGGTATTCAATCTCGTTGGCGCGGAAATGATCACAGATTTCGCCAACGCGATCGTGGGTCGTGCAGACGAACGTGCGGATGCCTTCCCGGTAGGCGTCGTCGAGCGTCGCGAGCACGGCCGGGAGGTGCTGGAAACGCATCGCCTGTGCGCGCGCCTTTTCCTCGGACATATGGTTGACGCCGAAAAATTGATTGTCTCCGAACAGCACACGGTCCATGGTCACGATGCCTTCGAGGCGGCGCGTCTCCTGACGCGCGCAAGGAGCTTGCGGTGGAAGGTCACCGGCGCGGGACGCGCGTTGAGTGCGGCGCCGGTGATCATGTCGACCACACGATCGACGTCGAGTGCAGAACGAAATGTGTTCTCGCCGTCTAGCCGGTTCTTGGTCACACTCTTGGCGAAATAGTCGATCTGCGCCGAATACTCCTCGCCGCGAAGGTAATACCAGACGTCCTCGGTGAGATCTGTGGTGTACCGGATCGTCCACCCCGGTGCGAATTCGGGGAGTGCGGCGTGTGCCTCGCGCAGATAGATCTGACACTCCTGCCGGTCGGCGATCAGGCGGCCGTTTGTCCCCCATACCGACACCTTGGTCGACATCTTGCGGAAGCTCTCGTCACTCCAGTTCACGCACAGCTGGCCACTTGCGCCGCCCGCGTAGTGCATCGTGCAGTACACCTCGTCGTCGACGTCGCGGGAGAAAACACTATGACGCACGACTCCGTCGACCGAATGGGGAACGCCGACAATGAAATTCATCAAGTCGATGGCGTGGCACGCGTAATCGTAAAGGGCGCCACCGCCTTCGGCCTTCACCCCGCGCCACGTGCTCCCCTTTTCGCGCAGGACGACCGGGCCGTACGCCTCGGCGCGCACGTGGTGTACGCGCCCGAGCGCGCCCGACGCGACGATCCGTGCCGCCTCTTGGAACGCACCGACAAAGCGGTAGTGGTACCCGACCTGAGTTACGAGTTGACTGTTCTCCGCCAGAGCCACCAAGCGTTCGCCATCCCGCACATCGAGGACGAACGGTTTCTCACAGAACACATGCGCCCCGCTCCTGAGTGCCTTCTCGACGGTCGGCGCGTGCAGCCTCGACGGGACGGCAACGACCACCGCTTCGGGCTTGCACTCCGCCAGCATCCGATCGAAGTCGTCGTAGCACCGCAGACCGGTGTACTTGCCGAGGACATTGCGCACATAGCCGGCCGAATCACAGATGCCAACCACGTCGAGGTCCGGATGCGGACGAAGTATCGCCAGGTGCGACAACCCCATCTTCCCCAGGCCGACTATGGCCGTCCGAATCATCGTCTGCGCCTCTCAGTCATATTTCGAGTCCCGCATTGACGATGTATGCGGCTCCGTCGTCGAGCCAGGGGTAGGAGATCAGTGGTGATGCGTTGGACTCGACGCCGATCAAGACCGCTCTGCCTGGCATCCCTGTCCTTGTACATGATCGCTGTTTTGGCGAGCCCAGCTAACAACGAGGACGCTAGCATCCGGTCGGTCGCCGCTCTCGACGATCTGATCGATCTGTTTTCCGCAACGGGCGTTAGTCTTCTCGTCTAGCAGCGCGACGCCGGAGGTGACGGGAGACATGGGCCGCCTGCTGCTGATCGCATCGTCCGGTGGACACATCTACGAGATGTTCTGTCTGCGGGAGTTCTGGCAGGACAAGGATCGGTATTGGGTCAGTTTCGGCACGGCCGATGCCCGCTACCTGCTGCGCGACGAGCATGAGGTCTATTGGGCGGCACATCCCACCGTTCGCAACGTGCCCAACCTGCTGCGCAATCTGGTGCTGGCCCTGCGTCTCCTGATCCGCCACCGCCCCGCGATGATCCTGACTACCGGTTCAGGCGTGGCCGCGCCCTTCCTGTGGCTGGCGTGGTTCCTGCGGATCCCGACCGTCTTCGTCGAATCCATCACCCGCATCACCGGCTTGTCTCTGACCGCGCGGATGGTGAAGCCCTTCGCCTCCCGATTCCTGGTGCAGTGGCCCGAATTGGTCGACCAGATTCCCCGCACGGAATATCACGGGAGGGTGGTGTGATCTTCGTGATCATGGGGATGGAGGTGCATCCCTTCGACCGGCTGGCGCACGCGGTCGACGAACTGGCCCGCACCGGCGCGGTAGAGGACGATTTTTTCGTGCAGCTCGGCACGTGTAAGTACGAGCCGCGCTACGCCCGGTTCGAGCGCTTCCTCTCCTTCGGAGACCTCTGCGAACAGATCCGGCGCGCCTCCGTGGTCGTCACGCACGCCGGCGCCGGATCGGCGCTGTCGTGCATCGAGCAGGGCAAGCACCCGGTGATCGTTCCCCGTCGCTCGTCGCTGGGCGAGCACGTCGACGAGCACCAGCTGCCGTTCGCCGAGAAGCTGGAAGCAGGCGGACTCGCGACCGTGGCCCGAGAGATGGAGGAGCTGCCCGCGGCGATCGACGCGACGCGCTCGATGTCGGCACCGCCGGACGCGCTCGGCCGGGCCCGTGAGCTGACCGAGTGGCTAGAGACGTACTGGCAAGGGCTTGGCGCGGGGCGCAGCAAGGGTCGGCGCGGCCTTCGCGCACTCAGCCCGCGCCATCGTTGACAGAACTCAGCGCCGAGGGGCTATCACGTCGGCGATGACGTCCAGGAAGCGCTGCGCGACGATGTCGACGGCGCAGTGCCGCGCGTAGTAACGCGCCGCCTGCGCTCCGAGCTGGGCGGCGATGGCGGGGTCGGCCAGCAGGTCGAAGGCGGCGGCGAGCCCGGCAACGTCGTCGGCACCGATGGGGTCGCAGCCCGGCGGCTGGTATTCGGGCAGCGCTCCGGCCGTCGAAACGATCGGCATGACGCCCAGCTGCATGGAGAGCACCTGCACCCCGCTCTGGGACGCACGCCGGTAGTGGGAGACCGAACCCTTCGCGGCGGCCAGGGTCGGGATGACGTCGGCGTAGCGGAAGCTGCCCGTGCGCCAGCGCACGTGTCCGGGGAGCGCGGCGGCGTCCAGCGGCCCGTTGCCGATCAGGACCAGATTGTCTCCGCGCCAACCGCCCCCGTCGACGTGGCGCTGCCACGCGGCGAGCACGACGTCGACGTTCTTGTAGGGGTTGAGCCGGCCGAACAGGACGAAGTCGCGACGCCCTTCGGGCCCGACGAAGGGGGGGGATCCGGGACAGGTCGACGTCGCTGGGGAGCGGCACCACGTGTACCGGCGTGCCGGCGACGTCGCGCCGGGTGGCGACGGCACCTGCGACGTAGTCGCTGTAGGTGATGGTGGCCGCCGATCGGGCGCCCCAGCGGTCGAATACGGCACGTTCGTAGGCCGGCATCAGTTCGTCGGGATCGTGCGGCCGGTCGTCGTGCACCACCTGAATGCGTGGGGTCCGGCCGGCCAGCACGATCCAGCGTGGGTCGCGGACGAGTTCGGCGAGCACTACGTCGGGCCGGAACGCCCGGATTTGTTGCCAGGCTTTCAGGGTCGGCAGCCATGTCGCGGCGGTCTTGAACCGCGGATCGAGCACCAACTCGTAGTCGCGGGCGGCGTCCGACTCCGGATGTTGGTCGGAGGTCACCAACAATACGTCGGCGCCTCGCCGCTGTAGTGCTTCGGCCTGCACGCGTACCGCTGGCCGCGTCCACGGCGAAAGCCACAGTACCCGAGGCGAATTCACAATACTGCCCCGATCGCGTCGAGGTAGGAGTCGGTCATCGCTTCCACGGTATAGTGCTTTCGCATCCGCGCGTAGCCGCGTTGTCCGATCGATGACAGCGCGCCGGGGTCCGCCAGGATCCGGGCCAGCTGTTCTCGCCACCCCGACACGGATACGGGCTCGACGAGATAGCCCGCCTCGCCGAAATCCAGCATTTCCGGTACGGCGCAGATCGCCGACGCCGCAACGGGTATCGCCCGGGACATCGCCTCGAGAATCACCAGCGGGAACGCCTCGGAGCGGCTCGGAACACACAACAGATCCGCGTCGGCCAGTGCGGGCCCGGGGCCCGGCGACCATCCGCGCCAGCGCACCCGATCGCGCAATTCGGGGGGCGTGCGCGCCTGCAGCCGTTCCCGATCGGGGCCGTCGCCGAAAATCGACAGCCGCCAAGGCATATCGGCGAGCCCGCTGAGCGCCTCGACGAGCACATGCGGGTTCTTGTGCTCGAGGATGCGCGACAGCATCACCAGGTGCACCGGTTCGCCATCGGCCCGGATCCGCCTGCGTGGTTCACCCGGTGCGACCACGCCGTTGGGTGCGATGAACCGCCGCCCAGAAAGCCGATGCTGCGCGGCCAGTATGTGCCAATGACGTTGTGCCAGAACGATAATGCCGTCGGCGCGGCGGATGGCCGCGGTCAGTGGCCGTGAGTAGATGGGCCGGTCCTCCTCGGGAGGAACGTGCGGCGCGACCAACCAGCGCCGACGGGGTGAGGCCGCCCGCCACAACGTGGCGAATCCCGTCTCGGTGTTGGTGTCGCCGGAGATCAGCACCGCCGGACCCTTCGCAATATCGACGGCCGTCGCCCACCAAGGCTGGCGCACCACCCGGACGGACGGTGGAATCTCGGAGATCAACGGGCCGAACCGCTGCATGCAGACGATCGTGACCGAGTAGCCGCGGCGATCCAATTCCGCTGCCAGCAAAGCCGTTTGCCGTTCGGCCCCGCCGTAGACCAGCCGGTTGGTGGTGATCACGATCGCCGGCAGCTCGGTGTGCCCGCGCTTCGGCCGCCGCAATCGCTGCAACAGCGCAGTGCCGGCCAGATATGCGTCCGCGTGGTGAACTCCGTGTCGATGCTCGATGAGCAGCGCGGTGTTGGCACGCACCAGGTCGCGAGTGCGTTCGATGCCCGCTGCGGCAGCGGGAGTGACGCGATCGAAGCCGAACTCGTCGGCCGGCAGGACGCGCCAGCCCGCCGCGTGAGCACGGGCCTGCCAATCGGCCGCCTCACCGTAACCGAAGAACTCTTCGTCGAGGCCGCCGATGCTGTTCCAGGCCGCCCGGTTGATTGCCAGGCAGTCGATACCCAAATACCTTTTGACGCTTCGTGATTCGCAGGGCGCGGGCGCGTCGTCGTCACGTATCTTCGGCGACACCGCCGCCACCAAAGGCTGGCTAAGCAGCTCTTTGGTGCGGATCAACGGCCCCAGTAGACGGGTGCCGGAAGTGAGCAACAGCAGGTCGGTGTCGGCCGGCGCGTGCTCGGCCAGTGTGTTGAAGGCGGTGGCAAGGCCAACGTTGGCCGGGCCCGTCACCCAGTGCACCGCCGGGTAGCGCGCCGCCAGTTCCTCTCCGCCGTTGTCGTTGTCGTAGACGTAGACCGGTAGCTCGGGTAGCTGCTCGGCGACGCTGCCGAGGCAGGCATCGAGCGTGTGGTGACCGGTATTGGCCACGATCATCACCGCAAGGGACCGCGTGGACGGCAGGGCGGCGGAGGTGTCGGCCGGGGGCTTGAGGTATGCCCGCTCCGCTTTACGGCTCATCTCTTTCGCCGCTCCAAACGCGAGGAGGCTACCGGCGGCCAGGTGAGCGGGCCCGCGGCCGCCGCGATGAAGACCACCAGCTAGTCCCCCGTGTGTGAGCGACGGTCGTTGACGATCCGGGCCGGGTATCCAGCTACGTCGACGTCGTCGGGCACCGGTTTGGTGACAACGGCGCCGGGGCGGATGCTGACGCGGTTACCGACGTCGGCACCCAACACCAAGGCCATGGGCGAGATGAACAGGTCGTCGCCGACGGTCGGGTAGTGGCCGGGACGCCCTTCCCCGATCGTCACTCCGTGATGAATCCGGCAATTCGCGCCGACGCGGGCTTTGTAGTGCACGACCACCAAGCCGGCGTGAGCGATCGACAGACCCGGACCAAAGACATTGCGAGGAATGTCGAATCCGAGCCTTTCACCCAAAAGCTTGGTGCGCAGCCTCAGATAGGCAGCGATGACGTGCCCGGCCGGCGTCCGGGCCGTGTTGGTCCAATATTCGGATTTGCGAAGCAGGCGCTGAAAATAAGCCGGGCGTTCCAAGATCCGGTGGCGCAGTTGCCAACGTTGCAGGCCGTAGGCTTTCAAGTCCGCCGCCAAGTACGCACGCAGGTCCTCGCGAGTCCTGATCACCGGCACACCGTGCTTTCATCGCCCGGCGAATTGAGGTATGCGGAATCCCCGTGACGTGTCATGTCGTCAGTTGATTCTCGCGCAACGACGCCAATGCCGACCACTTCAGCGGCCCGACCGCCGCGCTGGTGGCGAGGTAAACAGTAGCGGCAGCCACTAGGATGAAAACCACGTGATAGCCCGAGAGTAGCAGTGTCACAACGACACTCGCTGCCGTCGGCACCAGCAACCGCAGCAAGAACAGCACCGGTGAAGAGTAACCGCACTTGCGGCGCAGCCACCAGCTGGAAATCGCCATGTTGAACAACTCCGTGCACACCAGAGCGACGGCGGGTCCGACGGCACCGAATCGTCCGGCCAGCAGGAGATTGAGGGTGATGTTGAGTGCGAGAGTGGCGACCGTCAACCACAGCAAGACCTGCTGATAGTGGGCGGCGACCAAGCCCTGGCCAAGGGTGCCGCCCACGAATCGCAGGGCCGCCGCGATGAACAGCAACGCCAGCGTCGGCGTCCCGCGCTCGACGAACGCCTTATCGCCGAAGAGTTCGATCAATGGTCCGGCCAGCAACGCGCCGACAACCGCGACGGGGACTGCCACGAAGCACATCAGCTCGACGCTGCGGCGCAAAAAGCGGGCGAAGGCGGCGACGTCACGCGAAAACAGCTCGGTGGCCGTCGATAGCGTCGACTTGAGGAATACCAGTGACACCACGATGGTGTTGAAGGCGATCGTAAAGGCCAGGCCATAGACGCCCACCTCGGAGTGGCTACTGAGCAGGGACAGGATCACGCCGTCGGCGCGGCAGTACAGGTACCCGACCACCAAGAATCCAGCGAGCGGCAGGCTTTCCCGCAACAGGTCGGCGGCCTCGCGGGGCGCGAAGATCGGGCGCACCGAGATGTGGCGCATCGCCGCCGAACCCTGAATCAGCAGTTGCACGGCGGGTGGGATGAGTTGTGCAACAGCGAACCACACGACGTCGGATCGCTGCGCGACCAGGAAGGTGACCATGCCCAGCGCGCCGAGCCGGCCGAGGACGTCGGAGATGGCCACCGCCGAAAACCGCACGGTGGCAAGGAGCACCGGCTCGAATCGTGTCACCATCGTCTGCATCAGCAGTGCCCCGGACAACACGACGAGCATCACCTGCACGTCGGAGTCGTGATAGATCAGCAGGCCCGACCCGGCCGCCAGCAGTGCCAGCGGAACGCAGTAGACCAGGGCCATACCGCTGTTGACGCGGACCAGGCGCTCGAGATCACCGTGGCCGGAGGTCACCCGGCGCACGATCACGGTGGCGATCCCAAGATCGGCCAGGCTGGTCCACATCGCGATGAAGAGCATCGCGATGGAGAGCAGGCCGTAGCGCCCGGGTCCCAGGTAGCGGGCGGTCATCGCCACCGACGCCACCGAGGCGATCATCCCCAGCGCTCGGCAGATCAGCTGGATGGAGAACGCGTGAGCCATCCGCCGCAGCGGCACTGACGGTACGACCGCACCTGGTGCCGTCGGCTCGGTCATGACTCCCTAGTATGCGCCGTGGCTGGTGAGAACGGCCTTCACGGTCTTGGCGATAATCATCAGGTCGCCCGCCATCGACCAGTTGTCGACATAGGACAGATCCAGCCGGACCGACTGCTCCCAGGAAAGATTCGAGCGGCCGCTCACCTGCCACAGGCCGCTGACGCCCGGCTTGACCAGCAGCCGGCGTGCGACGTCGCCGTCGTAGTTCTCGACTTCCCGGCGTAGCGGCGGCCGCGGCCCGACGACGCTCATGTCGCCCTTGATCACGTTGATGAACTGCGGCAGCTCGTCGATGCTGAATCGGCGCAGTATCCGGCCGACGGGCGTGACCCGGGGGTCGTTGCGCATCTTGAACAACATGCCGCCGGCGCTCTCGTTATGCGCCAGCAGGTGGTCGATCTGCTTGTCGGCACCGTCGGTCATGGTGCGAAACTTCGGCATGGTGAAGGGGTTTCCGTCCATGCCGATGCGCTCGGACGGGTAGAAGACGGGGCCCCGGCTGGTCAGCTTGACGGCGATCGCCGCGATGATCAACAGTGGCGCGGTCGCGATCAGGGCGGCCAGGGAGAAGCAGAAGTCGAAGGCCTGCTTCTGAAAGCGCTGTGTCCCTTCGTATTGCGGCTTCTCGACGTGGAGCAGGGGCAAGCCGGCGGTGAGCTGCAGGGTCAGTCTCGCCTCGGCGACGTCCATCACGCCGGGGGAGACCACCAGGTCGACGTCCTTGGTCTCCAACTGCCACATCAGCTCTCGGATGCCGCGCACACCGAAGTGCTCGGTCCGGGTGACCGCCACGGTGTCGGCGCCGCAGCCGTCGATGGCTGCCACGGCATGGCTTTCGTCGCCCAGGATCGGGACCTCGCGGCCGTCGACCACCAGCGTGTTGCCGCGCGACGGGCCGTATCCGGGAATGCAGACCCCGACCACGATGCAGCCCGCCCGGGGATTGCGGGCCAGCTCGTGGGCGAGGTGTGCGACCGCCTGCCGGTCACCGACCGCCAGCACCTTGGTCTGGCACTGGCCGCGAGCACGCAGGCTGCCGAGGTGCTGGCGCCACAGGCTGCGGCTGGCCAGCAATCCGAGGGTGCCGGCGGGCAGGGCGATCGCCAGGTACCCGCGGGCCAGGTCGACCTTGGCGAGCAGGGTGACCATCGCGATGATGCCGAAGGTCCAAAAGGACGCGCTGCCGATGCGGCGGTACTCGTCGATGCCGGCTCCGATAATGCGCGGTGACCTCGTCTGGAATACCGCGAGCGCCGACAGCCACAGCGCCGCGAACAGGATCGAGAACAGCGTCATGACCGGGCCCGAGTGGCCCGAGGTGCGGGCGGGGGATTCCCCGAACCGGACGTATTGCGCGAGCATGACCGATCCGAAGACGATCACCGAGTCGGTGATGCGCAGTCGCTGCGAATACTGGAATTGCCAGCGCCGCACGGCATTACCGCGGGGTGCCGCCACCGACCGGATGGCCAATGCCGAACCAGGAAGTCGACCACCCGGCAACGAGATCATCCCTGCTGGCTTTCGCTTATGCGGTGGCTGATTGGGGCGGAACGCCGTCGCGGACGGTGCCGGAGCCATTGGCATGATCATCGCGCGGCGTCCTTATATCGCACATGATGGGTAGGTCACCTGAAGAACCGGCGCGGTGGCGGCGCCCCTCAGCATGAGGCTGCGCTCACAATCGGCGTGGGTCGCGGCGCATATGCGGGCCAGCTCGCGTCCTCCTCGGAGATCACGGTGACTGGCAGTGGCCATTCGATTCCGAATTCCGCGTCGTCCCAGCGCAATCCCCGCTCGTCGGCCAGCTCGCGGTGGCTGCTGATCTGGTAGTTGACCTCGGTGTTGGCGGTCAGGGTCTGAAAGCCGTACGCGATGTAGGGCGGCAGGAACAGCGCCCGGTGATTGTCGGCGTTGAGCTCGACCATCATGTGGTCGCCGAAAGTCTGTGCCTCGGGCCGGATGTCGACGACGGCGGCGGCAATCGCACCTCGAGTGCAGCGCACCAACCTGGATTCGGTGTGTGGCGGCACCTGAAAGTGCAGCCCCCGCACGGTACCCCGGGTGTAGTTGAAGAACACGTCGGTCTGGGTGACCTTGAAAGTCAGGCCGTAACGCTCGAATTCGCCTGCGGAGAACGAACGTGACGAGAAGCCGCGGTGGTCCCGTTGCGGTTCGAGGTCGACGATCGTCACGCCGGCGACCTTTGTTGGCGTGTACTTCACATACCGCTCCTTCCGTATGGGGCGTGCATAGGAGGGCTGCTTTCTTATCCGGCGGCGAACGGGCGAGCCATCGCGGTGGGGATGAGCCCGTAGCGAGGAACCGGAGGGGTGCGCGGAGCGGTGCCCCGCGCCATCGGCAGTCCGCCCAGCATGTTCGGCATCGAGCTGCCGTTGAGGGCGATGTTCGGCAGCGCCGAGGCGGCCATCGGGGCGTTCGGAATCACACTGGTCCAGGCCGTCGGCACCGACATCGGGCCCAGGTGGGCCGCCGTGCCGAGGCTGCCTATCACGCCCGATCCGATGTTCGGCAACGCGGAGGCCGCACTCGCCGCACCCGAGGCCGCGCCTTGCGCGGCGGCTGCAGCGCTCTCGGCCGCGGTTCGCGCCATGCCCTGCGCGGTCTGGGCCATCGAGAGCACGGAGGACATCCCGTAAAGCGGGGTGGCGCCCGCGTTGAGGTAGTTCGGCAGCCAGTTGGGCACTTGCGCCGCGAGGTTGGTCAGCGTGTCCGACACGGCGGTGCTGGTACCTGTCGAAACCGTGCTGGTAGCGGGCGTGGTGAGCGACTGCATCGTGGTGGGCACCTGGGAGACCAGGTTCGCGAGGTCTGCGTGCTGCAATCCGGTGGCTGCCGCGGCCTGGCTGACCGCATTGCTCTGGGCGACCAACCCACTGTCGTCGGTGACCTTTGGCGGAATGTTGAACTGGGAGACGTCGCAGACGGCCACCGAGTTTCCGGCGTACTGGTACATCGCCGCGGCGTCCTGCGCCCACATCTCGCCGTATTCGGCCTCGTTCGCCGCGATCGCGGCCGAGTTCTGGCCGAAGAAGTTGGTGGACATCAGCGTCGCGAGCTGGATGCGGTTGGCCGTCACTACTGGCGGCGGGACGGTCATCGCGAAGGCGGCTTCATAGATCTCGACGGCGAGCGTGGCGTGGCTGGCGGCTTCCTCGGCCCGCGCGGCCGCCCCCGACATCCACGCGACATAGGGGCCGAAGGCGGAAGCCATGGTCAGCGACGTGGGGCCGAGCCACCGTCCGGTGGTCAATCCCGCGATCAGTGAGCGGTAAGAACCTGCGGCAGAGTGCAGCTCGGTGGCCAGGTTGGTCCAGGCGACCGCGGCCATCGTCAGCGACGCCGGCCCGGGGCCGGCGTACATCCGTGCGGAGTTGATCTCCGGGGGCAAAGCACCAAAGTCCATCGTGAATCCCTAGGTGTCAGCGGACCGCGGAGGCCGCTGCGGCCTTGGCGATCGGCTGAGTGGTGACGATCAACATGTGCTTTCCATCCCCGAGAGGTTCATGGCAACAAACTGACGAGTTGATAATAGCTCAAAACACATACTAATGGTCAATGATATGTCGGTGAGCCTGACGACAAGTATCGAGACTGGCATGAACACAACCATGAATTCGTGACCAGTGCTGCTAACCTTCTAGTCAGTTCAAATGTGGTCCGGAGGACTGCGGCGCGTGTTTGCGCGAACCGCGTTGAAGAGGCGAGGTGTGTGCCCTGCTCAGGAAGGCATCATCAACGTGAAGGCAATCAACCCAGGTCAGGGCCCTGTTTGCCTAGTGGGGGGCCCTGCGGGTGGTGCAGGGTCCGGCGTTGGCGCCGGGTTGTCGTTGCCGACCAGCGTTGATCGAGGATCCCCCCGTGCCGGAGAGCTGAGATGTCGGTTTCGATGACAAGTCACTCAACCGATGGGCGGGCCGATGCGACCCGCCGACACATCCTGCGTGCCGCATCGCACCAGTTCGCACGGCGTGCCTACCACGAGGTCGGTCTCGACGACATCCTCGCCGAGGCGGAACTGACCAAAGGCGCGATGTACTTCCACTTCCGGTCCAAGCACGCCCTGGCGGTCGCGATCATCGACAAGCAGACCGAAGCCGGCACCACCGCCGTCCAGGACCTGGTCACGCGGGGACTTTCGGGCCTGGAGACGCTGATCGACTTCTCGTATCTGATCGCGATCCAGGACATCAAGACCGACCATGTCAGGGCCGGGCTGAACCTGATCGAGTCGGTCGGGCGTTCGGAGGGCCTGCAGGAGCGGCTGCTGGAGCAGTGGGTCAAGGCGCTGGCCGACGTCGTCGCGCAGGCGATCGCTGAGGGCGACGTCGACGAGCGGTGTGAGCCGATGGACGTGGGACGCATGATGGTGTCCCTGCACATGGGGCTGCGCAAGACCAGCAATCTCGACGATCCGGAGCGGTTCTTGCTGGACCTGGAGAAGTGCTGGGGCCTGCTGTTGGCCGGCATTCTGCAACCCGACCGGGGTGACTACTTCCGGCAGTTCCTGCGGCGACGTGCCGCCCTGGCGATCAACACCAGCTCACCCCCCACCGATTCGTCGTAACCAGGCCGAACGCCACAGCCGGATTTGCGACTGCTGTTAATCTTGATTCTGTTGCGGCGCAATGTGAGACGAGATCCCGAATCTGCGCACTCGATGAAACTCCGGAGGAACAGGGGCAATGGCGCGCCAGGTTCGGTCTGAGGTTACCCGGCGAAAGATCCTCAAAGCCGCCATCGACGTCTTCGGCGAGGTCGGGTATGCGGCCGCCGGTTGGGGCACGATCATCGACCGCACCGGGATGACCAAGGGCGCCCTCTACCACCACTTCGACTCGAAAGAGTCGTTGGCGTCGGCCATCATCGAGGAGGGCGCCGAGACGCTGCTCAACGGGTTCCGCAACGTGTGCGGAAACGCGTCACCTGGCCTGGAGAACCTGCTGCACGGCACGTTCACCATCATCGGGATGCTGGGCTCGGACGAGACCGCCCGCGCCGCCGAGCAGCTGACCTGCACGTTGCGCGGCTTCAACGAAGCGGCGGGGCAGTTCTGCGCAGCGATGGTCGAGCAGCTGGCCGGTGAGGCCCGGCGGGCGATCGCCGAGGGTGACCTGCGGCCGGACCTCGATCCGGGCGAGGTCAGCGAGTCGATCTTCGGCGCCATGTTCGGGACGCGGGCGCTGGCCGATGCGATCGCCGGCCTGGGTCCGCGGGCCGAGGCCGGCGCCACCGGTGACGTCGAGCGCCTGATCCGGGTGTGGGAACTGCTGCTCCCCGGCATCGTCTCGGAGGCGTCCCTGCCGTACTTCCGCCAGTTCCTTTCCCGCGAAGCCATGCGCCATTCCCGGCCGGTGGCGCCGCGCCGCGACGTCACCCCGGTGTCGGAAACAGGGTGAACCTGAGCAAACGCCCGGCGTTGGCCTCGGTCCAACGCCTCAACTGCGCGCCGTTTCGACAACGTACCGAAAGAATGCATACTGTTCCGGCGGTGTACCGAAAGTATGTAGCCAGACTTGCTGCTCTGGTCGGGGTGATTGGGTTCCTGGTCTTGAGCGCCCCACCGTCGGGGGCCGCGCCTTCGGATGCGGGTACGACGACGGACTCGCTGACCCTGTCGCTGGCCGACCTCGGTTCCGCGCCCAGCTTGGAGTTCTGGGGCCTGAGCAGCTCGCAGGTGCTGACCGTGCCGGTGTTGCGCGGCCTGACGCCGAGCGCGCTGAACGCCACCGTCGAGCTGCCGATCAATCTGCGGACGGGCACGCTTACCGTGAGCCAGGACCAGCGCACCATCGCGAAGATAAACCTGCCCACCGCAGACCAGACGCCGCTCGTCATCCCGCTGGCCGGTGCGGAGGTTGTCGACAACTGGCTGACGGTGACAGTGCGTACCTACCTGGTGCCGCTGGACGGATATTGCTTGTACCAGGAAAGCCCGCTACGCCTGTCCAGCCCGACGATCAGCTACACCGGCGCGGAACTGCCGCCCACCACAGTGGCGCACTTCTTGCCGCCGGTGTTGAAGAAGCTGAGCATCTACCTGCCGCAATCCCCGTCGACGTCGGAGTCCGACACGGCGATTCAACTGGCCGCCTCGGCCGCCTCGCGCTACGGCCGGCAGAACCCCGAGATCGTCGTCGTCCCACTGCCCGAAGGGCAGGTTGCGCCGCCGGCACCGCCACAATCGCTGGAACGCCAGATCGTCGTCAAAGAGGGATCGGACAACGGGCTGGCCCTGCAGGGTTCCGGCGCCGCGACGTGGATGCTGATGTCGGGACCGCTCGGGGAAGCCGACGAATCCGACACCGCTGTGCTCTTCAACGACCTGTCCCAGCTGGCGGTTTCGTCCAAGGCCGTCGCCGACGAACTGAAGCCCCGCCCGCAGCAACCCGGCGACACCACGACGATGCGTGACCTGGGGCAGCCAGTCGCCAACTCGACCCAGCTGCAACCGCGGGTGTCCATTGGGTTGGACCAGACCCGGTACGGCAGATCCATCCGCGGAGTGCGCGTACATCTGCTGGGCTCCTACACCCCGACCCCGTCCAACATCGGCGGTCAGGTCACCGTCAACATCGGCGCGGAGACCATCGACCACTTCCCGACCGACGGCCATGGCACCATCGACCGCTGGGTGGATGTGCCCGACCGGTTGCTGCAGCGCGATACCAGTCTCGACGTGGTGCTCGATGTGGCCGGCAACATCGGCCACTGCGGAGACTTCTACACCGCCGGGCCCGGCAACCAGCTACTGACGCTGAACATCAGCGGCGACACCACGATTGAAAGCAGGCAAGCCGCACCGCCGGTGCCCGATGGCTTCCAGTCGCTTCCGCAAGCGCTGATGCCGCGGGTCCAGGTAGGCATCGAGGCGCACTCGCTGCCGGACACCGTGCGCGCCATCAACTTGGTGGTCGGACTGCAACGCATCAGCTCGACGCCGATCTATACCCGCGTGACGAGCGTGCAGCAGGCCATCGATTCGTCGAATCCCGCGATCCTGATTTCGGCCGACGGGTGGAACCACTCCAATGTCGTGCTCCCGGTGTCGGCAGGGCCCAGCGGCCCGATCACCGTCAATGCCTACACGGCCGATGGCAAGCCGACCACGCTCTCCCTGGACCCGACGATGAAATTCGGTTCTCTCCAAACGGTTTTCAATAAGGGCCGGTCACTGCTGGTAGCGACGTCCAATGGCACGTCCGCTCAGGTCGACGACCTGATCAGGTGGGTCGGCAGCGACAACAAGCACTGGCAGCGGCTCAAGGGTGTCGCGGTGGTGGCGGTGGCCGGACAAGAACCGGTGACCATCGAACGTTCGCCGACGGCCGGTCCGGTTGCCGCGGCCGAGGAGCCGCACTCGGACTTGGGGTGGCTCTGGTGGTTGGGCGGTGCCTGGCTCGCGGTGACCGTCATCGGTGCCGCAGTGGTGTTGCTCCGCGCCCGGCGCGTAACAAAACGCTAGCGCTCGTCGTCCCACAACTGCTCGGTCAAATCCTGGAACGTCGCCAGGGCGAATCGGTCGTCGGCCCGCATTCCGACCGATTTGCTCATCAGCGCGCGTACGACCGAGCCGTCTTTGTGGGCCAGTTCGACTACTTCGTTCGCCAACGCATGAACGACCGACAGCAGTGAGGATTCCGAGTCGGGGGCCCGGAAGAAAACCTCACCGAAGCGCAACGCCAATACCTCTTCCGACTCGTAGCCCACCATTTCCGCGAATGCGGTGTTGGTGAACAAGATCGCGCCGTCGTCGCCGACCGCCAGCACCGGAACCGGAATCCGCTCCAGCACCACCAGGGCGGGCAGTTGCTTCAAGGTGGTCATCGGCGATTGATTGTGCTGGTGCCGATTCTGTCGTCGCTCCACAGGCCGATTATGGTCTATGCCAGAGGTCATGTTGGGCATATTTCCTCATGCATGAGCTGAGGCCGCTTCGCTGCACTTGTTTCGCCTTTCGGTTATCTGTCTTCGGATTCTGGCTGATATCGCGGGAATACGCCCGTGGGCGCCGGCAATATCGAGCCGCTGGTTAGCCGCGTACCGATCGCGGTAAACGTCCGCTGGTCGCTGCCCTGCCCCAGCAGATCCAACAGCTTGCCGGCCGACTCCGGCATGACCGGCTGCACCAGCAGTGCCGCAATGCGGACCGCCTCGCAGGTCGTGTACAGGACGGTGCGGAAGCGCACCTGATCCGCCTCGGATTCGCTCTTGCGCAACACCCACGGCTGCTGGGCCGAGAAGTACTTGTTGGCCTCGCCCAGCATCAGCCAGATCGCCTCGAGCGCCAAGTGCATTGCCTGCTCGTCGAAATGGGCGCGCACCCGCGCCAGTAACGCGTCGGCGGCCTTGAGCAGCTCGGCGTCGGCGGCGGTGAACTCGCCGGGTTCGGGCATCACCCCGTCGAGGTTCTTGGCGATCATCGACAGCGACCGCTGCGCCAGGTTTCCCAACTCGTTGGCCAGATCGGTGTTGATCCGGTTGACGATGGCTTCTTCGCTATAGCTGCCGTCCTGGCCGAACGGCACCTCGCGCAGCAGGAAGTAGCGCAGCTGGTCCACGCCGAACGCGTCTGCCAAGGCCACCGGGTCGATGGTGTTGCCCACCGACTTGCTCATCTTCTGGCCGCGGTTGTGTAAGAATCCGTGCGCGAAAACCCTTCGCGGTAGCTCGATTCCGGCCGACATGAGAAACGCCGGCCAATATACGGCGTGGAACCTGATGATGTCCTTGCCGATCATGTGCAGATCGGCGGGCCAGTAGCGCCGGAACACTGGCGAGTCGGTGTCGGGGAACCCCGCGCCGGTGAGGTAGTTGGTCAGCGCGTCGACCCAGACGTACATCACGTGGTCGGGGTGCTCGGGGACCTGCACGCCCCAGTCGAATGTGGTGCGCGAGATCGAGAAATCGGTCAGCCCACCGGAGACGAAGCTGACGACCTCGTTGCGGCGCACCTCGGGACCGATGAAATCGGGGTTGGCCTCGTAGTGGGCCAGCAGCTTGTCGGCGTACGCGGAGAGCCGGAAGAAGAACGTTTGCTCCTTCTCGCTCCAGGTCACCGGCGCGCCCGTCTCGGTGGCGATGCGGGTGCCGTCGACCACCTCGGTCTCCGAGTCGCTGAAGTAGCGCTCGTCGCGCACCGAGTACCACCCCGAATAGGTGGCCAGATAGATGTCACCGGCGGCCTGCATGCGCCGCCAGATCTCCTTGGACGCCTCATGGTGGTCGGCGTCGGTGGTGCGAATGAAGCGATCGAACGAGATGTTCAGCGCTTCCTGCATGCGTTGGAACACATCGGAATTGCGCCGGGCCAGCTCGGCGGTCGGCACCCCGGCGGCCGTCGCGGTCTCGGCGACCTTCTGGCCGTGCTCGTCGGTACCGGTCAGGAAGCGCACGTCGAAACCGTCGAGCCGCTTGAAGCGGGCGATCGCGTCGGTCGCGATGTATTCATAGGCGTGACCGACATGCGGCGCACCGTTTGGATACGCGATCGCAGTGGTGACGTAATAAGGCCTCATCGAGATTCACCCTATTGTGTGCGCGTGAGCTCCAGCCGACCTGGTAAACGAGAAGCGCCGCCCGCCCCGGAGCCGTTGGCGCCCCTGATCGATGCGCACACCCACCTCGACGCGTGCGGTGCCGAGGACGCCGACGGTGTGCGAGCCATCCTCGACCGTGCCGCGGCGGTCGGAGTGGGCGCCGTCGTCACGATCGCCGACGATCTGGACTCGGCGCGCTGGGTGACCCGGGCGGCCGGTTGGGACCCGCGGGTGTACGCCGCCGTGGCGCTGCACCCGACGCGCGCCAACGCCCTCGACGACGACGCGCGCGCCGAGATCGAGCGGCTGGCGGCCGACCTCCGCGTGGTGGCCGTCGGGGAGACGGGCATGGATCTGTACTGGCCCGGTCGGCTGGACGGCTGCGCCGCTCCCGAGGTGCAGCGGGAGGCCTTCGCGTGGCACATCGACCTGGCCAAGCGGAGCGGCAAGCCGCTGATGATTCACAACCGGGACGCCGACGCCGCGGTGCTCGACGTGCTGGACGCCGAGGGCGCGCCCGACGTCGTGATCTTTCACTGCTTTTCCTCCGACGCCGTGATGGCCCGCCGCTGCGCCGACGCCGGATGGTTCATCAGCCTGTCCGGGACGGTGAGCTTCCGTAATGCGCATGCGTTGCGCGAAGCCGTGCCGTTGATTCCGGCCGACCAGCTGCTGGTGGAAACGGACGCGCCCTTTTTGACACCGCATCCTTATCGTGGCGCACCCAATGAGCCGTACTGCCTTCCTTATACTGTTCGTGCGGTCGCGGAACTGCTCGATCGCCCGGCAGCGGAACTAGCCCGAATCACCACGAGCAATGCCCGACGGGTCTACGGACTCGTCGAATCGGGCGGGTGATCTGCACAACACATTCGTGCCGGAGTTGCTCCAGGTTGACCGGTTCGTTACCGTCTTGTGGTCGAATCGTTGGTTTATTGCACTGTTGTCTAATGCTGCTGGGTAGGTCGCTAAGTGGTTGCTGAGCTCGGGGTAGACGCGCGTTTGTCGGTATTGGCAAGGCTTCATCAGACCCCGTCGGCGCTGCTGCGCCTGGTCGTCGGAGGACTGCTTGTCGTACTCGCCTTAGCCGGCGGCTTCGCGGTCTCGGTGTCCAAGACGGTGACATTGACCGTCGACGGCATCGCGATGCGGGTGACGACGATGAAGTCGAAAGTGATCGACATCGTCGAAGAGAACGGCTACGTCGTCGACCAGCGCGACGATCTGTACCCCGCCGCCGATGTCCAGATCCACAACGCCGACAAGATCACGCTGCGCCGCAGCCGGCCGTTGCAGATCTCGCTGGACGGCCGCGACACCAAGCAGGTGTGGACGACGGCGTCCACGGTCGACGAGGCGCTGGCCCAACTCGCGATGACCGATACCGCCCCCGCCGCCGCCTCGCGCGCCAGCCGGGTCCCGCTGGCCGGCATGGCCCTGCCGGTCGTCAGCGCCAAGACCGTCCAGATCAACGACGGCGGCACGATCCGGATGGTGCATCTTCCGGCGCCGAACGTCGCGGGTTTGCTCAACGCCGCCGGCGTCCCGCTGCAGGACAGCGACCAGGTAACGCCCGCCGCGACCGCGCCGATCGTCGACGGCATGCAGATCCAGGTGACGCGCAACCGCATCGAGAGGATCACCGAGCGAGTCCCGTTGCCGCCCAACGCGCGCCGCGTCGAAGACCCCGACATGAACATGAGCCGCCAGGTCGTCGAGGACCCGGGTAGCCCGGGCACGCAGGATGTGACCTACGCGGTGGCCACGGTCAACGGCGTGGAGACCGGCCGGCTGCCGATCGCCAACATCGTGATCGCGCCCGCCCGCGACTCCGTGGTGCGGGTGGGCACCAAGCCCGGAACCGAGGTGCCTCCGGTGACCGACGGGTCCATCTGGGATGCCATCGCCAGCTGCGAGGCCGGCGGAAACTGGGCGATCAACACCGGCAACGGCTACTACGGCGGCGTCCAGTTCGACCAGAGCACCTGGGAGCGTAACGGCGGGTTGCGGTTCGCCGCCCGCGCCGATCTCGCCAGCCGGGACGAGCAGATTACCGTCGCCGAGGTGACCAGGGAGCGCCAGGGGTGGGGTGCCTGGCCGGTGTGCAGCGGACGAGCTGGTGCGCGCTGACGATCCAGCTGCTCGGACGCACCGATATCAGGCGGCTGGCCAAAGAACTTGAGTTTCGGCCACGAAAATCGTTGGGGCAGAACTTTGTCCACGATGCCAATACGGTCCGGCGGATAGTTTCGACGTCCGGAATCGGTCGGGCCGATCACGTCCTGGAAGTCGGCCCGGGTCTCGGTTCGCTCACGCTGGCGCTGCTCGACCGCGGCGCCACCGTCACCGCCATCGAAATCGACCCGGTGCTGGCCGAGCGGCTGCCGCGGACCGTCGCCGAGCACTCGCACAGCGAGATCCAGCGGCTGACCGTGCTCAACCGCGACGTGCTGAACCTGCGCCGCGACGAGCTGGCCCCGGAGCCGTCGGGCCCAACAGCCTTAGTCGCCAACCTGCCCTACAACGTCGCGGTGCCGGCGCTGCTGCATCTGCTGGCCGAATTTCCGTCTTTGGCGACCGTGACCGTGATGGTGCAAGCGGAGGTCGCCGAGCGACTGGCCGCCGAGCCGGGCGGCAAGGAGTACGGCGTACCCAGCGTGAAGGTGCGCTTCTTCGGACGGGTCCGCAGGTGCGGCATGGTTTCGCCGAACGTGTTCTGGCCGGTGCCCCGGGTGTATTCGGGGCTGGTCCGCATCGACCGCTACGACACCGCGCCGTGGCCCACCGACGAAACCTTCCGGCGCCAGGTGTTCGAACTGGTCGACATCGCCTTCGCCCAGCGGCGCAAGACGTCGCGCAACGCGTTCTCCGAGTGGGCGGGCTCGGGCAGCGAATCGGCAAATCGGTTGCTGGCGGCCAGCATTGATCCCGCCCGCCGCGGCGAGACGCTGTCCATCGACGACTTCGTGCGGCTGCTGCGACGGTCCGGCGACCCGGCACAGCCGCAGGCCTTCGGCGGCTGAGCCCGGCGCCGTTGCGTGTGGTTGGCGGCGCGCAGCGATAGTCTGCTGCGGTGTCCGAGTTCGGCGGCAACACCGCTGCGCAGTGGGTTCCCACCGGGTCTGTCACTGTTCGGGTGCCCGGAAAGGTCAACCTGTACCTCGAGGTTGGCGATCGTCGCGACGACGGCTATCACGAGCTGACGACGGTCTTTCAGGCCGTCTCGCTGCTCGACGAGCTCACGGTGCGCAATGCCGACGTGTTGTCGCTCCAGCTGGTCGGCGAGGGCGCCGACAAGCTGCCCACCGACGAACGCAACCTGGCCTGGCAGGCCGCCGAGCTGATGGCCGAACACGTCGGTCGCGCGCCCGACGTCTCGATCATGATCGACAAATCCATCCCGGTGGCCGGCGGCATGGCGGGCGGCAGCGCCGACGCTGCGGCGGTGCTGGTCGCGATGAACTCGCTGTGGGAACTCAACGTGCCGCGCCGCGATCTGCGCATGCTGGCCGCGCGGCTGGGCAGCGATGTGCCG
The DNA here is from genome assembly GCF_010731715.1 of Mycobacterium stomatepiae. NCBI lineage: Bacteria > Bacillati > Actinomycetota > Actinomycetes > Mycobacteriales > Mycobacteriaceae > Mycobacterium > Mycobacterium stomatepiae. Next base: position 5,096,687 of record NZ_AP022587.1, read on the forward strand.
TTCGCGCTGCACGGCGGCACGGCGCTGGGCACCGGGCGGGGCGAGGAGCTGGCCACCGTGCTGTCCCGGAACACCTTTCACTGGGTGCTGGCTTTCGCCTACGGCGAGCTGCAAACCCCGGCGGTGTTCGGCGAACTCGACCGGCTCCGGGAATCGGCCGACACACCGCGACTCGCCGAGCCCGGGCCGGTGCTGGGGGCGCTGGCCGCCGGTGATCCCGAGCAGCTGGCGCCGCTGCTGGGCAATGAATTGCAGGCGGCGGCGGTCAGCCTGAATCCGGGGTTGCGGCGGACGCTGCGGGCCGGCGAAGAGGCGGGTGCGCTGGCCGGCATCGTGTCCGGTTCGGGCCCCACGTGCGCATTTCTGTGCACGTCAGCGAGCTCGGCGGTCGATGTCGGCACGCAGCTGTCGGGGGCCGGTGTGTGCCGCACGGTGCGGGTCGCCAGCGGTCCGGTGCCGGGCGCCCGCGTGGTCCCGACACCGATGACCGACGACTGAACAAGCTGTGAAATCCGACTCAAATCGCTGAAATGGTGGGTTGTTACTTAAGAGGAGTTTAAGATGACTCGCGGTGACGACTATCGATCAGCTCGAGCATTCGGTCTGGCCGTCCGCCGGAAGTCGCGGTGGACGGCCGATTGATCGATGCTGGCCGGACTTCGCGGGCCGGGGTCGTCGTGCCGATCAGGCAACCGGACACCGGGTTGCTGGCCAATCATTATTTCGAGATCTAACCGCTTCCCAACTGTGCTCGCGCGCCTGCTGCAAAGTCTTGCCTCGCGAGCGGAACATGAAAATCCGGATCTTGCGGATAGCGCCGGAACCGAGGAGGTTTGCGTGAGCAGGTTTACCGAGAAGATGGTCCACAATGCCCACATTTCGAAGAAGGGCATGGTCACCGGCGAACCCCACGAGCCTGTTCGCCACACCTGGGGTGAGGTCCACGAGCGCGCCCGCCGTATCGCGGGCGGTCTGGCCGCCGCGGGCATCGGACTCGGCGACACCGTCGGCGTGCTCGCCGGCTTCCCGGTAGAGATCGCTCCGACTGCGCAGGGCCTCTGGCTGCGCGGAGCCAGCCTGACCATGCTCCACCAGCCCACTCCGCGTACGGACCTGGCCGTGTGGGCCGAGGACACGATGAACGTCATCGGCATGATCGAGGCGAAGGTCGTCATCGTCTCCGAGCCGTTCCTGGTGGCGATTCCGGTGCTGGAGGAGAAGGGCATCAAAGTCCTGACCGTCACCGACCTGCTGGCCTCGGACCCGATCGACCCGATCGAGGTCGGCGAGGGCGATCTGGCGCTGATGCAGCTGACGTCGGGTTCGACCGGCTCGCCGAAGGCCGTCCAGATCACCCACCGCAACATCTACTCCAATGCCGAGGCGATGTTCATCGGCGCGCAGTACGACATCGACAACGACGTGATGGTCAGCTGGCTCCCGTGCTTCCACGACATGGGCATGGTCGGGTTCCTCACCATCCCGATGTACTTCGGCGCGGAGCTGGTCAAGGTCACGCCGATGGATTTTCTGCGCGACGCGCTGCTGTGGGCCAAGCTGATCGACAAGTACAAGGGCACCATGACCGCGGCGCCCAACTTCGCCTACGCGCTGCTGGCCAAGCGGCTGCGCCGCAACGCCAAGCCGGGTGACTTCGACCTGTCGACGCTGCGCTTCGCCCTGTCCGGCGCCGAGCCCGTGGAGCCCGCCGACGTCGAGGACCTGCTGGACGCGGGCAAGCCGTTCGGCCTGAGGTCCTCGGCGATCCTGCCGGCCTACGGCATGGCCGAGACGACGCTGGCGGTGTCGTTCTCGGAGTGCAACGCCGGCCTCGTCGTCGACGAGGTGGACGCCGACCTGCTGGCCGCGCTGCGCCGGGCCGTGCCCGCGACCAAGGGCAACACCCGCCGGCTGGCCACGCTCGGTCCGCTGTTGAAGGACCTCGAGGCCCGCATCATCGACGAGCAGGGCAACGTGATGGCCCCGCGCGGTGTCGGCGTCATCGAGCTGCGCGGCGAGTCGCTGACCCCGGGCTACCTGACGATGGGCGGTTTCCTCTCGGCCCAGGACGAGCACGGCTGGTACGACACCGGCGACCTCGGATACATCGATGAGAACGGCCACATCGTGGTCTGCGGCCGCGTCAAGGACGTCATCATCATGGCTGGCCGCAACATCTACCCGACCGACATCGAGCGGGCCGCCTGCCGCGTCGACGGTGTCCGCCCCGGCTGCGCCGTCGCGGTCCGGCTGGATGCCGGCCACTCGCGCGAGACGTTCGCGGTCGCGGTCGAGTCCAACGCCTTCCAGGACCCGGCCGAGGTGCGCCGGATGGAGCACGAGGTCGCCCGCGAGGTGCTCAAAGAGGTCGACATGCGGCCCCGTAACGTGGTCGTGCTCGGTCCCGGGACTATCCCGAAGACCCCGTCCGGCAAGCTGCGCCGGTCCAACTCCGTCACCCTGGTCACCAGGTAGCTGGTCCGTTTTCGCCGCGGACTACCAGGCGTGCACGCGGTTCTGCGCGGGCTCTGGCCCCATTTCGATCAGTAACTCGGTGGCGTCGGCCGCCTGCTCGCAGATCGTCGGAATCTCCGGCCGCTCGGCGGCGGTGAACGTCTCCAGCACGAAAGCCGCCGGGTCCTTGCGTCCCGGCGGACGCCCGATCCCGATGCGCACCCGCTGAAAATCCTTGGTGCCCAACGCCGAGGCCACCGAACGCAGCCCGTTGTGGCCGCCTTCGCCACCGCCGATCTTGAGCCGGATGCGACCGAAGTCGAGGTCAAGCTCGTCGTGGATGACGACGATGTCGGCCGGCGCCACCGAGTAGAACTTGGCCAGCGGACCGACCTGGCGGCCGGACTCGTTCATGTAGCAGCGCGGCTTGGCCACCAGCACCGAGTGCCCCGCGAGCCGGCCGCTGACCACCTCGGCGCCGGAGCGCTTGTGCACCTTGAACTTTGAGCCCAACCGGGCGGCGAGCAGGTCGGCCACCATGAACCCGAGGTTGTGCCGGGTCCGGGCGTAATTGTCTCCGGGATTGCCCAGGCCGACCACCAAAAGCGGTTCGGCCACGTCGACGACCGCCTACTCGGACTCGTCTTCGGAGGCCTCGGCTTCGCCAGCCTCCGCTGCGGCGGTTTCTGCGGCCTCGCCCGTGTCGCCCGCGCCCTCTTCCTCGAGGTCGGCGGCGGTCGGCGCGTTCACCACGTTCACCACCAGCATCTCCGGGTCGGAGATCAGGCTGACGCCCGACGGCAGCGGGATCTGCCCGGCGGTGAACTGGGTGCCCGGTTCGGCGTCCTCGACCGACACCGTCAGCTGCTCGGGAATCGACAGGGCCTCGGCCTCGATCTCGATGGTGTTGGTCTCCTGGGTGACCAGGGTGTCCGGTCCGGCCTCACCCTCGACCACGACCGTGACTTCGACGACGACCTTCTCGCCGCGACGCACGACCAGCAGATCGGCGTGCTGAATGTTGCGGCGGATCGGGTGGATGTCGAGCGACTTGGTCAGCGCGAGCTGTTCCTTACCGGCGATGTCCAGGGTCAGTACCGCGTTGGTACCGGCGTGACGGAGTACGGCGGCGAAGTCGTGCCCGGGCAATTCCAGGTGCTGGGGGTCGGTGCCGTGGCCATAGAGGACGGCGGGAATCTTGCCCTCGCGGCGGGCTCGCCGGGACGCGCCCTTGCCCGTCTCGGTTCGCACCGTGACCGTGAGTTGGTTGACTGCGGACTTCTTAGCCATCGTGTCGCTCCTGTGTGCTCTGTACCTAAGTTTTCCAGGCACGGCTAGGGTCGCGACATAAGTCGGTCTCCGTCGATAACGGTGCTGGCTAGACGCCTGCCACCCTCGCCGTGACGCCCGGCCAGGCTAGCGCATCGGCACCTCAGAGCGGAAATTTGGTGTCGGTGAGCTGCTCGGACACGTCCCACAGCGCGGTCGCGGCGGTCAGATCCTGTGCCCGACGGCTGCGGCTAACGGGTTGAGTTCGGCCGACGCAGCCGAATTTGGGGCCGATGAAGGTGTCGCCCGGCAGGTCTTGCGATGCGGCGTACAGCGTTTGCTGCGCACCGAAATCGGCGCTGGTGCTCACCACCCGGGTGGCAGCGACCATCAGCGCGTCGCCCAGCTTGCGCCCGGTGGCGCCCTGCAGGTTGGTGTGCGAGTAGCCGGGATGGGCCGCCATCGAGCGCAGCGGCGCACCGGCCAGCTTGAGGCGTCGCTGCAGCTCGGTGGTGAACAGCAGGTTGGCCAGCTTCGACTGGCTGTAGGCCAGCCACGGCGAGTACCGCCGGTTCTTCCAGTTGAGGTCTTCGAAGTCGATGCGGCCGGCCCAGTGCGCCATCGAGGTCAGCGTGACCACCCGGTCGGTGAGCTTGGGAAGCAACAGGTTGGTCAGCGCGAAATGACCGAAGTGGTTGGTGCCCATCTGACTCTCGAAGCCGCCGGCGGTCAGCCCGAACGGGGCGGCCATGATGCCGGCGTTGTTGATCAGCACGTCGGCCTGATCGATCCCGCCGGCGAATTGCCGCACCGACGCCAGGTCCTGCAGATCCAGCCGGCGCACCTCCACGTCACCGGTCATGGAAGCGGCGGCGGCCTCGCCCTTGCTCGGGGTGCGCACGGCCAGGATGACGTTGGCGCCGACTCGGGCCAGCTCGCGGGCGGTGATCGCACCGAGCCCGCTGTTGGCGCCGGTGACGATCACGGTGCGCCCAGCGAACGACGGCAGATCGGCGGCGGTCCAGTCAGTCATGGCCCCAGTGTGCTCTAGTGCCCGGCGTCGAACTCCAGGGGCACAGTCACGGGTCCGGTGATGCCCGCCATGCCGCGCCAGGGGCTCGGGCCGGTCTGGCGGGCGTTGGGCATGCGGGCGGTGATGACGCGTAGGGCCTCGGTCAATTCCAGCCGCGCCAGGTGCGCGCCGAGGCAATAGTGCACGCCGCCACCGAAATTGAGCATGGGCGCCGCATCGCGGCGGGTGATGTCGAGCCGGTGGGGTTGGTCGTAGACGTCCGGGTCGCGGTTGGCCGCGGCGGTGTTGACGGCCACCAGCGTGTCGGCCGGGATGCGGACACCGGCGAGCTCGACGTCCTCGGCGGCGCGTCGCAGAGTGCCGAAAATGATTGGCCGGTAACGCATCAACTCGTGGACGGCATCGGGTGCCAGTTCCGGTTGCCGGGCCAGCAGCGCCCATTGGTCGGCGTGGGCGGCCAGCGCCTCGACCGCGGCGGCCAGCTGGTTGCGGGTGGTGTCGGTGCCCGCGCCGAGCAGGGTGCCGGACAGCATCACCAGCTCGTCGTGCGTGAGCCGATCTCCGTCATCCTCGGCGCGAATCAGATCGGAGATCAGGTCGTCGGTCAGCGAGTCGCGGCGTTGGGCGATCAGGTCTTCGAGGTAGGCGTCCAGCTCGCTCCAGGCGGTCAGGATCAACGGCTCGTCCTCGGCGATGTTCCATTCGAAGATCTTCTTGATGTCGTTGACCCAGCCCGAGAACAGCTGCCAGTCCCGCGCCGGTGCGCCCAGCAGCGCGCAGATCACCGGCGTCGGGTAGCCCTGGGCGATGTCGGCGACGACGTCGCAGCGCCCGGTCGAGGTGAACGGGTCGACGAGGACGTCGACGAGTTCGGCCGCGAGGTCGCGCAGCCGTTCGGCGGCACGGGGCGCGAACGCCTTCGACAGCAGTCGGCGCAGTCGACGGTGCACGCCGCCGTCGAGGCCAAGGATGTTGGCGGTCGCCCGGTCCCACAGCGGGCCTGACGTGACGCCTTGCGCGTCGAGTCCGAGGCCCTGCGCGGTGACGAACCGGTTGTCACGCAGCACCGTTCGGACCAGTTCGTAGCTCAGCACCTCCGGCCCGAAGCGGCCCATCGCGATCGGGGCCCGGCTTCTCGCGTCGGCCAGCACGCGGTGCGCGTCGTCGGGATCGATGAGCTGGTCGTAGTCGACGATGGGCAATCCGGCGTCGAAGACGCTCGGGCAGTCGCTGATCAAAGTGGTCATGGCAATCGACTATCCGGCGCCGAGCAATCAAGACCATCCGCCGTAAAGCGTAGATCCGCGCGGCGCATGTCGTAGATATGCGCGCCCGGCGGTCCGGATCTACGCGCTCACGCCGATGTTTTGCTTCACGCCTGCCGCAATGCTGACTAACATGAGCCAACACGCGGAGATTCCGCCGTTAACCTGGAGCGATTTGGGTGTGGGCGAGTTGCTGCCGACCGGAACGGTGACATTGCTGCTGGCCGATGTCGAGGGCTCGACGCGGCTCTGGGAGACCCAACCCGAGAAGATGACCGTCGCGCTCGCGCAGTTGAACCGCGCCGTCGACGACGCCGTTCCCGCTTTCGGTGGGGCGCGCCCGGTCGAGCAGGGGGAGGGCGACAGCTTCGTGGCCGCTTTCGCCCGCGCCTCCGATGCGGTGGCATGTGCGCTTGCGCTGCAGCGCACGCCACTGGCACCGATCAAGCTGCGCATCGGGCTGCACACCGGTGAGGTCCAGCTGCGCGACGAGTCCAACTACGCGGGGCCGACGATCAATCGGACGGCGCGGCTGCGGGATCTGGGCCATGGCGGGCAGACGCTGCTGTCCGGGGTGACCGAATCGCTGGTCGCCGAGCGCTTGCCCGACGGGGCATGGCTGACCGATCTGGGCAGTTACCCGTTGCGGGATCTGCCGCGCCTGGAGCGGGTGGTGCAGCTGTGCCATCCCGACGTGCCGGACGAATTCCCACCGCTGCGGGTGCGTACCGCCGTTGCGTCGCACAACCTCCCGGCACAGCTGACGAATTTCATTGGGCGGCAAGCCGAAATGGCAGAGCTGCGGGGGCTGATGGCGGACAACCGGTTGGTGACGTTGACCGGCGCCGGGGGCGCGGGCAAGACCCGACTGGCGATCGAGGTCGCCGCGCAACTGACTTCTGAGTTCGTAGATGGCCTCTGGTACGTCGACCTGGCGCCAATCACCAATCCCGCGGTCGCGCCGGTGAGCGTGGCGCGCACCCTGGGGCTCCCGGATCAGCCGGGCCGGTCGACTATGGAGTTGCTGGTGCGGTTCTACGGCGACAAGAAGATGCTGCTGTTGCTGGACAACTGTGAGCACCTACTCGACGCGTGCGGCGCTTTGGTGGTCGAGTTACTGGCCGCCTGCCCGCAATTGACGATTCTGGCCACCAGCCGCGAGCCGCTGGGTGTGCCCGGCGAGCTCAGCTGGCGGGTGCCGTCGCTGCCGCTTGCCGACCAGGCGATCGAATTGTTCGCCGACCGCGCGCGGCGCGCTCGCCCGAATTTCGTTGTGACGGAGACCAATACCGCGCAGGTGCGTGAGATCTGCGAGCGTCTCGACGGAATGCCATTGGCGATCGAGCTTGCCGCGGCACGGATTCGGGCGCTGTCGCTGCCCCAGATCGTGGACAGTCTCCACGACCGGTTCCGCTTGTTGACCGGCGGTGCCCGCACGTCGGTGGACTGGTCGCACGCGCTGCTCACCGAACCCGAGCAGGTGTTGTTCCGGCGGCTGGCGGCATTTGTCGGCGGGTTCGACCTGGACGCGGCTCAGGCCGTCGGCGCCAGCAGCGACGTCGAGAGCTACCAATTGCTGGACCAACTCGGTCTTTTGGTCGACAAATCATTGGTGGTGGCCGAGGACACCGGGGCCGGAATGCGTTACCGGCTGTTGGAGACGGTACGTCAATATGCTCAGGAAAAGCTGATGGAGTCGGGTGAGGCAGACGACGCGCGAACCCGGCACCGCGACTATTACGCCGCCACCGCGACGCACCTGGCCGCGCGTGGTCGCCCGGACGACGAGCCTTTGATCGATTGGGCCGACACCGAAATGGAGAATTTGCGCGCCGCCTTTGCATGGAGCCGTGAGCGCTCCGATCCGGAGGCGGCGCTACGGCTGGTGTTCGACTTGCGCCGATTCTGGCTGCGCAGCGGTCGCTCTCGAGAGGCGGCGGCCGGGTTGGGCGCCGTACTGGACGACCTGGACCGTGCTCGCGTCGCCCCCGAGGTATGGGTGCGTGCCGTCGCCGAGCACGCCACCCTGGCGGTGTGGTCGGTGACATCCACCGACCTCCCTCGGGCGGGGGAGGCGCTGGCTCTCGCCCGTCAGCTGGACGACCCGGGACTGCTTGTCCACACCCTTATCGCATGCGGAATGCTCGGGGCCTACGGCGCCGAGATGGGCCAATCCAGCCTCGCCGAGGCGATCGACTTGGTTCGCGCCCGCGGCGATCGGTGGACTTTGTGCGAAATCTACAGCTATCAGGCGATGTTGGGCGCCTACGCGGGCGAGCCGGTTCAGGCCCGCGTGGCGGGCGAGGAGGGACGAGATCTGGCCGACGCGCTCGGCGATCGCTTCATGTCGTGCGGTTGCCGCGTCTGGCTGGGCACGGCGTTGGGGTTGTTGGGAGATCTGGCCGGCGCCGACGAGGTCATGCGGTGCCTCATCGCGGAGGCCGAGGAAAGCGGCGACCTCACCATGACGGTTTTCGCGCAGGTGGTTCATGCGAACGTGCTCGCCTTCAAGGGGGACGCTGGTCCCGCTGGCCTGGCGGCGCGGGCAGCGCTTACGGCCGCCGAGGCGTTGGGCGGCTATTACGGCGATGCGGTATATGCCGCGACGGCCAACGCGGCGCTGGCGGCCGGCGACACCGCGGCGGCCAGGCAGGCATCCGAGGAAAGCCGGCGCCAAACCGTTCCCATCCGGGAGGTCTTCCTGCGGGGGTTCAATCCCGTCGCCGAAATCGCATTGGCAGAAGGAGATCTGGTCGCTGCTCGTCGTTGGGTCGACGACTCCGTCGCGGTAGTTCCGGGCGCGCAGCGAGGGGTTGCGCTGACGGTGCGTGCCTTTGTCGCACTAGCACAAGGTGATTCCGAACAGGCCGAACGTGATGCTCATGAGGCATTGACGGTCGCATCTGGCACACAGGCGTGTTTCCGGGTTCCCGACACGTTGGAATGCCTGGCCCGCCTGGCGGTCGACGAGGACAACAACGCTTACGCGGCGCGCCTACTCGGCGCGGCATCTGGTATTCGGTGCCGCACCGGTGCCGTTCGTATCCCGATGTATAAAGCAGGCAGCGATGCCGCGGTGATCAAGGTTCGAGAAGCTCTGGCGCAGAAGAACTTTGACGCGGCCTGGGCCGAGGGCGCCGCATTGTCGACCGAGGAGGCGATCGCCTACGCGCAACGCGGGCGAGGCCAGCGCAAGCGGTCCGCCAGCGGCTGGGGATCGCTCACCCCGATGGAGCAGGACGTCGTGCGCCTGGTCGCAGAAGGACTGGGCAACAAGGAGAGTGGCGACCGGCTGTTCATCTCACCGCGTACCGTGCAGTCCCACCTCACGCACGTCTACGCGAAGCTCGGGCTGACCTCACGCGTTCAGCTGGTCCAGGAGGCCGTCCGGCACGGCTGACTATCCGCGCCGAGATTGCCGCTATGGCTGCGATTCCTCCCTTGAGTTCAAGGGGTGGTTGCAACACTTCGTAGTTAGGGGTGTTGATGACGGGTCAGCCTCAGTTGTTGGTGGTGCAGCGGCGGTATTGGGATTTGATCGCTGCGGGATGGTCCTCGGAGGATGCCGGGGTGGCGGTCGGCGTGTCGGCGACGTGCGGTAGCAAGTGGTTTCGCAGGTTTGGTGGTGTGAATCCACGATGGTCAAAGCCTCAAGGACAGCGACGGCCGCGGCTGTCGGCGGATGAGCGTGAACAGATCATGATCGGCACCGCGCACGGTGAGTCGATCCGTTCGATGGCGCGCCGGTTGGGCCGGGCGCCGTCGACGATCATGCGCGAGATTGCCCACAACGGTGTCATGCGAGGGCATGTGGGCCGTTATCGCGCCCGGTATCGGTTCGGGGCCCGCCGGGCCGGTTGGGACGCGAAGTCGGGCTACTCGGCGCGCATCGCTCAGCGGCGCAGCGAGCAACGGGCGCGTCGACCCAAGACCGGCAAGTTGGGCCGCTGTGAGCAATTGCGGGCCGAGGTGCAAGCGTTGTTGGTCAACAAGTACAGCCCCGAACAGATCGCCGGGGTATTGACCGCGACCTATCCTGACCGCCCGGAGATGCAGGTGTCCCACGAAACCATCTACCAGGCGCTTTACGTGCAAGGGCGCGGAGAACTGCGCCGGGAACTGAGGACATGCCTGCGCACCGGGCGCGCGTTGCGTAAACCGCGCCGACGGGCCCGCGCCGGTGACGGCCGCGGCCGTATCCAAGGCATGGTCAACATCAGTGAGCGGCCCGCCGAAGCTAACGACCGCGCCGTGCCAGGCCATTGGGAAGGAGACCTGATCATCGGCAAGGACCAGGCCTCTCAAATCGGCACGCTGGTTGAACGTTCCACCGGATATGTCCGACTGCTGCACCTACCCCATACCCGTAGCGCCGAGGCCGTCGCCGAGGCCATGATCGCCGCGGTCAAAGACCTGCCCGCCACCTTGCGCCGCACCGTGACCTGGGACCAACGCCACGAAATGGCCCACCACGCCCGCATCAGCATCGACACCGGCATCGAGGTTTACTTCTGCGATCCCCACTCACCCTGGCAGCGCGGTAGCAATGAGAACACCAACGGCCTACTACGGCAATACTTTCCAAAGGGCACCGACCTTTCGGTGCACGACGCCGAACACCTCGCCTACGTCGCCGACGAACTCAACGGACGACCCCGAAAACGCTTCAACTGGGACAACCCCACCAACCGCCTCAACAAGCTACTGTCCACCCCGACAGACACAACTGTTGCAACCAAACCTTGAATCCACCTCCGCGATCACGACCATGACGGCAATCTCGGCGAGGCGAGGTGCCGCGACCGATCACTTCGCGGCGACGACGAATCCGTGGATGATCGTGTCGACATCGGTCGACTGCGCGGCGGCCTGATCGGCCAAACCGGTGATGGTCAGCTGCACGAAGTAGCGCTGCTTGGCCGGCGGCGACCCGGTAGGCAGCACGATCCGGTTCCAGCTGTGCAGCCGGGTGCCGTTCTCGCCGTTGTAGCTGCCCTGGATCATCGCCGAGGGGAACCCGTTGTAGGGCGCCATCGAGGAGTCCAATTGCTTGAAGTTCTCGAACAATTGGGCGTCGTCGTTGCCGTGCTTGATGACCTGCGCGGGGTCGAAGTCCCCGTTCAGGGCGAACACCACGAGCCGCGCGGTCGGATACTTCTTGTCCTTGGCCAGGATCACCGTCTCGGGCGCGATATGCGGATCGGTGAACGGTGACCAGCCCGGCGGCGTCGGTATCGACACCTTCAAATCGGTTAGGGCACTCGGCGCTACCTGCTTACCCGTCACGCCGATGCTGTTCAGATACTGCGACAGGGGGACCGGCTGCTCGACGGTGGCGGTGGTCGTTGCCGTCGAACTCGTCGTCCAAACCGTCGAGTAGTCAGGAGCTTTCGGCCCGCAAGCAACCGCGCACACCGTCAGCGCGGCGATCGCGACAGCGGCTGGAAGCCGTCTCACAGAATCTCGTGGACCGCGTCGATCGGACGGGCCAGCCGGGTGCCCTTCGCGGTCACGACAAATGGGCGCTCGATCAGGATCGGATGCTCTGCCATCGCGTCGAGCAGTTGATCGTCTGTTGCGTCGGCCAGTCCCAGTTCGGTGTACAGTGATTCACGTTTGCGCACCGCGGTCCGCACATCGATGCCCGCGTCGCGGATCATCTTCACCAGTTCGGCGCGCGACGGGGGAGTCTTCAGGTACTGGACGACGGTGGGTTCTAAACCGTTGTCCCGCAACAAATCCAAGGTCTTGCGGGAAGTACTGCATTTGGGGTTGTGATAGATGACAGCTTCGGCCATCTAAGCGTCTCCGTCGAAAAGCCCTGTGACCGAACCATTTTCGAAGACAGCGCGAATGGTGCTCGCCAGCAACGGCGCGATCGACAACATCGTCAGCTGAGGAAAACGCTTGTCCTCGCCGAGCGGCAGCGTGTTCGTGACAATAACCTCCCGGGCGCCGCAGGAGGCCAGCCGGTCGGCGGCCGGATCCGACAGCACACCGTGGGTGGCCGCGACGATCACGTCGGTCGCGCCGTCCTGCAGCAAAAGCTTTACGGCGCCGGCGATGGTGCCACCGGTGTCGATCATGTCGTCGATCAGCACGCAGGTGCGGCCCTCGACTTCACCGACAACGCGGTTGGAGACCACCTGGTTGGGCACCCGCGGATCCCGGGTCTTGTGAATGAAGGCCAGCGGAACGCCGCCGAGCGAGTCGGCCCACTTCTCGGCGATGCGCACCCGCCCGGAGTCGGGGGAGACCACGACCATGTTGCCGTCGGGATAGTTGTCCTTGATGTAGGTGGTCAGCAGGGTCTGGCCGCGCATGTGGTCGACCGGCCCGTCGAAGAAACCCTGGATCTGGTCGGTGTGCAGGTCGACGGTCACGATCCGGTCGGCCCCCGCGGTCTTGAGCAGGTCGGCGACCAGCCGGGCCGAGATCGGCTCGCGGCCGCGATGCTTCTTGTCCTGGCGGGCGTAGGGATAGAACGGCATCACGGCGGTGATCCGCTTGGCGCTGCCGCGCTTGAGCGCATCGATCATGATCAGCGCTTCCATCAGCCAGTTGTTCACCGGGTCCGGGCAGGACTGCAGGACGAAGGCGTCGCACCCGCGCACCGACTCGTCGAAGCGCACGAAGATCTCGCCGTTGGCGAACTCCCGCGCCGTCTGCGCGGTGACGTGGACGTCGAGTTCCTTGGCGACCTGCTCGGCCAGCTCGGGGTGCGCCCGGCCGGAGAACAGCATCAGATTTTTGCGATTATCGGTCCAGTCGTGGCTCACCGTGCTGCCCCCGCCGTATCGGGATCAAAATTGGAAATGCCCATCGTACGTAGCGAATCGTACGGAACGATTGCCGGGTTACCAGACATCGAATTCATGGTGTCTATTCGGATTCGGGCGGGCCGGGGGCCGTCGCCGATTGCTGGGCCGCCTTGTCCGCGGCTTCCGCGGCGGCGCTGCCTGGACGTTTGCGTTGCACCCAGTTCTCGATGTTGCGTTGCGGGCCCGCCGAAACCGCCAGCGCACCGGGCGGCACATCCTCACGCAGCACCGTGCCCGCCCCGGTGTACGCGCCATCACCGACGGTCACCGGCGCGACGAACATCGTGTCTGAGCCGGTGCGGACGTGCGAGCCGACCGTCGTGCGCCGCTTCGTCGCGCCGTCGTAGTTGACGAACACGCTGGACGCCCCGATGTTGCTGTGCTCGCCGATGTCGGCGTCGCCGACATAGGTCAGGTGTGGCACCTTGGTACCCGTCCCGATGTTGGCGTTCTTCACCTCGACGAAGGCACCGAGCTTGCCGTCGGCGCCCAGCACCGTGCCAGGCCGCAGGAAGGTAAATGGGCCGACGGTGGCGCCGCTGCCGATCGCCGCGGAATCCCCGTGCGTCCGGACCACCGATGCGCCGTCGCCGACCGTGACGTCGGTCAGCGTGGTGTCCGGGCCGACGACACAGCCGCCCCCGATCTGGGTGTGGCCGAGCAGCTGGGTCCCGGGATGGACGACCGTGTCGCACCCGATCGTGACGTCGACGTCGATCCAGGTGGTGGCCGGATCGATCACCGTTACCCCGGCCATCTGGTGGGCGGCGACGATGCGGCGGTTGAGTTCGGCGCCGAGCGCGGCGAGCTGGACGCGGTTGTTCACGCCGGCCACCAGCGCGCTGTCGTCGACGTGCCGGGCGTGCACGGGCCGGCCGTCGCCGCGCAGGATGGCGATGACGTCGGTCAGGTAGAGCTCTTGCTGGGCGTTGTTGGAGCTCAGCCGGCTCAGCGCCGACCGTAGGGCGGCGACGTCGAAGGCGTAGACGCCGGCGTTGACCTCGCCGATCTTGCGCTGCGACGCGCTCGCGTCGGCTTCCTCGACGATCGCCATCACTTGGCCTGGCTGGGGGTCGTCCTGGGTGCGCAGGATGCGGCCGTAGCCGAACGGGTCGGGCAGCGTGGTAGTGAGCACCGTCGCGGCGGCCGACATCGCGTTGTGGGTCGCGATCAGGTCTGCCAGGGTGTCGGAATCGAGCAGCGGGGTATCGCCGGAGGTGATCACGACGACGCCGGCGTAGTCCTCCGGCAGCGCGGACAGGCCGCAGAGCGCGGCGTGGCCGGTGCCGCGGGGACGGTCCTGCAGGGCGACGTCTATGGGACGGCCGAGGGTGTCGGCGAGATCGGCGACGATCGGCGCGATGCGCTGATGCTCGTGGCCCAGCACCACGACCAGTCGCTGCGGCGCCACCTTGGCGATCGCGTGCAGCGAGTGTGCCAACATGCTGCGGCCCGCCAGCCGGTGCAGCACCTTCGGGGTCTCCGAGCGCATCCGGGTGCCGGGCCCGGCCGCCAGCACCACGACCGCAGTGTCACCGCGAAACGACATCGACTCTCCTCGTGCTGTGTCCCACGCAAGGCGGACCGCCGCAGCGCCGCCACGTCGTCAAGACTGTCATTCACCTGCACTGGTGGCAAAAATCTCGTACCCGTGCCCCCGGTGAGACAAGCAACCGATGCTCCGTCGCCAGGACTCGAACCTGAACTATCTGAACCAAAATCAGAGGTGCTGCCGATTACACCACGACGGACTGCAGATCACGGCCGATGGCGGCTAACGCCAACCGCGCCACCAAGACTTTAGTCTGACGACGATGCGGAGCGCTTGCGGTCTGCTGAGGAGTCGGACAATCCAGCCCAAGTCTGACGACGATGCGGAGCGCTTGCGGTCTGCTGAGGAGTCGGACAATCCGACCCGGGCGGTGTCAGACCCATTGGCGGCCCCCCGGGAAAGTCGGACAATTTCACCAGGGGAAACCGATACCCTGATTGACGTGGCCGCCCCGGATAAAGAAGTACGCGCTCCCCGCGCGCGGATGACCGGCACCGAGCGCCGACACCAACTCATCGGCATCGCCCGCTCGCTTTTCGCCGAACGTGGCTACGAGGGCACCTCGATCGAGGAGATCGCGCAGCGCGCCAACGTGTCCAAGCCGGTCGTCTACGAGCACTTCGGCGGCAAGGAGGGCCTGTACGCCGTCGTCGTCGACCGCGAGATGTCGGCGCTGCTGGACGGCATCACCTCGTCGCTGACCAACAACCGGTCCCGGGTCCGCGTCGAGCGCGTCGCCCTGGCGCTGCTCACCTACGTCGAGGAACGCACCGACGGCTTCCGGATCATGATCCGCGACTCGCCCGCCTCGATCAGTGCCGGCACCTATTCCAGCCTGCTCAACGACGCCGTCAGCCAGGTCAGTTCGATCCTGGCCGGCGACTTCGCCCGCCGCGGCCTGGACTCGGACTTGGCGCCGCTGTACGCCCAGGCGTTGGTGGGCTCGGTGTCGATGACCGCGCAGTGGTGGCTCGACACCCGCGAGCCCAAGAAAGAAGTCGTCGCCGCGCACCTGGTCAACCTGATGTGGAACGGCCTGACACATCTTGAGTCCGACCCCCGCCTGCAAGACGAGTGAGCTGCGCGAGCGTAAGCCCACTGCGATATTTGGGCCGATTTTTCGCAGTGCGCTTACGCTCGGCGATTCGGAGTGGCCCCGCGAGGCCGAATTCAACCGCAGTCGCGTGACATCAGGTCGGCGACCGTCTCCCGGCGAATCAATTGGCGGACCCGACCGTCCTTGACGGCCACCAGCGGCGGCCGGCACACCATGTTGTAGTTCGACGCCATGCTGTGGTGATACGAGCCGGTGCAGGCCACGGCCAGCAGGTCGCCCGGATGCAGGTCCATCGGTAGCTCGACATCGCGAGCGATCTCGTCGCCCGCCTCACAGTGCCGGCCGGCGACCGTAACCCGCTGCTTGAGCCCCACCGAATGCCGATTGGCCAGCGTGACCGTGTACTGGGCGCCGTACAACGACACCCGCGGGTTGTCGCTCATGCCGCCGTCGACCGCGACGAAGGTGCGACTACCCGGCTGTGTCTTGACCGAGCAGACGCGATACAGCGTCACGCCGGCCCGGCCGCTGATGGCGCGACCGGGTTCCACCACCAAGGTCGGCCGCGGGAAATGCTCGGCGGCGCAGGCCTCGTCCAGCGCGTCTTCGATGACGACGGCCAGGTCGTCGATGTCCAATTCGCGATCGCCCGGGACATACGGGATCGCGTGGCCGCCGCCGATGTTCAGCTCGGTGAGGATGACGCCGTGCCGGGCACGGATATCGGCCATCGCGGCGATCATCCGGTGGATGGCCTCGCCGTACAGCGCGGGGTCGGTGACCTGCGAACCGATATGGCAGTGCAGCCCGACCAGATCGAGGATCGGGTGCGCCAGCACCCGCTTGACCGCGTCGGCGGCGTGATCCTGCGCGAGGGTGAAGCCGAACTTCTGGTCGCTGATGCCGGTAGTGACCGCGCGGTGCCCGTGGATGTCGATGTCTGGGGTCACCCGGATCAGCACCGGCTGGCTCTTACGGGCGCATCCCGCCAGGTAGGCGATCTCGATGTAGGAGTCCAGCACGATACGGCCGACCCCGGCCTGAACCGCCTGCTGCAACTCGTCGGGCGTTTTCGCGTTGCCGTGCATGATGATCCGGGTCGGGTCCACCCCGCCGGCCAACGCGACGGCCAGCTCACCGGCCGAGCAGACGTCGACACCCAGGCCTTCTTCGCGGGCCCAGCGCGCCACCGCCGTGGTCAGCAGAGACTTTCCGGCGTAGACGATCTCAGAAACTCCGGGGTCGCGCAGCACCTTGCGGTAGCGACGGGCCCGGTAACGGAAGTCTGTTTCGTCGATCACATAGGCGGGCGTGTGGAACTCGTCGGCGATGTCCGACAGCGGGACGTCGCCGATGCAGAGCCGGCCTTCCTCGTCGGAATGTGTAGTGGCAGGCCAGATCGCGGGATCGAGCCGACGCGGCGCCGCCCGACCGATCGAGGGCAGCATGTCAAGCAATGCCATGACTTCACAGTGCGCCCGGCCGGGGCGCGATGGCGCAATCCTTACGATCCCTTGACGGCCCCAGGCACAATATTGACGTTGTTAGGCGCACCTAGAATGGGTGCATCATGACCGCACCGGGGCCTGCTCGCCCAGGAACCCCGATCGCGGGGCTCGTTGAATTAGCGCTGACGGCGCCCACCTTCCAACAGCTGGCCGCGGACGCGGCCGCCGCGCCGGCCGAATTGAACCTGGTCGGCCCGGCCAGCGCGCGCGTGTTCGTGGCCAGCGCGCTGGCGCGGCGGGGTCCGCTGCTGGTCGTCACCGCCACCGGCCGCGAAGCCGACGACCTGAGCGCCGAACTGCGCGGGGTGTTCGGCGACGCGGTGGCGGTTTTCCCGTCCTGGGAGACGTTGCCGCACGAACGTCTCTCGCCGGGCGTCGACACCGTCGGCACCCGGTTGATGGTGCTGCGCCGGCTGGCGCACCCTGACGACGCACGGCTCGGTCCGCCGCTGCAGGTGGTGGTGACCGCGGCCCGTTCGCTGTTGCAGCCGATGACGCCGCAGCTGGGCCTGCTGGAGCCGGTCACGTTGAGCGTCGGTGCGGAAGTCGAGTTCGAGGCGGTGATCGCCCGGCTGGTCGAACTGGCCTACACCCGCGTCGACATGGTCGGCCGGCGCGGCGAATTCGCGGTCCGGGGCGGCATTCTCGACATCTTCGCGCCCACCGCCGAACACCCGGTGCGCGTCGAGTTCTGGGGCGACGAGGTCAGCGAGATGCGGATGTTCGCGGTCGCCGATCAGCGTTCCATCCCCGAGATCGAGGTCGACACGCTCGTCGCGGTCGCATGCCGCGAGCTGCTGCTGACCGACGACGTGCGGGCACGGGCCGCCGACTTGCTCGCGCGCCACCCGGTGACCGAGGGGGCGATCACCGGCAGCGTCTCCGACATGCTGGCCAAGCTGGCCGAAGGCATCCCGGTCGACGGGATGGAAGCGCTGCTTCCCGTCCTACGGCCCGACGATCACGCGCTGCTGACCGATCAGCTGGCCGAGGGCACACCGGTATTGCTGTGCGACCCGGAGAAGGTGCGCAGCCGCGCTGCGGACCTGATCAAGACTGGCCGCGAATTCCTCGAGGCGTCCTGGTCGGTCGCGGCGATGGGCACGGACGCGCCGGTCGATGTGGAACAGCTGGGCGGTTCGGGCTTCGCCGAGCTGGACGACGTCGCGGCCGCGGCGGCCGCCGCCGGTCACCCGTGGTGGACGCTGAGCCAGCTGTCCGACGAGGCGGCCGTCGAGCTGGACGTGCGGGCGGCTCCGTCGGCGCGTGGCCATCAGCACGACATCGAGAGCATCTTCGCGATGCTGCGCGCACACGTCCTGACCGGCGGCTACGCAGTGGTTGTCGCGCCCGGAACCGGTACCGCCCATCGCGTGGTGGAGCGGCTGGCCGAGTCCGACACCCCCGCCGCAATGCTCGAGTGCGGCGCCGCGCCCAAGGCTGGTGTGGTCGGGGTGCTCAAGGGGCCGCTGCACGACGGCCTGATAGTGCCGGGCGATCCCGCCAACCTGGTGGTGATCACCGAGACCGACCTGACCGGTAACCGGGCCACCTCCCCGGAAGGCAAGCGGTTGGCCGCCAAGCGGCGCAACACCGTCGACCCGCTGGCTCTGGCCGCCGGCGACCTGGTGGTGCACGACCAGCACGGCATCGGGCGGTTCGTAGAAATGGTCGAACGCACCGTCGGCGGCGCCCGGCGCGAGTACCTGGTGCTGGAATACGCGTCCAGCAAGCGGGGGCAGGCGGCCGACAAGCTCTACGTTCCGATGGACTCGCTGGACCAGCTCTCCAGATATGTCGGCGGGCAGGCGCCGGCGCTGAGCAAGCTGGGCGGCAGCGACTGGACCAACACCAAGACCAAGGCCCGCCGGGCGGTGCGCGAGATCGCCGGCGAGCTGGTGTCGCTGTACGCCAAGCGGCAGGCCAGCCCCGGGCACGCGTTCGCGCCGGACACCCCGTGGCAGGCCGAGATGGAGGACGCGTTCGGCTTCACCGAGACCGTCGACCAGCTGACCGCGATCACCGAGGTCAAGTCCGACATGGAAAAGCCGATCCCGATGGACCGGGTGATCTGCGGCGACGTCGGCTACGGCAAGACCGAGATCGCGGTGCGCGCGGCGTTCAAGGCCGTGCAGGACGGCAAGCAGGTCGCGGTGCTGGTGCCGACCACGCTGCTGGCCGACCAGCACCTGCAGACGTTCACCGATCGGATGGCCGGCTTCCCGGTGACCGTCAAGGGGTTGTCGCGGTTCACCGACGCCAGCGAATCCCGCACGGTGATCGACGGCCTGGCCGACGGGTCGGTCGACGTCGTGATCGGCACCCACCGCCTGCTGCAGACCGGGGTGCGGTGGAAGGACCTGGGCCTGGTCGTGGTCGACGAGGAGCAGCGCTTCGGCGTCGAGCACAAGGAGCACATCAAGTCGCTACGCACCCACGTCGACGTCCTGACGATGAGCGCCACCCCGATCCCGCGCACCCTGGAGATGAGCCTGGCCGGGATCCGTGAGATGTCGACGATCCTGACGCCGCCCGAAGAGCGCTACCCGGTGCTGACCTACGTCGGCCCGCAGGAGGAAAAACAGATCGCCGCCGCGCTGCGCCGCGAGCTGCTGCGCGACGGGCAGGCCTTCTACGTGCACAACCGGGTCAGCTCGATCGACGCCACCGCCGCGCGGGTGCGCGAGCTGGTGCCCGAGGCGCGCGTCGTCGTCGCGCACGGTCAGATGCCCGAGGACCTGCTGGAACGCACCGTCGAGGGGTTCTGGAATCGCGAGTACGACGTCCTGGTGTGCACCACGATCGTGGAGACCGGCCTGGACATCTCCAACGCCAACACGCTGATCGTCGAGCGGGCCGACACCTTCGGGCTGTCGCAGCTGCACCAGCTGCGGGGCCGGGTCGGCCGCAGCCGTGAACGCGGCTACGCCTACTTCCTCTATCCGCCGCAGGTACCGCTGACCGAGACGGCCTACGACCGGCTGGCGACCATCGCGCAGAACAACGAGCTGGGTGCCGGCATGGCGGTCGCGCTCAAGGACCTCGAGATTCGGGGCGCCGGCAACGTGCTGGGCGTCGAGCAGTCCGGGCACGTCGCCGGGGTGGGCTTCGACCTGTACGTGCGGCTGGTGGGCGAGGCTGTCGAGGCGTACAAGGCGGCCGCCGACGGTGACACGGTGCTCGCCCCCGAAGAACCCAAGGACGTGCGGCTCGACTTACCGGTGGACGCTCACCTGCCGCCGGATTACATCGCCAGTGATCGGCTGCGGCTGGAGGGCTATCGGCGGCTGGCCGCCGCATCCGACGACGCGGCCGTCGATGCCGTCGTGGAGGAGCTCACCGACCGCTACGGGGCACTGCCCGAACCGGCCCAGCGGCTGGTTGCCGTGGCGCGATTGCGGCTGCTGTGCCGCGCCTCCGGCATCACCGAGGTATCGGCCCCATCCGCGGCGACGGTGCGACTGTCGCCGATCACGCTGTTAGATTCTGCGCAGGTGCGGCTCAAGCGGATGTATCCGGCCGCTAGCTACCGCGCCACCACGTCCACGGTGCAGGTTCCGATACCGCGAGCCGGCGGCTCCTCGGGTGGGCTAGGCGCGCCGCGGCTGCGCGACGTCGAGTTGGTGCAGATGGTGGCCAACTTGGTGACGGCCCTGCAAGGAAAGCCGCAGCAAGAAATTGGTATAACGAGTTCGTCACCGCCACGCGACGACGATGCGGGCCGCAAGTCGGCCGGCTGAACGGTCGGACCATCGGGTTCGGCGATGACGAGGGAGGAGCGACAAGCGCCATGATCGTCGTCTTGTTCGACCCCCGCCGTCCATCGCTGGTGCCTCTGCAAGCGATCGAGTACCTCACCGGTGAGATCCAATACACCGAGGAGATGCCCGTCGCGGTGCCCTGGTCGTTGTCGTCGGCGCGTCCGGTGGACACCGGGGATGACGCGCCGGTGTTGCTGTCGTCGGACCCCGACCATCCCGCGGTGACCGCGCGGCTTGCCGCGGGCGCCCGGTTGATCTCGGCGCCGGACACGCCGCGCGGTGAGCGGCTGGTCGACGCCGTGGCGATGATGGACAAACTGCGCACCGCGGGACCATGGGAAAGCGAGCAAACCCACGACTCGCTCCGCCGGTTCCTGCTCGAGGAGACCTACGAGTTGCTCGACGCCGTCCGCAGCGGCAATGCCGCCCAGCTGTGCGAAGAGCTGGGTGATGTGTTGCTGCAGGTGCTTTTCCACGCCCGCATCGCCGAGGAGGCCCGGCAGTTCCCGTTCGACATCGACGACGTCGCGGCCACGCTGATGCGCAAGCTTGGCAACCGCGTGCCGGGAGTGCTTGCGGGCCAATCGATTTCACTCGAAGAGCAACTGGCCCAATGGGAAGAGCGTAAGGCCGCCGAAAAACCCCGCAATTCGGTGATGGACGACGTCCATACCGGTCAGCCGTCGTTGGCGCTCGCGCAGAAGGTGCTGCAGCGCGCGCACGCCGCCGGTTTGCCCGCCGACCTGATTCCCGCCGAGATCACCTCGGTCACGGTGCGCAGCGACGTCGACGCGGAAAGCTTTCTGCGCACAGCGGTTTTGGAGTTCGTGGACACGGTCCGCGCGGTGGAGCGCTCGATCGCGGCCACGCGCCGCGGCGACAGCGTGCCCGAGGAGTTCGACGTGGCTCCGCTGGGCGAGGTCACCGAGGACGAGTGGCGCGAGCACTGGCCATCTGACGCGGCACCCGACGTCGACCTCGACGAGCCCGATGACTACGACGACGAAGACGAGTCCGACGATGACGAAGACGAAGCCAAGGACGACGGCAGCGACGAGACCGACGGCGAGTCCGGCAAGGAGTCCAAGAAGTCCGGCAAAGGCGCCAAGCGCAGCCGAGACCGAGGCTGATGCCGATTTAGATCGCGGTCGCGGAATTGCTTATCAGCGATCGTCACGATGTTTGCCATTTTGCGCGGTCATGACGGGTAATCTGGCTTGTCAGTTGGTGGTTCCGAGTGCTCGGCATCGTTTGCGTTTTGCTAGCCACGGCAGGCGGCAGCTAAGCGACAAATCGGCCGAAACCGGGTTCTGCCGGCGCGACGTAGCTGGTCACGGCGAAAGGTCATGGGACGATAATCAGTGGGTGACGTTTGTGTAGGGGAAGTTAAGGGGAACGTGGTGTCGCCGAGGCGTTGGTTGCGGGCGGCCGCCGTGATTGGCGCGACCGCGATGCTGATGGCCTCCAGCTGTACCTGGCAACTGAGCCTCTTCATCCCCGCCGGCGTGCCGCCGCCGTTCGGGGATCCCGTGCCCCCGGTGAACACTCACGCCAGCGGCCGGCCCGCCGACCAGTTGCGGGCCTGGGCGCTGCCCCGCGCCGCGGCCTTGGAGATCCCGGTTATCGCGCTGGAGGCCTACGCCTATGCCGCCCGGGTCGCCGAGGTGGAAAACCCGAAGTGCCATATCGCGTGGACCACCCTAGCGGGCATCGGGCAGGTCGAGAGCCATCACGGCACCTACCGGGGCGCGACGCTGTCGCCGAACGGGGATGTGAACCCGCCCATCCGGGGTGTGCAGCTCGACGGCAGCGGGGGCAACCTGCGCATTGTCGACGCCGCGCAGGACGCCACCGACAGTCAGCCCGCGATAGCCCGCGCGATGGGCCCGATGCAGTTCATTCCCGAGACCTGGCGGTTGTACGGGGTCGACGCCCACAACGACGGCCGCCTCAGCCCCGACAACATCGACGACGCGGCGCTGGCGGCGGCGGGTTACTTGTGTTGGCGTGGAAAGGATCTCGCGACGGCCCGGGGATGGGTCACCGCGCTGCGGGCCTACAACAACTCCGGTGTCTATGCGCGCGCCGTCCGCGACTGGGCCACCGCGTATGCGGCGGGTCACCCGCTGTAGCAGGATGAATCGCTGAGCCAGGCTTTACGCTAAAGGCCGGCCGGGGCAAGCATCCGCACACTAAACACGTTCAGGCAAGGAGATCCTAGTGCCGATTATCGAGCAGGTCGGGGCCCGCGAGATCCTCGATTCCCGAGGTAACCCGACCGTCGAGGTCGAGATAGCCCTGATCGACGGAACCTTCGCCCGGGCGGCGGTGCCATCCGGCGCGTCGACGGGGGAGCACGAGGCCGTCGAGCTGCGCGACGGCGGCGATCGCTACGGCGGCAAGGGCGTGGACAAGGCGGTGCAGGCCGTACTCGACGAGATTGGCCCGGCCGTGATCGGCCTGGCCGCCGACGACCAGCGACTGGTCGACCAGGCGCTGGTGGACCTCGACGGCACCCCGGACAAGTCGCGGCTGGGCGCCAACGCGATCCTGGGTGTGTCGCTGGCCGTCGCCAAGGCGGCCGCCGATTCGGCCGAGCTGCCCCTGTTTCGCTATCTCGGCGGCCCGAACGCGCACATCCTGCCGGTGCCGATGCTGAACATCCTCAATGGTGGCGCCCACGCCGACGCCGGGGTCGACGTCCAGGAGTTCATGGTCGCGCCGATCGGCGCGCCGAGCTTCAAGGAGGCGCTGCGCTGGGGTGCCGAGGTCTACCACTCGCTGAAGTCGGTGCTCAAGAAGCAGGGCCTCTCGACCGGGCTGGGCGACGAGGGCGGTTTCGCGCCCGACGTGGCCGGCACCAAGGCAGCGCTCGACCTGATCCTGTCGGCGATCGACGCGACCGGCCTCAAGCCGGGCACCGACGTCGCCCTGGCACTGGATGTGGCCGCGACCGAATTCTTCACCGACGGAACGGGTTACAGCTTCGAGAAGGAAACTCGCAGCGCCGAGCAGATGTCGGAGTTCTACGCGGGTCTGCTGGACTCCTACCCGCTGGTCTCGATCGAAGATCCGCTGTCCGAGGACGACTGGGACGGTTGGGTGGCGTTGACGACGGCCATCGGCGATCGCGTCCAGATCGTCGGCGACGACCTGTTCGTCACCAACCCGGAGCGGCTTGAAGAAGGCATCGAACGCGGCGCCGCCAACGCGCTGCTGGTCAAGGTGAACCAGATCGGCACGCTGACCGAGACGCTGGACGCCGTCGCGTTGGCGCACCACAGCGGCTACCGCACGATGATGAGTCACCGCAGCGGCGAGACCGAAGACACCACGATCGCCGACCTCGCGGTTGCGGTCGGCAGCGGGCAGATCAAGACCGGTGCGCCCGCCCGCAGCGAGCGGGTCGCCAAATACAACCAGCTGTTGCGCATCGAGGAAGCCCTGGGCGACGCGGCCCGCTACGCCGGTGATCTGGCCTTCCCGCGCTACGCACTGGATGTGAAATAGCTTGACAGTCAACGGGAAACGCTAGGTTTCGATGCCCGACGCCAAACGGCCAGATCCGAAACGCCGCTCCCCGGCATCGCGCCCGGGGAAGGCCGGCGGTTCGGTCCGGCGGGGTCGGGCCGCCAAGCCGTCGTCCAAGCCGTCGTCGCGCACGTCGAAACTCGCGCAGAACGCCGCGGCGGCCCGGACGACCGCCGAGCACATCGTCGAACCCATCAAGCGCCAGATCGCCGAGTCCGTCGAGCAGCGGTCGGATCAACGGCTGGGCTTCACCGCGCGGCGCGCGGCCGTGCTGGCCGCGGTGGTCTGCGTGCTGACGTTGACGATCGCGGGCCCGGTGCGTACGTACTTCGCGCAGCGCACCGAGATGGCACAGCTGACGGCCAGCGAGGCCGCGCTGCGCCGCCAGATCGCCGAGCTCGAGCAGAAGAAGGTCAAGCTCGCCGACCCGGCTTACATTGCGGCACAGGCTCGCGAACGGCTGGGATTCGTGATGCCGGGGGATACGCCGTTCCAGGTCCAGCTGCCGGCGGCCGCGGCGGCGTCGCCGCAACCGGGCGCCGAGGCGGCGAAGCCGGCGAACAACGCGCCGTGGTACTCCTCGCTGTGGCACACCATCGCCGATGCCCCGCACCTGCCACCGGCCGACGCCCCGGCTCCGCCGCCGGCCGAACCCGGGCAGCCCGCCCCGCCGGAATCACCGAAGCCCACGACGCCCGGTGGTTGATCGTGCCGACCTGGAAGCGGTGGCACGCCAGCTCGGACGCGAGCCCCGCGGTGTGCTGGAGATCGCCTACCGATGCCCCAACGGCGAGCCCGGCGTGGTGAAGACCGCACCGAAACTTCCTGACGGAACGCCCTTTCCGACGCTGTACTACCTGACGCATCCGCTTTTGACCGCGGCCGCCAGCCGGCTGGAGACGACGGGGCTGATGCGGGAGATGACCGAGCGGCTGAGCACTGACGCCGACGTGGCCGCCGCCTATCGGCGCGCGCACGAGTCTTATCTGGCCGAGCGCGATGCGATCGAACCGCTCGGGACCGCGTTCTCGGGCGGCGGCATGCCGGACCGGGTCAAATGCCTCCATGTGCTGATCGCCCACTCGCTGGCCAAGGGGCCCGGAGTCAATCCCTTCGGGGACGAGGCGGTGGCGCTGCTGGCCGGCGAGCCGGCGATGGCCGGGGTACTGGATGGTGAGTTGTGGCGTTGAGAGCGGCCGGTGTCGACTGCGGCACCAACTCGATTCGATTGCTGATCGCCGACGTCGGCGATGGGAAGCTGCGCGACCTGCACCGTGAGACGCGGATCGTCCGGTTGGGCCAGGGCGTGGACGCCACGGGCCAGTTCGCGCCGGAGGCGATCGAGCGGGCCAGGGTCGCGCTGGTCGACTACGCGGAGTTGATGAAAACCCATCGCGTCGAGCGGGTCCGGATGGTGGCCACCTCGGCCGCCCGCGACGTGAGCAACCGCGACGACTTCTTTGCGATGACGGCCGGCGTGCTGGGCGGCGTGCTGTCCGGCGCTGTCGCCGAGGTAATCACCGGAGCCGAAGAGGCCGAGCTGTCCTTTCGCGGCGCGGTGGGCGAATTGGACAGTGCCCGTGGGCCTTTCGTCGTCGTCGACCTGGGCGGCGGCTCCACGGAGATTGTGCTGGGTGCCGACGAGGTAGTGGCCAGCTACTCGGCCGACATCGGCTGCGTGCGCCTGACCGAACGCTGCCTGCACTCCGACCCGCCGACGGTCCAGGAAGTTGACGCGGCGCGCCGGTTCGTACGCGAACGGCTCGAACCCGCGTTGCGGACCGTGCCCGTCGAGGGAGCCCGGACCTGGGTGGGGCTGGCTGGCACAATGACCACACTGTCGGCGCTGGCCCATCACATGAGTGCGTATGATGCTGCGGCCATTCATCTTTCGCGGGTGCCCGGGGACGAATTGCTAGCGGTGTGTGAGCGGCTGATCGGCATGACGCGAGCCCAGCGCGCGGCGCTGCCCCCGATGCACGAGGGTCGGGTCGACGTGATCGGTGGCGGCGCGATCGTGGTGCAGGAGCTGGCGCGGGAATTGCGCGCCCGGGCCGGCATCGACGAGCTGACCGTCAGCGAGCACGACATCCTCGACGGCATCGTGCTGTCGATCGCGCCGTAGCGCCGTTCGCGCGGGCCCGCCAAGCGTTCGCTTTGAGCGTGCGTCCCGGGCGACATTTGGGCCGAATTCCCGCCGCGGGCGCGCACTCAAAACCCTTGACGCACACTCGACACCGTGGCTGGACACTCAGCCTTCGAAGCGGTAGCCCATGCCCGATTCGGTCAGCAGGTGTGTGGGATGCGACGGGTCGTCTTCGAGTTTGCGCCGCAGCTGAGCGAGATACACACGCAGGTAATGAGTTTCGGTGGCATACGCCGGCCCCCACACCTCTTTGAGCAATTCCTCGCGGCCGACCAGCTTGCCGCGATTGCGCACCAGCACTTCGAGCATGCCCCACTCGGTCGGGGTGAGGTGTACCTCGGCGCCGCCCTTGGTGACCTTCTTGGCGGCCAGGTCGACGGTGAATGCGTCGGTTTCGATCACCGGCTCGTCCACCTCGGAGGCCGCGGCATTGCGGCGCACCGCGGCGCGCAGCCGGGCCAGAAACTCGTCCATTCCAAACGGTTTCGTCACATAGTCGTCGGCCCCGGCGTCCAGTGCCTCGACCTTGTCGGAGGAATCGGTGCGCGCGGACAATACGATCACCGGCGCCGTCAGCCACCCCCGCAGACCGGCGAGTACCTCGATACCCGAGATGTCGGGCAGACCGAGATCGAGGATCACCACGTCGGGTTTGTGCTCGGCCGCGGCGCGCAGGGCGCCGGCACCGGTTGCCGCGGTCACGACCTCGTAGCCGCGCACCGACAAGTTGATGCGCAGCGCGCGCAGGATGTGCGGCTCGTCGTCGATCACCAAGACTCGCGTCATGGGCGCCGCTCCTCCTCATCGCTGCGCTCTGCATCGTCGCCGGCGCGGGTCATTGGACACCAATCGGTTGCGGCGGTGCCGCCAAGTCTACGACGACGGTGAGGCCACCCCCGGGAGTATCGCCGGCCTGGACGTTGCCGCCCATGGCTTCGACGAAGCCGCGGGCCACCGACATCCCCAGTCCGACGCCGGTGCTGTTGTCGTGATCGCCGAGCCGCTGAAACGGCTCGAAGAGCTGATCCTCGCCGCCGTGCGGGATGCCGGGGCCTTCGTCGATGACGTTGATCAGGACCCGATCGCCGACCCGCCCCGCGTTGACCCTGACCACGCAGTTGGGCGCGTAGCGCAGCGCATTGTCGATCAGGTTGGCCAGCACCCGTTCCAACAGCCCGGGATCGGCCATTGCGACGGCGGCACCCACGTCGACCTTGACGCGGTCGATCGCCGATCGGTAGAAGCCGGTGGCGCCCTTGCCAATACTGACCAGTGCGCGTTGTACCGCTTCCTCCAGATACACCTGGCGCAAGTCCGGGCGAACCACGCCGGCGGCCAGCCGCGACGAATCGAGTAGATTGCCCACCAATGCGGTGAGCTGGTCGATCGACTCCTCGATCGTGGCCAGCAGTTCGGCCGTGTCCTCGGGGGAGAACGCGACATCCTCGGCACGCAAACTCGACGCCGCGACCTTGGCCGCGGCCAACGGTGTGCGCAGGTCATGGCTGACCGCTGAAAGCAGCGAGCGGCGCAGCTCGTCGGCGCGCACGATGGCCTCGGTGCGACTGGCCTCCTCCGCCAGCTCGCCCTGGCGGACAAGACCCGCCGCTTGCTTGGCCACCGCGGTCAACACCCGGCGATCGCGAGCGGAAAGCTTGCGCCCCGCCATCAGCATCCAGAACTCGTCGTCACCGACCTCGATCGCGGTGTCGGCGGAATCGACGGTCACGCAAGGATCTTTGCCGACGCAGGCGATGATGTGGGCCTTTTTGCCGTTAGCCCGTTCCTCGTCGCCGGGCTCGCGCAGCATGCTGACGGCGCGCTGCGAATACGTCTCGCGCACCCGCTCGAGCAGCGTTTCGAGGTCGGCGCCGCGCAGTACCGAACCGGCGAACAGCGTGAGCAATTCGGCCTCGTGCGAGGCCAGCCGGGCTTCCCGGGCCCGCTTGGCGGCGAAGTCGACCACCACCGCGACCGCGACGGCGATCAGCAGCAGCACCAGTTCGGTGATGGCGTTGTTCGGTTCGGCGATCGTGAAGCTGTGCCGCGGTGTGATCAGGTAGTAGTTCAGCAGCAGGCCGGACAGCACCGCCGAAAGAGCCGCCGGCGCAACGCCTCCCAGTAGGCCCACTAGCAACACGCCGACGAAGAACAGTGCACTCTCCCCGCCGGTGTCCAGATACGAGTCGAGCACCGTCACGGTGACCGCGCAGATGGCCGACGGGACGATGGCCGCGGCCAGCCAGGACGCGATGCGTCGGTCGCGCGGCGCCAACGACGCCAGGCGAAAGCCGCGTTTGGATTCCTCGTGCGTGACGATGTGCACGTCGATCTTGCCCGACTGCTGGACAACGGTGGTGCCGATGCCCTCCTCGAATATCCGCGCCCACCGCGATCGGCGGGATGTCCCGATGACCAGTTGGGTCGCGTTCATCTCCCGGGCGAAATCCAGTAGCGCCGTGGGTACATCGTCGCCGACGACGGTGTGCACCGAAGCATCCAGGCTGCTCGCCAGGTCGCGGATCTTGGCCATGCGAGTCTCGGACAGGCCGGCCAGCCCGTCCCCGCGAACCACGTGTACGACCATCAGCTCGGCGCTGGATTTCGACGCGATCCGGGATGCCCTGCGTACCAAAGTTTCCGACTCGGGTCCACCCGTGATCGCGACGACGACGCGCTCGCGCGCCTCCCACATATCGGTGATCTTGTTCTCGGCGCGGTATTTAGCCAGTGCGGTATCGACCTGGTCGGCCAGCCATAGCAACGCCAATTCCCGCAGCGCGGTGAGATTTCCGCGTCGGAAGTAGTTCGACAACGCGGCGTCGACCTTCTCCGAGGCGTAGACGTTGCCGTGGGAGAGCCTGCGCCGCAGCGCCTCCGGCGTGATGTCGATGAGTTCGACCTGCGACGCTTCTCGCACAATCGAATCCGGGATCGTCTCCTTCTGTTCGATTCCGGTGATCTGCGCGACGACATCGTTGAGGCTTTCCAGATGCTGGATGTTGACCGTGGAGATCACGGTGATCCCGGCGTCGCGCAACTCCTCGACGTCCTGCCAGCGCTTATTGTTCTTGCTTCCCGGTGTATTGGTGTGGGCGAGTTCGTCGACCAGAACGACCTGGGGACGCCGTGCCAGCACGGCCGGCACGTCGAGTTCGGGAAAGCTGCCGCCGCGGTATTCGATAAAACGCGGCGCGATGATCTCGATGCCTTCCAGCATCTGAGCGGTTTTCGCGCGGCCATGGGTCTCGACCACCGCGGCAACCAGATCGGTGCCACGCTCCAGGCGCCGGTGTGCTTCACCGAGCATCGCGTACGTCTTACCGACACCCGGAGCCGCACCGAGATAGATGCGTAGCTCCCCGCGCTTGGGATGGTGGTCCGCGACGCTCACGTCACCCATCATCCCCCCGAATCGCTAGCCCGTGACCGGAAACCGGTGGTCGAGTTCTAGATTCAGTTGCAGGACATTGACCGTCGGCTCGCCGAAGAATCCCAGGGGTCGGCCGTCGGTGTATTTGGCGAGGACCGCCCGGATCTGGTCCGGGCTCGCGTGACGCGCCTTGGCCACCCGCGCGACCTGAATCTCGGCGTAGGCCGGCGAGATGTTCGGATCCAGGCCGCTAGCGCTGGCGGTGACCGCGTCTGCGGGCACCTGCGGGTTGCTCGGGGCGGCACCGCGAATGGGCACGATCTGCCCGGCCGAGTAGTCGTCGCCGAACTTCGCGCATTCGACCCGGATACCTTCATAGAGGTCCAGGAAGGGCTGTTTGGTCGTCGCACACGGCTCGTTGACGCTGACCACGCGGGTCGGGTGGACGACGTAGCCGCGTGCATCGCGGGGGCCGATCACCGACAGCACCGCTCCGACGCCGCCGCCGGTGCAGAACGGGCGCGACCCGTCGACGCCTTCGAGTTGCCCGATCGCCACGCTGCGCGAGCACACCTGCGTCAGCAGGCTCGGCTTGAATCCGGCGTCGGATGCGCTGGCCCCGGAGGCCAGTTTGGCCGGATCGCCCGGTGTGTCGACAGTGCTCTCAGGCCCAAGGTTGCTGCCGCCGCTCGCCGTCGGGTCATAACCGTTGCTGCCCGCGGCTGAGGGACGGCTTTGGAAATATTTCTGCAGCGGGTTGCCGGACGAGTCGGTGAACGACTGACCGATCAGCTCGCTGCCGATCGGCTTGCCGCCGGCGGTGAGAATAGAGCCCTCCGCCTTGTCGTGCAGGCCCGGGATCAGGGCCACCAACCAGATCAGCAGTGGGTAGCCAAATCCCAGGATCACGGTGAAGACAAGCAGCGCGCGCAGCGCGGCCCAGTGTTGACGAAGCGTGTTGGCGATGTTCATCTCAGGCCATCCCGGGAAGCAGTTGAACCAGTAAGTCGATGAGCTTGATCCCGACGAACGGGGCGACGATGCCACCCAGGCCGTAGATGTAGAGATTGCGGCTCAGCAGTTTCGAAGCGCGGCTGGGCGTATACCGAACACCGCGCAGCGCCAACGGAATCAGGGCGACGATGACGATCGCGTTGAAGATGACCGCGGACAGGATCGCCGATTCCGGGCTGTGCAGCCGCATCACGTTGATCAAATCCAGGCCCGGGAAGAGCGCGACGAACATCGCCGGGATGATCGCGAAATACTTGGCGATGTCGTTGGCGATCGAGAAGGTCGTCAACGCGCCGCGGGTGATCAGCAATTGCTTACCGATCTCCACGATCTCGATCAGCTTGGTCGGATCGGAGTCCAAATCGACCATGTTGCCGGCCTCTTTGGCCGCCGAGGTGCCGGTGCTCATCGCCACCCCGACGTCGGCCTGCGCCAGCGCCGGGGCGTCGTTAGTCCCGTCACCGGTCATCGCCACCAGGCGCCCGCCCTGCTGCTCCTTCTTGATCAGCATCATCTTGTCTTCGGGCGTGGCCTCGGCGAGGAAGTCGTCCACGCCGGCCTCGTCGGCGATCGCCTTGGCGGTCAACGGATTATCGCCGGTGATCATCACGGTCCGGATGCCCATCAGGCGCATCGCGTCGAACCGTTCGCGCATGCCCTGCTTCACCACGTCTTTGAGGTGAATGACGCCGAGCACTCGAGCTGCTGCGGCGCTTCCGCCGCGTTCGACCTGTCCGACCACGAGCGGGGTTCCGCCGGCTGCCGAGATGCCGTCGACGATCTCACCGAGTTCGGTCGGAACGTTGCCGCCGTTACCGCGGATCCACTCGGAGACCGAGCTGGCCGCGCCCTTGCGGAGCTGCCGTCCATCGATGTCGACTCCCGACATCCGGGTTTGCGCAGTGAATTCCACCCACGTCGCGTGGGTCAGCTCCCCGGGTGTCCGTGCGCGCAGGCCGTAAGCCTCTTTGGCGTAGACGACAATCGAACGGCCCTCCGGGGTTTCGTCGGCGAGGCTGGACAGTTGCGCGGCGTCGGCCAGGTCCGCACTGGTCACCCCGGTCACCGGAATGAATTCCGACGCCTGGCGATTCCCGAGCGTGATCGTTCCGGTCTTGTCCAGCAGCAGCGTGTTGACGTCTCCGGCCGCCTCGACCGCGCGGCCCGACATGGCCAGCACGTTGCGCTGCACCAGCCGGTCCATGCCGGCGATGCCGATCGCCGACAGCAGCGCGCCGATCGTGGTCGGAATCAGGCACACCAGCAGCGCGACCAGAACAATGCCGCTGATGCCGTTGGCGTCGAGAGCCTGGGTGTCGGGCACTCCGGGGTTGTTCGCCTTGGAGTAGATCGCCAGCGGCTGCAGTGTGGCGACGGCGAACACGAAGATGATCGTCAGCGCCGCCAGCAGAATGTTCAGCGCGATCTCGTTCGGCGTCTTCTGCCGGTTCGCGCCCTTGACGAGCGCGATTATCCGGTCCACGAAGCTCTCGCCCGGCTTTTGGGTGATCTTGACGACGATGCGGTCCGACAGCACGGTTGTCCCACCGGTCACTGCCGAGCGGTCACCGCCGGATTCCCGGATCACCGGAGCGGATTCGCCGGTGATGGCCGATTCGTCAACCGAGGCAATGCCTTCGACGACGTCGCCGTCACCCGGGATAACCTGACCCGCGACGACCACCACGAAGTCACCCTGTTGCAGCAACGGCGCGGCGATCTCTTCGACGGTTCCCTCGGCGCCCGGCTTCCAATCGCTGAGCCGGTGCGCAATGGTGTCGGCCTTCGTCTTGCGCAGCGTGTCGGCCTGCGCCTTACCGCGCCCCTCGGCCACCGCCTCGGCCAGGTTCGCGAAAAACACTGTCAGCCACAACCAGAACACGGTGAGCCAGCTGAACCAGGTGCTGTCGCCGAACGCGAGCACCGTCGACCAGACGGCACCGATCTCGACAATGAACATCACCGGGTTGCGCCACAGCGTGCGAGGGTCGAGCTTGCGCAGTGCGTCCGGCAGCGACTTCAGCAGCAGGGCGGGGTCGAGCAGACCGCCCTGAAGCTTGTCGCCGGGCGCGTGGGAGGTACGTCGGCGGGTGTGGGAATCCAAGGTAGTAGTCACTTTTAGCGAATCCCTTCGGCGAGCGGCCCGAGCGCCAGCGCGGGCAGGAAGGTGAGGGCAACCAGAATGACGGTCACGCCCACCACCAGTCCGACGAACTGCGGCTTGTGGGTGGGCAGGGTGCCGCTGGACTCGGGCGTCATGCCCTGGCGTGCCAGCGAACCGGCAAGCGCGAGAACGAGAACCATCGGTAGGAATCGGCCGAAGGCCATCGCCAGGCCCAGAGCGGTGTTCCACCAGACCGTGTTGGCGGACAGGCCGGCGAAAGCCGAACCGTTGTTGTTCGCGGCGGAGGTGAAGGCGTAGAGCACCTCGGACAGGCCGTGCGGCCCGCTGTTGGCCATCCCGGCACGCTCGCCGGGCAGCGCCATCGCGATCGCGGTGCCCAGCAAGACGATGAGCGGCGTGACCAGGAAATAGGCTGAAGCCAGCTTCATTTCGCGCGGATTGATCTTCTTGCCCAGGTACTCCGGCGTCCGGCCGACCATCAAGCCGGCGACGGACACCGTGATGACCGCCAGGATCAGGATGCCGTACAGGCCCGAGCCGGTGCCACCGGGCGCGACCTCACCGAGCTGCATGTTGAACATCGTCATCATGCAGCCCAGGCTGGTGTAGGAGTCGTGCGTGGAATCGACTGCGCCGGTTGAGGTCAGCGTGGTCGCGTCGGCGAATACCGCGGAGTCGGCGACCCCGAAGCGCTGCTCGACGCCCTCGTACGAGGCGCCCACGGCCGAGGGAACGGTGCCGTGGTGTTGCAACTGGAACAGCATCATGAACGTGACGGACAGGACGGCCAGGACGCTGACCACCGCGGCGATCGCGTAGCCCTGCTTCTTGCTGTCCACCATGCGGCCGAACGTGCGTGGCAGCGAGAAGCTGATGACCAGCAACAAGAAGATCTCGACCCAGTTGGTCCACGCGGTCGCGTTCTCGAATGGGTGCGCCGAGTTGGCGTTGTAGAAGCCACCACCGTTGGTGCCCAACAACTTAATAGCTTCCTGACTGGCGACCGGACCGCCGGGCAGGGTCTGCGGGGCACCGGCCAACGTGGTGACGACCTGGTCGTTGAGGTGGAAATTCTGGACGACGCCGCCGGCCAGCAAGACGAGCGCGCCGATGATCGAGATCGGCAACAGGATGCGCAGCGTGCCGCGGGTCAGGTCCACCCAGAAGTTGCCCAATTCGTTGGTGCGGTGCCGGGCGAACCCGCGGACCAGCGCGACGGCGACGGCCATACCGACCGCTGCGGAGACGAAGTTCTGTACCGCCAGGCCGGCCATCTGGACCAGGTGGCCCATCGTCGACTCGCCAGAGTAGGCCTGCCAGTTGGTGTTTGTGACGAAGCTGATCGCGGTGTTCCATGCCAGCGCCGGTGTCATCTTGGTGCCCGGATCCTGCAGATGCAGCGGCAGCTTGTCCTGCACGAGTTGCAAGACGAACAGGAACACGAC
This sequence comes from Mycobacterium stomatepiae, assembly GCF_010731715.1. Lineage (NCBI taxonomy): Bacteria > Bacillati > Actinomycetota > Actinomycetes > Mycobacteriales > Mycobacteriaceae > Mycobacterium > Mycobacterium stomatepiae. The sequence goes on from NZ_AP022587.1 coordinate 5,131,041, forward strand.
GCTGACCGCCGAAAAGGCCAGCACGCTGCGGGCATACGTTTTCCACGTCTGCTCCGAGTCGGGGTTGGCGCCGATCAAGCGATAGATGAATTTCTCAGTGCGCGAATGTCTTTCGGCACTGTAGACCCGATACATGTAATCGCCCAGCGGTACGTGAACAACCGCCAGCGCGACGATCAGCAGGACGAGGAAAACCACACCCGCCGCCGTGCCGCTCATTAGAACCGCTCCGGGTACATCAGGGCGGCCCCCAGTAGCAGGGCTATCAGGATGGACAGGATGAGGCCCACCGTGTTTGCGGTGCTCACGATCCCAGCCTCAGCGTCAAGCCGAGCGCGGCGAAGATCGCCACAGTCAGCAAGAGGTAAATGACCACAGACATTTTTGTCTTTCGTTCGATGACCCGTTGATGCCTGATCGTTCTCGGGCAACAGTAACCTGACCTCGGGTGAGGAGGGCAGGTTTGAGGCTAGGCTCGATTGCGGTCCGCGGCGTTCGCCCTTAACGCTTTCTTTACGTCTTGACCGCAACTTTTGCGGTCTTGTTGACCATTGCCCGCCCGGCGTGTGGCGGGCGTCTCACCGATCTGCGTCAGCCGGTGCTCGGACCGTCGATCATCGGCAGCCGCACCCGGAAGACCGTTCGGCCGTTGGCGGATTCGGCACTGACCGAGCCGTGATGGGCCTTGACGATCGAACTGACGATGGCCAGGCCCAGGCCGATGCCCGAGTCGTCGGACCGGGACGTGTTCGCCCGGACGAATCGCTCGAACAGCCGGGGGAGCAGATCCGCGTCGATGCCGGGCCCGTCATCGGCAACGGTGAGTTCCACGTACGGTGCGCCGGGATCGCTGCGCTGGCAGGTGATCGCGGTGGTCACCGTGACGCCGGGCGGCGTGTGCAACCCGGCATTGCTGTGCAGGTTGCTGACCAATTGATGCAATCGGGCATGATCCCCGCGGACCCAGACCGGTCCCTCGGGCAGGTCTTTGAGCCAGCGGTGCGTCGTCGCGGCGACCGCGGCGTCGTTCACCGCGTTCATGACCAGCTCGGCCAGGTCGACGTCCTCGTTCTGCAGATCCTCGCCCTCGCCCAGGCGGGAAAGCAGCAACAGCTCCTCGACGAGCAACGCCATCCGGCGTGCTTCGGACTCGATGCGGGCCAGCGCGTACTCGGTGGTCGGCGGTAACGCCGAACTGTCCTGGCGGGTCAGCTCGGCGTAACCCTGAATCGCCGCCAGCGGCGTTCTCAGCTCGTGGCTGGCGTCGGTGAGGAACTGCCGCATGCGCATGTCGGAATCGACGCGATGCGCCAGCGCGCTATCCACGTTGTCCAGCAACCGGTTTAGGGTGTGTCCGACGATCCCGACCTCGTTGTCCGGGTCGGTGTCTTCCTTGCGGACTCGGACACTGATCCGATGGTCGTCGCCGGTGAGCGGCATCGCGGCGACTTCGGCGGCCGTCGCCGCGACGCGGCGCAGTGGACGAAGGGTGTAGCCCACCACCCAGACGGTGAGCCCCGCGGTAATCATCAGGGCAGCCGCGATCAGCAGGCTCGTGGTGATGTATTTGCGGGCCATGATCTGGTCGGCCAGCCTCACCGACATCCCGACGATCAGCAGGTCGGATCCTTCGCGGAGGCTATCGACGCGGTAGGCGCCCAGGCTCCCGAGCCGTACCGTACGGGGTGGCGCGTCGGCCCAGGACAGCGATTCGATCGCGTCAATGACGTCGGGCGGGGCCGGTTTTGGTTCGTCCTCGGAGAACACCGCGGAGCCGATCACGGTGCCGTTGTGCAGGACGGCGATCAGGTTGCCCGGCGTTTGCCCGGTGAATTCGAGCATCGCCTGGTCCACCGGCGGACGGCCGCGGTGCGCCGAGGTGTGTTCGCCGTTCTGGTATCGGGTGTACGAGTTGCTCAACGCGTCGAGGGATTCGGCGACGTCGGCATCGCTGATCGCGGTGACGTAGCCGCGCAGGCTAAGTACCGAGACCACGCCGACGGACACCAATACCACTGTGACAACGGCCAATACGCCGATCAGTAATTGGCGGCGCAGTGACCGGGGTAACCAGAAAGGAGTGTTTCGTTGGCCCGTCATTCCAGCGGCCGCAGCATGTATCCAACACCACGGACGGTGTGGATCATCGGCTCCCGGCCCGAGTCGATCTTCTTGCGCAAATACGAGATGTAGAGGTCGACGATGCTGGTGCGCCCGGCGAAGTCGTAGTTCCAGACCCGGTCGAGGATCTCGGTGCGGCTCAGCGCTCGGCGCGGATTACGCATCAGGAAACGCAGCAGCTCGAACTCGGTCGACGACAGCGATATCGGCGCGCCGTCGCGGGTGACCTCGCGGCTGGCGGTGTCCAGTCGTAGGTCGCCCACCTTGAGCGCTTCGGCGGCCGGTGGGGACAACTGGCTGGAGCGGCGCAGCAACCCGCGAAGCCGGGCGACCAGCTCCTCGAGGCTGAACGGCTTGGTCATGTAGTCGTCGGCGCCCGCGGTCAGGCCGGTGACCCTGTCCATGACCGAATCGCGGGCGGTCAGAAACAGCGTGGGTGTGTAGGCGTCGGACTCGCGGATCCGCTGCAGAATGCGCAGGCCATCCATGTCGGGAAGCATGATGTCGAGAACCAGCACGTCAGGGGTGACCCGGTCGAACTTGGCCAGCGCCTCGCGCCCGTTGTGGGCGATCTCCACCACCCAACCCTCGTAGTGCAGGGCCATTTTGACCAGGTTCGTCAGCGCCGGCTCGTCGTCCACCAGCAAAACCCGGATCGGTGATCCGTCGGCACGATAGATCCTGGGCAGCTGTCCGAGGATGGCTTGACGCGGACGCTGGCTACCCGCGTATCCCGACATAACAGTCATGTTCTCGAATTCTCGCAAAGCACATATGCGCTTGTCACGGAGTTCATAGACTTCTCAAATGTCGCGAAGCCGCAGGTCCGGCCTCTTGCGGGCGTGGCCGCAAATGTTGCTGTGCTCCAACGATTTTCGTGACGCGACGAAGCCGGTCAATATTTGCGAATCCAATGAAGGCGGCGAGGTGTTACCGCGGCGGGTGCCGCACACCGATCGGTGTGCGGCCCCGTCTGAAACGAGAGGTGTCAGGTCCAGCTGGACCCGACGGCGCTGTCGGTGCTGGCCATGTTGTTGCCGGCACTTTGCACCTTCTGCCCGTGCTGGTTGGCCTGCTCGTAGATCACCTGGAAGTTGCGACCCAACTGGGTGATGAACTCCTGGCACGCCACCGAACCGGCGCCACCCCAGAAGTCACCGGCAGCCAACACATCGCGAACGATGGCCTGGTGCTCGGCCTCCAACGAGGCGGCCTGCGCGCGAATCAACGCGCCATGCGCGTCCACATCTCCGAACTGGTAATTGATCGACATTGTCTTTGTCCTCCTGAGTTAAAAGTGTTGGGAAGCTGCGAGTTTGGGCTAGCTGCCGAGGATCTGCTGCGAGTGCTGCTCTTGCGTCTCGTAGTTGTTGGCGTCACGGATCAGCCCGTCACGCACGCCGTGGAGCATGTTGACAATGTTGTTGAACGCCTGGTTCATCTGACCCATCGTGTCGTACGACGTGGCCTGGGCCTGACCGCTCCAGCCCGCACCGGCGATGTTCATCGACGACGCCCACATCTTGCGAGCCTCATCCGACACCGTCTGCGCATGCATCTCAAAACGGCCCGCCATCGCACGCATCGCGTGCGGGTCGGTCATAAAACGTGTTGCCATGTTGCCTTTCTCCTTTTTTGGGTGCTGCTTCTAATTGATGGAAGATTGGTGATTGGTCTGGGCGCGGGGGTAGCCGCGCAGCGAATAGATTACGGCCTAGCGGTTAACTGCCAGCTTCGAAAGCGTGACATGTGAACCCCATTTTGGCCGGTTATACGACAACCTGTTTGGGCATGACGATCGGCTTGAAGCCGTAGCGCGGCCCGGCGTAAGCACCGGCGCCCTTGGCTCCCGCCACCATTCCCGGCATACCCGGCGCACCCATGACCGAGGCTTCCTCGGTGGCCGCGGTCCAGCCCGAGCCCTCGAGCGGCGCGGTCGCTGCCGCCAGCTCCGTCGCGGGGGCGGCGTTGGCCGCCCAACTGGCCGGCACCGAGAGACGGCTGACGGTGGATGCCCCACCGAGGCTCGCCCTCGCCGCGCTGCCCAAGCCGCCCGCGCCCGCCATCGGCGACACCGAGCTGACCACGGAGCCTTCGATGATGCCGCCGGCACCGGCGGGCACCACGTCGCTGACCGCGGCCGCCGGCACCGCGGCACTGGCAAGGGTGTGGCCCAGCGATACCGCCGTAGGAATGGTGATCATGGTGAACCACGCCACGGTGTTGACCGCACCGTTGATCGCGTTCAGCACCGATGGAGTACCGAGGAAGCCGTCGATCGACTGCAGCAGGTTGTTGCTCACGACGGGGTTGGTGATTTGCAGCGCGTCGGCCAACGACTGCAGATCAGCCGCCTGGAACAGGCTGTTGGCGTCCTCCAGGGCGGGACCCGCCGGGTCGACGGTCGACGCCAGCGGGGTCACCGGCTGCAACATCCCCGCCGCCGCATCGGAAGCGGCCTGGTACGCGCTCATGGCGGTGGCGTCCTGCACCCACATCTCGGCGTACTCCGTCTCCAACTCGGTGAGCACCGGGAGGCTGAACGGGACCGCCGCGAGCGCAGCCGCGTACTCCGCGCGGTTGGTGAAGACGAGCGCCGGGTTTACCACCCCGGCGTATGCCGCCTCGAAAGCCGCTGCCGACGCGGAGGCCGCAGACCCCGCTTGCTCCAATGTGGCCGCCGCGTCGGTCAGGTACGTCACGATCGTCTGGGCGGCGGTCGCGGCCGCGGACGACCCACCACCGGTCCACACATCTGTCGTCAGCGTCGTGATGATCGATTCCCACGACGTTGCCGTGGTGCTCACCTCGGCACCCAGGTTGGCGTACGCGGCCGCGGCGGCCATGAGTGGTGCCGAGCCCGGGCCGCTCCACACGAGCGTCGAGGTGATCTCCGGCGGTAGGGCTGCAAAGTCCATAACCATTTTTTGTATCCCGCTCCTCTTATCGGTCGAATGTGTGAGTTAGGTCGGCGCCGCGGTCTAGACGGCCTTCAATTTCGGCATGACGATCGGCTTGACGCCGTAGCGCGGCGCACCGAAGCCGGACGAGGCGCGTCCCGCGCCGGTAACCATGCCGGGCATGCCGGCGATCGGCGTGCCGGTGGCCTGTGGTGCCGCGCCGGTCCAGCCCACGGTGTGCAGCGGTGTGGTGGCGCCCGCCACCGGAGTGATCTGGCTGCCGACCCAACTCGGCGGCACCGACATGTTGCCGACCAGGGTGCCCTGGCCGATGCCGATCACCGGCATCGCACCACCGATGCCGCCCATGCCGGCCGGCATCGGGGTCGTCGAGGCGGCGAGGTCGGCGGCGCCCGCGGCGGCGGCGGCGTCGGCGATCGTGTCACTGGCGGCGGGAAGCAGACCACCACCGGCCATACCGACCAGGTTCGATGCGGCCGAAGCCCAGTTGCCGGCACCGATGTTCAAGATGTTGGCACCGTTACTGGACAGGCCGAACATCCCGCCAAGCATCGTCGGGTTGGTGAAGTTACCGGTTCCACCGAGCAGGTATTGCAGCCAGTCGAGGGCGGTGCTGCCCGGACCGGGAGCTTGGACCTGCGAAATCGGATCCGACAGCAGGCTCATCTCCGACGGGTCGGCCGACTGCAGCAGGGCCTGGGACGCGTTGGTGGCCTCGGCGTCGCTGTAGCTGTTGGAGCTGGTGCCCAGGTTGGTCGTATACGTTTCCAGCTGGGTCTGAGCGTCGGCGGCAGTGGTCTGGTAGGTGGTGCCGAACGCCGAGAAGATCGCCGCTTGCTGGAGCGAAACCGAATCGGCACCCGCGGGAGCGACAACCGTGGTTGCGGCAGCGGCACCCGCGTTCTGCGCCGCCAAGTTGGCGTTGATCGCTTCCAGCTGCCCCTGCGCAGCAAGCAACTCTTCAGTCACTGTTGTCAGGAATGACATGCATTGCTCCTCTAGTGTTCGAACCATGTCGACCCGAAGAACTGGGTCAACCCTGAGTGGTGGCGTACGAGCCCCTGTGTACTGGCGTAAGGCTAATTTCCCCACTGACCAACTTCCCGATCGAAAGGGCGTGGGTGACGGGCGTTTACGGCGTTTTAACGCTGACGCCGGCGGTGTTAACAAGGTCTTGTCGGCCGACATGGCGGTGTCATCTGCTAGGCAGGGCCGAATAGCTGAAAGTCCCGCGGGGTGCGCATCGTACGCCGAGTGTCGCGTGCACGCACGTCCTGAATTCGGCCAAATTCGGGCGGGACGCGGTTTCCCGGAGCCGGGTGTCGCACGCTAGATTCGCCGCCGGGGCCCCCATAGCCCAATTGGCAGAGGCAGCGGACTTAAAATCCGCCCAGTGTCGGTTCGAGTCCGACTGGGGGCACGTCAATAGGGTGCCCGCCAAGGGCAACCAGCTGTTCGGAAACGACGTCGGCGGGCGATCGGCGGCGAAGCGCCCAGGCCCGGTCCCGAGGTCAGCTTTACATTTTGCTGCGGTTCTGCGGGCAGTACGACGCAACCGCCGCGCCGACGATGCTGCCGGCACCCATGTTGCTCACCCCGAGCGCCTTCTTCACGTCGTCGACGGTTTGGGCCATCGTGTCCCCGGCGTCGAAGTCCTGACACACCGCGTGGCCGGCGTTGATCATCATCTGGTCCTGGCCGGTGGGCCAGCTGAGCCCGCGCTGCTGCAGCGTGCGCAGGAACGTGTCATCCGCGCCATCGGCGTGTGCGATCGGGGCGGCGAAGGCAACAAGACCGGTCACCACGGCAGCGATCGGGCTCGCCAACCATGCCGTGTTCTTCATTCGTCTACTCCTAGGTGAATCAGGCAGGACCAAAATCCTAACTTTGTCTTGACACTATGTCTTGGCAATGGATTTAGCGCTATCCGCCGGTTCGCTGGGCTTTTCGCCGGCATGCGGTGTGAGATACGTCCCAGCGCAAGCCATTACGCTCCATGTTCGCTCGCTACGATCGCCATCGCCAGGAAGTCCAGCCGCCACAGTTCCTGAAAAAGCTTGCGCGCGAAGTCCTCGGCGACGCTGCCGGGACCGCCGCCACCGCCCTGCGCGGCCTGGGCGGCGATCTCGCGGATGCTGCGACGGCCGTCCACCAGCCGCGCGAACGGCAGCTCGGCGGGGCGAAGCCGCACCCGATAACCGGGTCCCAGCAGATCGGCCTCAGACAACAGGCACGCGGTGCGTGACATCGGAACGTAGTCCAGCGCCCGGTCCGTCGTGAAATCGATCGTGTACTGCTCTTTCGGACGGTCGGGACGGCAGGCCATGAAGAAATGTGTCGCGTTCGAAGGTTGCAGCCGTTCCATCACCGACCACAGTTCGGCGTCGGGCAATTTCTCCAGGTGGCTTCCGAATTTGCTTGCCGGAGTGAATATTTCGTGGGGATAGTACGGCGCCTTGTGGAACCAGCCCTGAAATGTGAGCCCGGCCGAGGCGACCAGCTCAAGACACCCGTCGACCGTGTAGTTGCGCGCGCGACCGTGCAGAAAGGTATCGACGAGCGCGCCGTCGGTCTGCAGGTCGCGGGCCGCCGTCAAGTAACTCCGGACGGGATGGTCGGGTGGCAGCGCCGCGATAATGTCCTTGACCGCCTGCACCGATGCGTCGTCCTGGGCAAGCCCCAAGTCGCGGAAGACCGACTCGAGCAGTTCGACCCCGGCGCGGCCGTACTTGGCGTAGAGCATCACCCCCATCGCGCCGTCTCGGCGCAGCCGGCCCGCCAGTGCCGTCATGCCGGTCAACGGGTCGGCCATGTGGTGCAGAACGCCGGTGGACACGATGAGGTCGAAGTCGCCGTCCAGCGTCGATGCCTCTTCGATCGGAAGCAGGTGCAATTCCAGGTTGTCCAGGCCGTGCTTGTCCTTTAGGTACTGCTGATGGTCCAGCGCCGATTGGCTGACGTCGATCGCCACCACCTTGGCCGCCCGGTTGGTGAAGGCGAACACCGATGCCTGGTTGGCGCCGCATCCCGCGATCAGAATGTCGAGGTCGGGCCGGTAGTCCCGGTCGGGCCACAACACCCGGTGGGCGTAGAACGGGTCGAACCACTCCCAGTTGTTCTTCGCGTAGGCCTCGAGGTCGTCAATGGGGGGCGGGTACTGCCATCGATCGTATTGCCGGGAGACCACGTCGTTGCGCGGATCGTCGTTCACTACAAAGGCAATGTAATGGGTTTGCCCGGCAACCGCAGGATGCCGATCCGCCGCGATGTGGTGTTGCTCGCCGGCGTAGGAGCCGGCAACTCATACACTGGCCCACCGTGGGCATGCTCTTCGGATTTGCGCCGTGGCTTATCTACTGGGTGCTGGTCGGCAACGTCCCGTTCAAGACCGCGGTGGTGGTCGCCCTGGTGATCGCCATCGGCGCGTTTGCGATCGGGCGCGCCCTGAGTAAGTCGGGCGGCACGCTGGAGATCGGGGCGGTAGCCACGTTCGCGGTGCTGACCGTTCTGACGTTCACCCTCAGTGACACGTTCATACACCGGTGGATACAGCCGCTGAGCAGCGCGGGGATCTTCCTGGTGGCCCTCGTCGGTCAGCTGGTGGGCAAGTCGTTCGTGCGCGAGTTCGCCGCGGCCGAGCAGCCTCCCGATGTGGTCAAGACCGAGCTCTTCGATCGGATCACCGACGTGTTGTCCTGGATCTGGATCGCCGCGTTCGCCGGCATGACGGTGTCGTCCGCGATTCCGCCGGTGCTGGAGGAGTTCGGAGGACAGGCGGCCACGATCCTCGACACGAAAACCCCGCTGCTGTTCATCTGCTACTGGGTCATCCCGTACTCGTTGCTGGGGCTGGCGGCGCTGGCGTCACGCTATGTCCCGGAGCGGATGCTGGTCGGGATCGACGACCTCGCCCGGGAAACCTCGTTCGTCGCCTACGACGAAGCCACGATCGACGAGCTGTACTTCCTGGCCCAGGAGCACGCCAATCGGGAGGTCGGCCCGGGCAAGGAGGCGTACAACGTGAAGGTCGGCGGGATGGGAACGCCGCTGACCGGCGACGAGGCACGCAAGTCATGGCCCTCGTCCTACAAGGTGCGCGACAAGAAGCATTAGAGTGCGCGACGTCGACTCGTGTGACATCCATCAGCGCGACAACTTCCACTTGTTAGGTCGATTGCGTGGCATCCAAGAGGATCTGGCTTGTCGCAGCCGTGACCGTGCTGATCACGGTGGCGGCCTGCTCGTCGGGGCATTCCGGGTCGGGCGCAAAGCCGGATTTCCATACGCCCGCCGGCAAGGCGTTGACGATCACCCCGGATCAGATGCTGGCCGCGACCCAGGGCGATACGCCGGTGGCATACGCCAAGCCCGAGCACGGCAGCATCACGTACGGTGCCAACGGCACGATGATCTACACCCCGGATGCCGGGTTCACCGGCACCGACCAGCTCCACCTCACCAGCACCCCCAGCGTCAAGCTCTATTCCGAGAACCTGCCGCCGATCGCCACCATCGGCGGCGTCGCGATCCAGGCCAACGCGCATGGTTCGGCGATCGCCCCGGTCCCGGGCAGCCCGAATGAGATTTACGGCCTGACCGACCGCGGCCCCAACGTTGCCGGGCGCACGGCGAACGAAATCGTCTTTCCGATACCGGATTTCCACCCGCAGATCGCCAAGCTGAAGCTCGCCGACGGGGTGGCGTCGGTCGAGCAGATCATCACGCTGGCGGGCAAGGACGGTGCGCCCCTGGTCGGGCTGTCCTACCCGCAGGCCGGCCTCGGCGAGACGGCGGTCGACATCAACGGCGTGCCGCTCTCGCCGTCGGATCACGGTCTGGACGGCGAAGGCTTGGTCGCCTTGTCCGACGGAACCTTCTGGGTTTCCGACGAATACGGCCCGTTCATCGTCCATTTCGATGCCAATGGCAAAGAGCTGGAACGTCTTTCGCCATTCGACGCAACGTTGCCCAAGGAGCTGTCGCTGCGCCACCCGAACCACGGTCTGGAGGGCCTGACGCTGACCCCCGACGGCTCCACGCTGGTCGGCATCATGCAGTCGGCGCTGCGGACTCCGGGGCTGCTCGGCTCGTCGGTGTCGGTCCCGATGACCCGCATCGTCACGATCAACCTCGCCAACCACAGCGACGTGCGCGAGTATCTCTACCCGCTGGCCAACCCGCAGCAGACCAGGGTCGCGGTCTCGGAAATCACCGCGGTCAGCAACACCACCTTCCTCGTCGACGAGCTGGACGGCGAGCCACAGCCCAACGGCAACAAGAAGATCTTCCTGGCCGACATCTCCGGGGCCACCGACGTCGGGCCCCGGGCGTCGCTGTCCGGGACGAGCTATCAGGCCGACCGCGGCGGCCTGTTGATCAACGGCGTGCCGATTGAAACCTTCGTCGGGATCACCGGCGTCGAGGCGGCCACCGACAAGCTCAGCGCGGCGGGGATCGAGGTGGCCGGCAAGAAGCTCAAGCTCGATCTCACCGACCTACTGCGTTCGTTGTCGGCCGCCGGTAACTTCTTCGGACACGCGAAGATCGAAGGCGTCATCACCCCGGACGGTGGAAAGACGTTATTCATTGCCAACGACAGTGATTTCGGCCTGGACGGGCTGGCCTCCACGACTCCGCCGTTTGCCCTCAAGCCCAAGATGGCGCCCAACGGCTCCCAGGACAGTGGCGAGATTCTGACCGTTGACATGAGAAAACTGCCTCCCACGATGGAAGCCGAGACGATCCCGATCAAGGTCGGCTGAGCCCCGCGCCGAAGTTCGGATACGTTGGTTTTCGGCGGGCGCACCCCCACCAGCACCCGGACGAGCCGCATGCGCTCCGCACTCGATTGCGGCACAGCAAGGAGCATCTCGATGAACGCGGTCAGCCCGGATGCCATTCGTGCGGAGACGATCACCATCACCGGCCACGGTGGCGATGAGATCGAGGCCTATCGCGCATGCCCGGTTTCCGAGCCGGTCGCCGAAGGATCGCGCGGCGGCGTCGTCTGGATCCATCACATGCCCGGATACGACCGGGAAACCAAGGAGTTCGTTCGCCGGCTCGCGGTCAGCGGCTACCACACCGTGGCGCCGAACCTGTACTCGCGGGAGGCGCCGGGCGCCGCTCCCGACGACGCGGCCGCTGCGGTGCGCGCGGCGGGCGGAGTGCCCGACGATCGCTTGGTCGGGGACGTCGCGGGCGCGGTTGAGCACCTGCGATCGTTGCCCGGCGCCAACGGTAAATTCGGCGTCATCGGGCACTGCTCGGGCGGGCGGCACGCGTACCTGGCCGCCTGCTCGCTGCCGTTCGACGCCGCGGTGGATTGCTACGGCGGCCGCGTCGTCGAGGATGCCCGGGAGGGACTACCCAAGGCCATGAAACCGATCCTGCACCTGGCGCCGAACCTGAGCTGCCCGCTGCTGGGCCTATTCGGGGCCGACGACGTGTTCCCGACGCCCGCCGCGGTGGCCACGCTGGACGCCGAGCTGACCAAGCTGGGCAAGCCGCACGAGTTCCACTCCTACGAGGGCGCGGGCCACGCCTTCTTCTCCGTCGACCGGCCCGCGTACCGTCCGGAGGCCGCGGTGGACGGCTGGCGCCACATCGACGAATTCTTCGCGACCCACCTGAAAGGCTAGGTGCAGCAAGCCATGTGCACACATCTCACCGAGCACGTCGAGATCGACGGCAGCGGCAAGGGCCCGGCTGCATGGTTCGGCGCCCACCGCGCGACCGTCTACGTCGATCACGCCGTGCACGCGCCCTACACCCACACGGTCAACATCGATGTGATCAATCCGGAGCTCGGCCCGTCGGCACGGGTCGCCCTGGAACTCACCGAGGAAAGCGCGCTGGCGCTGGCCGACGCGATCCACAAAGCGATTGCGAATGCGCCGGTCGGTCTCGCGTCCAAGGACCAGTAGGTGTCTTATGACGATCGAGCCTGACTACCCACAGATGGCCGCGGCCCGGGGACGCATCGAGCCCGTACCGCGGCGGGTCCGGGGTTTTCTGGGCGACAAGCTGGTCTTCGACACCACCGCGGCGCGCTATGTGTGGGAAATCCCTTACTACCCGGCCTATTACGTGCCGCTGACCGATGTGCGCCCGGAGTTCTTGCGCGACGAGGAGCACGCGCAGAAGGTGCAGTTCGGGCCGTCGCGGCTGCACTCGCTGGTCGGCGCCGGCCAGACGCACCCGTCGGCCGCCCGGGTGTTCGACGCCGATGCCGACAGCCCCGTCGCGGGCACGGTGCGCTTCGAATGGGACGCGTTGCGCTGGTTCGAGGAAGACGAGCCCATCTACGTGCACCCACGCAACCCGTACTCCCGCGTCGACGCGCTGCGCTCGCACCGGCACATCCGGGTCGAGCTGGACGGTGTCGTGCTGGCCGACACCGGATCTCCGGTGCTGCTCTTCGAAACCGGTTTGCCGACAAGGTATTACATCGGCCCCGCCGATGTTTCTTTTGCGCATCTGGAGCCCAGCTCAACCGAGACGCAATGCCCGTACAAAGGGGTGACGTCCGGCTACTGGTCGGTGCGCATCGGCGACACCGTGCACGCGGACCTCGCGTGGACGTATCACTTTCCACTGCCGGCGGTCAGCCAGATCGCGGGGCTGGTGGCGTTCTACAACGAGAAGCTCGACATCGCGGTCGACGGCGTCAGCCTGGCGCGGCCGAAGACCCAGTTCAGCTAATTACGCCGCGACATACGGGAGCCCGACAAGTGTGACATATCCCTCTTTTTCCGGCGAATCTAATAGATTCTTATCCGACTATTCGTTCGGCGTGCGCTAATTGGTTAGCCGCTTTGCGCATATAGACAGCTAACTAGCTTCATCCTTCTTTGCTGGGGGTGAGCGTGTATATACTCGGCAACCATCGCCCTGAGCGAATCCTGAGGCCCCTCGGTGATTTAGCAGACAGTGCCGACATTAATCATTATTTGCCGAAATTCGGCCGGTAAAATTTGTGCAGACCAGCGCATTTTTTCGGGCGTTGAAATGCGGTTATCGACATCGATAGCGAAGGCGGTACGAACGTGAGCGAGACCAACGGCCGGGAGGCCGCCCGCAAGATCGTCGAGATGGACGCGACGCCGATCGCCCCGGTGGCCGTCGAGATTGCCGGCGACAACGGCCCGATCAGCGGCATCGCGATCAGCCCTGACGGCTGCCGGCTGCTGGCGACCCACTGCGGATCCGACAGCGTCTCGGTGATCGACACCGACACGTTTCGGGTCGTCGACACCATCCACGGCGTCGACGAGCCGTTCGCCATCGCGATCAGCGGCGGCCGGGCATACGTCAGCACGGTGTCGACGGCTTACGACTCGATCCAGGCCATCGACATCGCCACCAACGCGGTGGTCGCGAAGCATCCGCTGGCACTGAGCGTCAGCGACGTGGCGGTCGACTCCGTCGGGCAGAAGGTGTACGCCAGCCGCAACGCCGCCGGCGTCGCAGACGTCGCCGTGCTCGACACCGCGACCGGAACGGTCCGCACGGTCAAGGTCGCGGACGCGGTGCCGGGCACAGCCACGGAATGCGTGCGGGTGCGCCCCGATGGCTCGCGGGCGTACGTGGGTGTCAACGGGCCGGCCGGTGGCCGGCTGGTGGTGCTCGGAGCGGAAGCCGAGGCGGCGGGTCGAGCCTCCTGGGGCAAGAAGCGCGCCCCGGTCCAGCAGGCCGCGGTGCGGGCGATCGCAACCGTGGAGATCGGTTTGCCGGTTCGCGACGTCGCGCTGAGCCCGAACGGCGCGATCGCCTACGTGGCGAGTTGCGCCCCCGAGGTCGGAGTCGTGGTCGACGTGGTCGACACCCGGACCAACATGATCACCAACACGCGCAAGGTCGGTGAGATCGGCGGCATTCTGACCGGGATGGCGCTGTCCGCCGACGGCGACCGTATCTATCTGGTCAGCGACGACAACGTCACCGTGCTGTGCACGCTCACCCACGACGTCATCGCGACGCTCGGGGCCGGTATGCAGCCGTCGTGCGTGGTGGAAAGCCCGGATGGCACTCGCCTCTACATCGCGGGCTACTCCGGCTCGGTGGGCGTCACGCCGATCGCGTCGGCTACCCCATTGGCCATCGAGGCTGCCGTTGCCGAGAGCGCGCTGTCGACCACCGGTTGGCGGGTGCCCGACCTCGTGCCGCACGAGCCCGTGCTCGCCTGACCGTCGCCCGATCCCGGACAACAGACTTTGTCAGGGGGATTTCTCGTCCCACGGTCTAGCGCGGCGATACCATTCGCCCGACCGACCATGAGGCGGTGCTGCGCCAAGACGGTAAGGCGGTAGATCGATGGACAGCACGATGCAGGACTTTCCGTTGACGATCACCGCCATCATGCGGCACGGCTGCGGTGTCCACGGCGGCCGAACGGTCACGACGGCGACGGGTGACGGGTACCGCCACACCACCTACCGTGAATTGGGTCGGCAGGCCGCGCAGCTGGCAAACGCGTTGCGTGGCGTCGGCGTGACCGGAGACCAGCGCGTCGCGACGTTCATGTGGAACAACGCCGAGCACCTCACGGCCTACCTCGCGGCCCCGTCGATGGGTGCCGTGCTGCACACCCTGAACATCAGGCTCTTCCCCGAACAGATCGCCTACGTCGCCAACGAAGCAGAAGACCAGGTCGTGCTGGTGGACATGTCGCTGGCCAAAGTGCTCGCTCCGGTACTGCCCGAGCTCGAAACGGTGCACACCGTGATCGTGGTCGGCGACGGCGACACGGCGGCGCTGCAGGAGTCGGGCAAGACGGTGCTGCGGTATGCGGAGCTGATCGAGGGCCAGTCGACCGAATTCGACTGGCCGCGCATCGATGAGTATTCCGCCGCCGCGATGTGCTACACCAGTGGCACCACCGGCAACCCCAAAGGTGTTGTCTACAGCCATCGTTCGAGCTTCCTGCACACGATGGCCACGTGCAGCACCAACGGGATCGGGGTGGGGGCCTGCGACCGGGTGCTGCCGATCGTGCCGATGTTCCATGCCAACGGGTGGGGACTGCCCTATGCGGCCCTGATGGCCGGTGCCGACCTGGTGCTCCCCGATTGCCATCTCGGCGCCCGGTCGGTGATCGACATGGTCGAGAAGCTGCGGCCCACCCTGGCCGGCGCGGTGCCGACCATCTGGAACGACGTGATGCACCACCTCGAAAAGGACCCCGACCACGACATCTCGTCGCTGCGCCTGGTGGCCTGCGGCGGTTCGGCCGTGCCGGTGTCGATGATGCGCACCTTCGAAGACAAGTACGACGTCCAGATCCGGCAGTTGTGGGGCATGACCGAAACGTCGCCGCTGGCCACGATGGCCTGGCCGCCGCCCGGCAGCCCGGACGACCGGCACTGGGCATACCGGGCTACCGTGGGCCAGCCGATCTGCGGCGTGGAGATGCGCATCGTCGCCGACGACGGCACGGTGCTGCCCAGCGACGGCCAGGCCGTGGGTGAGGTGGAGGTCCGCGGCCCGTGGATCACCGGGTCCTACTACCGCGGCCGGGACGATTCCAGATTCGATTCCGGCTGGTTGCGCACCGGCGATGTCGGCCGCATCGACGGGGAGGGCTTCGTCACCCTCACCGACCGCGCCAAGGACGTGATCAAGTCCGGCGGGGAGTGGATCTCCTCGGTCGAGCTGGAGAACTGCCTGATCGGTCACCCGGACGTGCTCGAGGCCGCCGTCGTCGGGGTTCCCGACGAACGCTGGCAGGAACGACCGCTGGCCGTCGTCGTCCTCAACGAAGGCGCGTCGGTGAGCGCCGGTGAGTTGCGAACGTTTCTCTCGGACAAGGTTGTTCGTTGGTGGCTGCCCGACCGCTGGGCCTTCGCCGACGAGATTCCGCGCACCAGTGTCGGCAAGTACGACAAGAAGACCATCCGATCCCGACATGCGGACAACGGCTACCAGGTCACCGAGGCGCGCGACTGAACGCCTGACCCGGCGAGCCGGGGGCATCTCCCGCGTAGCAGCGGGGAGACAGAATCGCGTATTTTATTCCGAGGAATGCGATCCGTGTCTGCTCGCGAAGTGAGGTGTGTTGAGCCCATGGCAAATTCGGTCGTCGTCTCCGAATCGCTGGTCATGCCGCTTCCGGTCGAGCAGGCGTTTGCGCGCACGCTGCCGGTGCCGCTCACCCAGGTCTTCAGCCGCCGGCACGGGCTGTTCCCGCCGATCCAAGAGGTGTGCGACCAGACCGGCGCCTGGGATGCCGCGGGCCGGACCCGCACCGTGGTGATGGCCGCCGGCGGCACCGAGGTCACCTGGCGCTGGGATATTCATCCGCGCTCGCCGCTTTCCGCTTTGATGCTCCCGGTGTTCGGCCGGATGTGGAAGGGCTACGCGCGCCAGGCACTGCGCGAGCTGTCGGGGATGCTGACGCGCTGAGGGCGCAACCGTATTCGGTACCGTCGAGCCCATGTGTCGACTCTTCGGCCTGCACGCCGGGACGCACGCCTGCACCGCGACCTTCTGGCTGCTGGACGCGCCCGACAGCCTGTCCCAGCAGAGCCGCCGCAATCCCGACGGCACCGGCCTGGGGGTCTTCGACGTCAACGGCGAACCGCGCGTGTGCAAGGAGCCGATCGCGGCGTGGCAGGACGCCGACTTCGCCACCGAGGCGCACCGCAAGACCGGTACGACGTTCATCGCCCATGTGCGCTACGCGACGACCGGCTCGCTCGACGTCCACAACACCCACCCGTTCCTGCAGGACGGCCGAATCTTCGCGCACAACGGCGTGCTCGAGGGACTCGACATTCTCGACGAACGGCTGCGCGAGGTCGGCGCCGACGAATTGGTGTTGGGTCAAACCGATTCGGAGCGGGCGTTCGCGTTGATGACCGCCTCGATCCGTGCGGCCGGTGGTGATGTCTCGGCCGGCATCACCGACGCGATGACCTGGCTCGCGGCGAACGTCGCGATCTATGCGGTCAACGTGCTGCTGTGCACAGCCACGGACATGTGGGCGATGCGCTATCCGGCAACTCACCAGCTCTGTCTGCTGGATCGGCGCGACCAGTCGGCCGATACACCCGAACCGGCTTTTAATTTGCGTACCAAGCGGATTCACGCGCAGTCCGACCTCCTGTGCACGCGGCCGTCAGTGGTGCTGGCCACCGAACCGATGGACGACGACCCGCGCTGGCGGCTGTTGCACCCTGGCGAGCTGGTGCACGTCGACGGCGCGCTGCAGATCAACCGAACGATGATCCTGCCGGATCCGCCCAAGCACTTGCTGCGCCGGGAGGATCTGAGCGTGCCGGTCGAAGACGCGCAGCACGCGCTGCCCAACACCCGGAAGTTGTGACATGACCAGACGTGCGCTTGTGCTGGCCGGCGGCGGAATAGCCGGAATCGCTTGGGAGACCGGTGTTCTGCAGGGAATCGCCGACGAGTCTCCGGCCGCGGCGCGGCTGCTGCTGGATTCGGACGTGCTGGTGGGTACGTCGGCGGGTTCGGTGGTCGCCGCCCAGATCGGCAGCGGCGCCACGCTCGAGGAGCTGTTCGACCGGCAAGTCGCCGAGACGTCGGCCGAGATCGATTCCGGCGTCGACATAGACACCATCACCGAGATGTTCCTGGCCGCGCTGGGCGAGGCGTACGACGACTCGCTGGGCAGGACGCGGCAGCAGATGCAGCGGATCGGGGCCATCGCGCTGAGCACCAAGACCGTCCCCGAACCCGTCCGACGCCAGGTGATCGCGCAACGTCTGCCGTCGCACGAGTGGCCTCGGCGCGCGCTGCGTATCACCGCAATCGACACGGCCACTGGCGAATTGGTGGTCTTCGACTCCGAATCGGACGCGGAGCTCATCGATGCGGTGGCGGCCAGCTGCGCCGTGCCGGGGGCGTGGCCGCCGGTGACGGTAGCCGGCCGGCGGTACATGGACGGCGGGGTCGCCAGCTCGGTGAACCTCGGCGTCGCCCGCGACTGCGACGCGGCCGTGGTGTTGGTGCCCGCTGCTCCCGACGCTCCGTCGCCATTCGGTGCCGGGCCGGCCGCCGAGATCGCGGCGTTCGACGGCGCGGCTGTCGCGGTGTTCGCCGACGCCGACTCGCTGAAAGCGTTCGGCCCCAACGTGTTAGATCCCGGCTGTCGAATCAACTCGGCAGTGGCGGGACGGGACCAGGGCCGCCGCGAGGCCCACGCCGTCGTCCGCTTCTTCGGGGTCTGATCGCGAATCCATAACCGCTGCAACAGCTCTCGTTTGATCAGCCCTCGATCGCGGGTTTCTCGGAGACGCGCTCGAGCGAATCCAGGGCCTGGTCGGCCAGCAACCGGCCGGCGTCGATCACCTCGGCTGCCCGATGAAAGTCCAGGCTCCGGCACGTCGAACGGGGTACCGCGATCAACAGGTCCGGCGGGTAGGCCGACAGCATGTGGCGGGTGAGAGCCGACTGGGCGATGTCGAAGGCCCGGTACATCACCTCAAAGCTGCCCAGTTTCGGAACTCCCGGTGCCTCAACGAGTTCGGCTTCCTCGCCCGATTCATCCGAGTCGGTATCCGATGCGAATCGGTTCAGCACCGCCCGCGCCGTCGGCCGGTCCAGCAGCGACCGCACCGCCGACGTATCGAGCAGCGCCGTGGTGCTGCGCACCATCCGGTTCAGCAACTCGACGGTAGCGCCGGGCTCGGGCTCTCGTTTCGCGATCACCTCGCTGCCGCTGACGCCAACGGCGATCGTCAGGTCGGCGTTGACCGCGGCGAGCGGCGCCATCGGCAGCGGATCCAGGATGCCACCGTCGGCGAGCAGGCGTCCGCCGACCTCGTGCGGAGGGATCACACCCGGAATCGCGATCGATGCCCGGATCGCCTCGTCGAGCGGACCGTGCTGAAACCACACCGACTTACCGGCCACCAGGTCGGTCGCCACCGCGGTGTAGGGGACCGGAAGCTCCTCGATCGTGACCGGGCCGAGGATGTCGCGTACCGCCTCGAGGATCTTCTCGGCCCGCATCACCCCGGCCGCGCTTATCGACGGGTCGAGCAGCCGCAGAATGGTGCGCTGCGTCAACGACTTCGCCCAATCGGCGAACTCGTCGAGCCGACCGGCCGCCTGCAGACCGCCGATCATCGCGCCCATCGACGAGCCGGTGATGCCGACGATCTCGAAGCCGCGCTCCTGCAGGGCGTCGATCACCCCGATGTGGGCGTAGCCCCGGGCGCCACCGCTGCCCAGTGCCACGGCGACCCGGGGACGTGTTGCTCGACGCGCGACCGCTTCGCCAGACACCTCTCTATTTTGCGTGCCGCGACGGACGCCAGTTGGGTCGGGGCGGCACTTTTTTCATCCGTGATCGCAATTGCGCAGGAGTTCGAAGGCCGCTAGTCGCATTCGTCGTTGGCGGCCGCTCGGGCGGCGGTGATCACCGCCGCCTGCCGCGCCGGGGTTAGATCCGCCCAGCGGGTGTTCCAGCTGCCCGCGGTGGCCGTCGGAGAGGTCTGGACCATCGCCAAATAGGGCTCGAACTGGGATTCCCCAGTCTTGGGCCGGGCCTGCATCCACACTCTCGCGGCGTGACAGGCCTGGTAGTACTCCTCTTCGGTCGACTCGGCGGGGACGTCGACCTTGGTGGTCACCCCGGCAGGGGACAGGCCGATCGCCCCGGCGATGCGGACGTCGGCCTTTGCGGGCCGGGCGTCGATTGCGGGGACGACGACGTGATCTTGCCCGCGGGGGTCCCGCCCGACGAGCAGCCCGCGACGCAAAGCGTCGCGATCAAACCAGCCGCCACGACGGGGGCACTCCATAGCAGGGGGCGATGACTGCACCAGCGCACAGCCTTCAATCTATGCAACACTGGTGCCCGTGATGGAGCGCTTCGGATTTTGGGAGTGTTGTCGGCCTTAACGCGCCGGCCCTGCCCAATCCGAATCTCTCGCGGAGTTCTCCAATGTCTGTGTCTGTCGCCAGTTCCGTTGCGTTGCGTTCATCGAGCATCGCGTCTGCCTCCGCGGGCCCGACGCGGCTGCGGGTTCCCGACCTGCTGCACGCCACCGATCAAGCCGCCGACGACGTGCTCAGCGGCCGTTGCGATCACCTGCTGCCCGAGGGCGGCGTCCCGGACTCGCGGCGCTGGTTCATCCGCATCCACGGCGACGACGAACTCGACGTCTGGCTGATCAGCTGGGTTCCCGGTCACGCCACCGAATTGCACGACCACGGTGGGTCGTTGGGTGCGCTGACCGTGGTATCCGGATCCCTCAACGAATTCCGTTGGGACGGAAGGGACTTACGCCGCCGCCGCCTCGATGCCGGTGATCAGGCGGGCTTCCCGCTGGGTTGGGTGCACGACGTGGTGTGGGCGCCCAGGCCAGTGGCGCGCCCGGTGAGCCCGATCAAGAGACCGGTCGCGCCGACGCTGAGCGTGCATGCGTATTCGCCGCCGCTGAGCGCGATGTCGTACTACGAGGTCACCGCGAACAGCAGGCTGCGGCGCCAGCGCACCGAACTGACCGACCAACCAGAGGGGACGTGATGAGCCGTATCGACGTGGTCCTGAGATCCGCCCGACGCCGCTTTCGCCGGCTCGCCGCCGCCGAGGTGCCCGATGCGCTTCGGCGCGGCGCGGTGCTCGTCGACATCCGGCCGCAGGCACAGCGATTCCGCGAGGGCGAGGTGCCGGGCGCGTTGGTGATCGAACGCAATGTCCTGGAATGGCGTTGCGACCCGACCAGCGACGCCCGCCTGCCCGAAGCCGTCGGCGACGACGTCGAGTGGGTGATCCTGTGTTCGGAGGGCTACACGTCGAGCCTGGCGGCGGCCGCGCTGCTCGACATCGGCCTGCACCGGGCCACCGACGTCGTCGGCGGCTACCACGCGCTGGCCGGCGCGGGCGTGCTCGCCGAACTGGCCGGCGAGCCGATCAATGCGGCGATACTGGCCAACACCGGTGCCAGCGGCCGCCGCTGGATCTAACTAATCGTTGGCGTGCAACAGCGGTCGCAGCCGTTCGGTCTTCTCCGGCGTCCACCCGGGCGGTGACAACACCGAAGCCCAGCCGTTGGCGACGTCGGCGACATAGCGGTGGCCATGCCCGTCGGGCACGTCCACGGCAACCGCCATGTCCGCCGACACTTGCAGGAAGGTCACCACCGGGATCCAATTCGTCTGCGGCAGAACGTCGTAACCCCGTCGCTCGCGCAGCCAATCCGGTTCACTGAACAGCAGGTCCGGCGTCCACCAGGCGATCGGGTCCGAGGCGTGCTGCAAATACACCACCCGCGGTGCGCCCCACGGATCCTTGGGGCGGTCCAGATTGTTTGGGCGAGCGACGAATCGGACGTTGTGGCCGTCGTTGTAAATGGGCAGCCACTCCGGCGAACCAGCGTCTCGGGTGGCGGTCAGGTCCGTCCAGATGATGTTGTTGAACGTCGGCCCGCTGAACAGGGCGCCGTCGGTGCGGGCCAGGACGTTGTTGAGGCTCATGAACGGCGCCTCACCGCCGAACGAGCCCAGGCTCTCGCCGAACACCACGAGCTTGGGGCGATGCCCCTCGGGTAGTTGCCGGATCAGTCGATCGACGGCTTCGAACAGTGCCTGGCCGGCGTGTCGTGCGTTCTCCTTGTCCACCAGGAACGACAGCCAGCTCGGCAGGAACGAGTACTGCATGCTGACGATCGCGGAGTTGCCGTTGTACATGTATTCCAGCGCCGAGGCTTCGGCCTCGTTGATCCAGCCGGTCCCGGTAGTCGTTGCGACCGCGACGATCTCGCGCTGCAGACCGCCCTCGCGTTGCAGTTCGCGCGCCGCCAGCTCGGCGGTGGCGGTGATGCCGTCGGCGGACTTCAGGCCGGCATAGGCGCGGATCGGTTCGGTGGCCGGGGCTCCGTTGAAACCGGACAGCTGGTCGACCGACGGGCCGCCGTTGACGAAGATGCGGCCCTGATGGCCCAGCGATTCCCACGACACCAGGGACTGCGGACCACCGGATCGCTGCGGGGTTTTCGGCGGTGCATTGTCGGGATTCATCTCGTTGTTGGCCGTGGCGAACGTGTTGTTCAGCGTGCGCATCGTGAATTTGATGACCACGCCGTTGAGCAGGGTGATCGTCAGGACCACGAGAACTACCACCACGATGGTGGCCGACAGGCGAAACGGAGCGATCCGATCGAGTTGTCCCACAAGGAAACTGACCAAGATGCGGACGGCCTGCCCGATTTCGACGACCGTGAACAGCACGATGAACGACAAGACGGCGGCCAGCGGGTAGTCGTACCACTGCAGGTGCGGGACACCCATCAGGTCCCGCACGTCGTCCTGCCACACGTGAAACCAGATCGCCATCAGCACCTGGCCGACGACGGCGACCGGGATCAGCACCTTCCATGCCCAGCGCGGTGGCGGTGGCGAGGACTCCTTGGAGCGCATGTAGCGGACCAGCCAGACCGAGAAGACACCCAACCCGTAGCCGATGGCGCCGGAGAACCCGCTGACCAGCGCCTGGAATAGCGGGCCGCGGGGCAGCAGCGACGGCGTCAACGAAAACCAGATGAAGATCAGGCCGACCGTGGTGCCGGTGAAGGTGTAGTGCCGGACCCAAAACGGCTTGCTGGCGATCTCTTGCAGACCGGCGCAGTCGAGGTCTTCCGGCTCCGTATCGGCTTTGGTGGCGACGCCCGCCGGCGAGTCCGCGAGTTCGCCTGCACCGACGGCCGATTCGTCGTCGGCGCCGCTCGCGGAACCAGGCTCGCTCACTTCGGGGATCTTACCGATGGGTGAAGTTGGGAGCCCGCTTTTCGACGAATGCCGTCATCCCTTCGGACTGGTCTTCGGTCGCGAAAGTCGAGTGGAACAACCGGCGTTCGTAGAGAAGCCCCTCGGCCAGGGTGGATTCGAAGGCGCAGTTGACGGCTTCCTTGGCCATCCGCGACGCCGACAGCGACATCTGCGAAATCGTGGTGGCGACGGCATTGGCCTCGGTCAGCAGATCGTCGGCCGGCACCACCCGCGACACCAGACCGCTGCGTTCGGCCTCTTCGGCGCCGATGGTGCGCCCGGTCAGGATCAGGTCCATCGCCTTGGCCTTGCCGATGGCGCGGGTGAGGCGCTGCGAACCGCCCATGCCCGGCAGCACACCGAGTTTGATCTCGGGCTGGCCGAATTTCGCGGTGTCGGCCGCGATCAGCAGGTCGCACATCATCGCGAGCTCGCAGCCACCGCCAAGCGCGTATCCGGCCACCGCGGCGATCGTCGGGGTGCGCACGGCGGCCAGCTTGCCCCAGGTGGCGAAGAAGTCGGAGCCGTACGCGTCGGCGAACGTCAGCCCGGCCATCTCCTTGATATCGGCGCCGGCCGCGAAGGCCTTGCCGCCGGCGCCGGTGATGATAATCGCGCCGATACCCGGATCGTTGTCGAATTCGGTTGCCGCACTGGTGACCTCGTTCATCACCTGGCTGTTGAGCGCGTTGAGCGCCTGCGGCCGGTTCAGGGTGATGGTCCCGACCCGCTCGTTGCGCTCGACCAGGATGGTTTCGTAGCTTTTTGGGGTCGTCTCGCTCATCCAATCCGCCTTTCTAGAAACTCAAGTCGTCGTCGACCGGCGCGAAATACGCGTCGATGTCGGCCGCGGAGACCGCGGCGAAGTCCGGCGGCGACCACTTCGGATTACGATCCTTGTCGATGATCTGCGCCCGAATGCCTTCCACCAGATCATGCGAGCGCGCCGCGGCCGACGACACTCGATAGTCCTGCACCAGAACATCTTCCAGTGTTTCCATCTTCGCGGCTCGGCGCACCGCCTCGAGTGTCACCGATACCGCGATCGGGGATCGGGTGGCGATCAGGTCGGCTGCCTTCTGTGCCGGCTCGGCGTCATGCTTGCGCAGCGCCGCGAGGATGTCCTCCGCGGTGTCGCCGGCAAAGCACTCGTCGATCCAAGGCTGTTGTGCGACAAGGTCACTGGCAGGTGGCTCCACGGCATGGGCGGTCAGTGCGCTCTCGATGCTGTCGTCGACGATCGCTTGGCGAAACGCCGCGAGTTTGTCGTGCGCGACGTAGTGGTCGGCCAATCCCAGGGCGATGGCATCGGATCCGGAAAGCGTTGCGCCGCTGAGCGCGGCGTACAGCCCCAGGCCGCCCGGCGCCCGGGACAGGATGAACGCTCCGCCGACGTCCGGGACGAACCCGATGCCCACCTCCGGCATTGCCACCTTCGAGGTATCGGTGACCACACGGACGTTGCCGTGCGCACTGACGCCGACCCCGCCGCCCATCACGATGCCGTCCATCAACGACACGTACGGCTTGGCGAACCGGCCGATCTGGCCGTTCAGCAGATACTCGTCGCGCCAGAATTTGCGTACCTCGACGCCGTCCTTGCGGGCGCTGTGATAGACCGCGACCACGTCGCCGCCCGCGCACAACCCGCGCTCCCCGGCTCCCGACAGCACCACTGCGCGCACCGCATCGTCGCTTTCCCAGCCCGCGAGCAGGGGGCGCAGCGCGTCGACCATGATCTGATTCAGCGAGTTGATTGCCTTGGGGCGGTTGAGCGTGATCAGGCCGACGCCATTGTCGACACGGGCCAAAATCTCGTCGGATTTCCCAGTCGCGCCTTCGGTCACGCCCTAGCCTTCCAGTCTGATTTTCCGGGTGACAGTCTGTGCGCAGAGTGTCGCCCGGTTGACTTGCGGGTCTTGACCAGCAATCTAGATCGTGACAACAGGCGCTATGCCCGCGGGTAAGGGTTATGTTTGAGCCGACGACAGGCACCTGGCGCGGATATACCCTGAACACACCGGTTCCATTGGGAACTTGGTAAGGCGACTGATCGTTGAGCAAGTGTTCGCACGGCTCGAAGCCACAGTCCTAAGAGAGGATCCGACGGTGCGGGAGACCAGCAACCCGGTATTTCGTTCGCTGCCCAAGCAGAGCGGCGGATATGCGCAATTCGGCACTGGCGCGGCCCAGATGCAGCAGGGGTACTACCAAGCTGACCCCTACACGGCTCCCTACCAGGAGGCCAAGGCCACCCGTCCGGTGACCATCGACGACGTCGTGACCAAAACAGGCATCACGCTGGGCGTGCTGAGCATCGCGGCGATCGTCTCCTACTTCCTGTTGTCGGCCAACCTCGCCCTGGCGATGCCGCTGACCTTGGTGGGGGCGCTCGGCGGTTTCGCGCTCGTGATGATCGCGACGTTCGGCCGCAAGCAGGACAACCCAGGGATCGTGCTCAGCTACGCCGTCCTCGAGGGCCTGTTCCTCGGCGCGGTCTCGTTCGTCTTCGCCAACTTCCAGGTGTCGAACGTCAACGCCGGCGCACTGATCGGTGAGGCGGTCCTGGGCACCTTCGGGGTGTTCTTCGGAATGCTCGTCGTCTACAAGACCGGCGCGATCCGGGTGACCCCCAAGTTCACCCGCTGGGTGGTCGGCGCGATGTTCGGTGCGCTGGCCCTGATGATCGGCAACCTGGTGATCGGGTTCTTCAACCACGGCTCGGGCCTCGGCCTGCGCAGCGGTGGCCCGCTCGCGATCCTGTTCTCGCTGGTCGTGATCGGCATTGCCGCGTTCAGCTTCCTGATCGACTTCGACGCGGCCGACCAGATGATCCGCGCCGGAGCGCCCGAGAAGGCGGCATGGGGCATCGCGCTCGGCCTGACCGTGACGCTGGTCTGGCTGTACCTCGAGATCCTGCGTCTGCTCAGTTATCTGCAGAACGATTAGCTTCATCCACGGAAAAAGCCGGCGCGCCCATGGGTGCGTCGGCTTTTTTGGTTGCCTGCCGCATCGGCTTTTTGGCTGCGCTAGAGCAGTCCCGGCCGCATCGAGTGTGCGATTACGGCTTTGAGTGTGCGCTACGGCGGCCTCGCCCGGCTTGAGTTCAAGGGGTGGTTGCAACACTTCGTAGTTAGGGGTGTTGATGACGGGTCAGCCTCAGTTGTTGGTGGTGCAGCGGCGGTATTGGGATTTGATCGCTGCGGGATGGTCCTCGGAGGATGCCGGGGTGGCGGTCGGCGTGTCGGCGACGTGCGGTAGCAAGTGGTTTCGCAGGTTTGGTGGTGTGAATCCACGATGGTCAAAGCCTCAAGGACAGCGACGGCCGCGGCTGTCGGCGGATGAGCGTGAACAGATCATGATCGGCACCGCGCACGGTGAGTCGATCCGTTCGATGGCGCGCCGGTTGGGCCGGGCGCCGTCGACGATCATGCGCGAGATTGCCCACAACGGTGTCATGCGAGGGCATGTGGGCCGTTATCGCGCCCGGTATCGGTTCGGGGCCCGCCGGGCCGGTTGGGACGCGAAGTCGGGCTACTCGGCGCGCATCGCTCAGCGGCGCAGCGAGCAACGGGCGCGTCGACCCAAGACCGGCAAGTTGGGCCGCTGTGAGCAATTGCGGGCCGAGGTGCAAGCGTTGTTGGTCAACAAGTACAGCCCCGAACAGATCGCCGGGGTATTGACCGCGACCTATCCTGACCGCCCGGAGATGCAGGTGTCCCACGAAACCATCTACCAGGCGCTTTACGTGCAAGGGCGCGGAGAACTGCGCCGGGAACTGAGGACATGCCTGCGCACCGGGCGCGCGTTGCGTAAACCGCGCCGACGGGCCCGCGCCGGTGACGGCCGCGGCCGTATCCAAGGCATGGTCAACATCAGTGAGCGGCCCGCCGAAGCTAACGACCGCGCCGTGCCAGGCCATTGGGAAGGAGACCTGATCATCGGCAAGGACCAGGCCTCTCAAATCGGCACGCTGGTTGAACGTTCCACCGGATATGTCCGACTGCTGCACCTACCCCATACCCGTAGCGCCGAGGCCGTCGCCGAGGCCATGATCGCCGCGGTCAAAGACCTGCCCGCCACCTTGCGCCGCACCGTGACCTGGGACCAAGGCCACGAAATGGCCCACCACGCCCGCATCAGCATCGACACCGGCATCGAGGTTTACTTCTGCGATCCCCACTCACCCTGGCAGCGCGGTAGCAATGAGAACACCAACGGCCTACTACGGCAATACTTTCCAAAGGGCACCGACCTTTCGGTGCACGACGCCGAACACCTCGCCTACGTCGCCGACGAACTCAACGGACGACCCCGAAAACGCTTCAACTGGGACAACCCCACCAACCGCCTCAACAAGCTACTGTCCACCCCGACAGACACAACTGTTGCAACCAAACCTTGAATCCACCCATGCCGAAGCCGCCGTGACCGCACACTCAAAGCCGCGGGCACACTCGACGAGCTAGCTGAGCCGCGATAGCTAGCTGAGCCGCTCGATCACCATGGCCATGCCCTGGCCGCCGCCGACGCACATGGTCTCCAGACCGAACGTCTTGTCGTGGGTCTGCAGGTTGTTGATCAGCGTGGTGGCGATGCGCGCGCCGGTCATGCCGAAGGGGTGGCCCAGCGCGATCGCGCCACCGGAGACGTTCAGCTTGTCCTCGTCCATGCCCAGCTCGCGCGCGGAGCCCAGCACCTGCACGGCGAAGGCCTCGTTGATCTCGTAGAGGTCGATGTCATTGATCGACATGCCGGCCCGGGCCAACGCCTTCTTGCACGCCTCGATCGGGCCCAGGCCCATGATCTCCGGCGAGAGGCCGCTGACCCCGGTCGACACGATGCGGGCCAGCGGCGTCAGACCCAGCTCCTTGGCCTTGGTGTCGCTGGTGATCACCAGCGCCGCCGCGCCGTCGTTCAGGGGACACGCGTTGCCCGCGGTCACCGTGCCGTTGGGCCGAAAGACCGGCTTGAGCTCGCTGATCTTCTCGTACGTGGTGCCGGCCCGCGGACCGTCATCGGTGCTCACCGTGGTGCCATCGGGCAGGGTGACGGGGGTGATCTCGCGCTCGAAGAACCCGCTCTTGATCGCTTCCTCGGCGCGGTTCTGGCTGCGCACCCCCCAGTGGTCCTGGTCCTCGCGGCTGATGCCGGTCAGGATGGCGACGTTTTCGGCCGTCTGGCCCATCGCGATGTAGACGTCGGGCAGGTTTCCGTCGGCGCGAGGATCGTGCCAATCGTCGGCGCCCGCGGCGGCCGCCGTCGAACGTTCCTGGGCCTCGTCGAACAGCGGGTTCTTGGTGTCCGGCCACGAGTCGGAGTTGCCCTTGGCGAACCGGGACACGGTCTCCACGCCCGCCGAGATGAACGCGTCGCCCTCGCCGGCCTTGATCGCGTGGAACGCCATCCGCGTGGTCTGCAGCGACGACGAGCAGTACCGGTTGACGGTGGTGCCCGGCAGGAAGTCGTAGCCGAGTTCGACGGCGACGACGCGCGCCATGTTGAAGCCGGATTCGCCGCCCGGCAGGCCGCAGCCCAGGATCAGGTCGTCGATCTGGTGCGGGTTGAGCGCGGGCACCTTGTCGAGCGCGGCGCGCACCATCTGGGCGGCCAGGTCGTCGGGGCGCATGCTGACCAGCGAGCCCTTCATGGCGCGCCCGATCGGCGAGCGGGCGGCGGAGACGATGACGGCTTCGGGCATGACAGTTCCCTCCAAAGTGCGGGCTCGTGTGAAGAACGGGTGGCACACCCACCCCGACGGGCTAAAGCAAATCTAGTCCGTGCCGATCGCTCAGTTCGACGACGGGGCGGCTTCGCTGGGCGCCGGACGCCGCCACAGCTTCGACATGGCACTGAGCGGGGTGTGGCCGCCGCTGACCATGGGTGTCTCGGCACGTGCGGCCAGGTTCAGCACCGGGCCCTCGATCTGTTCGCCCAGCGCATCGCAGAGCGCCACCAGCAGCTGCGCGGCGGCCAAGGCGTACGCGGTGGGCGAGGGGTGGAAGCCGTCGGCCGAGAACATCAGCTCGGGAGTGGCCCGGAACTGGGGAGCCAGCAGATGCGCCAGGGGCACCGGCACCCCGCCGGCGGATCGCACCGCCGCGGCCTGGGCGCGGGCGAGCTGCCTGGTCCGCGCGCGTGCCAGCGACCGCAGCGGCTGGGGGATCGCGGAGATCACGCCGAGGTCCGGGCAGGTCCCGATGATCACGACGGCGCCACGGGACCGCAACTTGCGCACCGTGCGCCCCAACCGTCGCGCCGACTGGCTGATCCCGTTGAGGGCGGTGACGTCGTTGGCGCCGATCATCATCACGGCCGCATCCGGCGGCGACCCGGCCACGAACATCGCGTCGACCTGCCCGCTGACGCCCTTCGAGGTGGCACCGACAATGGCCTTGGTGCTCAACCGAATACGCTTACCGGTCTGCTCGGCGAGCCCGCGCGCAATCAGCACGCCCGGTACTTCTTCGGCGCTCGCGCAGCCGTACCCGGTGGCGGTCGAGTCGCCGAAGATCATCAGGTGCAGGTCCGCGGTCATGCCGCGCTGCCAGCGTTCCACCGGCCCGCCGCCCGGGCTGTATACGCCGTCGGCGCGGGGCGGGATGTCCCAGGCCCGGGGGATCACCGTGCGCGCGTGCGTCGCTTGGCCAACCAGCAGGTTGCGCGCGCCCAGATAGGTCGTACCTGTCGAAGCGACTGCGCCCGCCGTGGCCAGGGCGATTGTCGAAAGACGCGGCACCCTTACGGTCACGGGATCAGTTTAGATCGACTGTCGTGTTTGCGCGGACGCGCGACAAACAAAGCGGTCACGTTGTGAATCAGATGTGGTATCAAATCAGACTCTTCAAACGTTCTTCTAAGAAATACCTGTAAAGCTAAGTTTGACGGGTTGGCTGAGTAGCTCGGCGCACGAATTGAACTGGGCGCTTGGCTTGCTCGTCACATGCTGTATTGCACTACAAAGGCGTAGGAGTGTCGAGCATGACCGCACCTAGCAAGATTTCCGGTGCACCCCGGAATACTGCCCACCTTCGTGACCTGCTGAAGTCGCGCAGGGCCGAGGCGCGCAAATTCGCGACCAGCGACGGTGCCCCGGTCGAGGTTCTCGAATCCGGCCCCAGCGTCCAGGGACGAGTAGCCACACTGGCCTCACGCGTGACGATCCGGCCCATTTTGGCGGCTGGCAGCTACGCGCCGACCCTGCCCTGGCCCTGGGGTCTGATCGACCTCGCGGCCCGGGCCTTGCTGCCCGTGTCGGCTACCGTGCGCCAGACCGTGACGTTGCCGAACGCGTCGGCGCAATTGGTCCGCGCACCCGGAGTGCTGCCCGCGGACGGCACCCGGCGGGTAGTGCTCTACTTTCACGGCGGGGCGTTCCTGACCTGCGGGGCAAACTCTCACGGCCGAGTGGTCGAAGCGATCTCGAAGTTTGCTGACTCGCCCGTTCTGGTGATCAACTACCGGCTGTTGCCCAAGCACTCGATCGGCATGGCGGTGCAAGACTGTCAGGACGCCTACCGATGGTTGCGCCGCCGCGGTTACGAACCGGACCAGATCGTTCTCGCCGGCGATTCCGCGGGTGGATATCTCGCGCTGACCCTCGCGCAACGGCTGCAGTCCGAAGGCGAGGAGCCGGCGGCGCTGGTCGCGATCTCGCCGCTGCTGCAGCTAGCAAAGGAATACAAGCAAACACATCCAAACATCAAGACCGATGCGATGTTCGGCGCGAAGGCATTCGACGCGCTGATCGAATTGGTTGCTAGCGCGGCCGAGAAGCACATCGTCGACGGCAAGCCCGAGGAGATTTATGAACCGCTGGAACACATCAAACCCGGTCTTCCGCGCACGCTGATCCACGTGTCGGGATCCGAGGTGCTGCTGCACGACGCGCGGCTGGCGGCGAGCCGGCTTGCGGCCGTCGGCGTGCCGGCCGAG
This sequence comes from Mycobacterium stomatepiae, assembly GCF_010731715.1. Lineage (NCBI taxonomy): Bacteria > Bacillati > Actinomycetota > Actinomycetes > Mycobacteriales > Mycobacteriaceae > Mycobacterium > Mycobacterium stomatepiae. Next base: position 5,161,757 of record NZ_AP022587.1, read on the forward strand.
GTCCGTGTCTGGCCCGGTCAGGTCCACGACTTCCAGCTCGCGGCGCCATTGGTGCCCGAGGCGGTTCGGTCGCTGCGCCAAATCGGGGAGTACATCCGCGAAGCCACCGGCTAGCCGTTCGGTTCGGTGCGGCCGGCCCGTACCGAGAGCGGGTGTGCGCGGCCAGAAATCGCCTGAGACGATGAACGCATGCGAATCGCGCAGCACATCAGTGACATCATCGGCGGCACGCCACTGGTTCGCCTGAACTCCGTGATCCCCGCCGGTGCTGGCACGGTGGCGGCGAAGGTCGAATACCTCAACCCGGGCGGTAGCTCCAAGGACCGCATCGCGGTGAAGATGATCGACGCCGCAGAGGCCGCCGGGCTGCTCCAGCCGGGCGGCACCATCGTCGAGCCCACCTCGGGCAATACCGGCGTCGGTCTGGCGCTGGTTGCCCAGCACCGCGGCTATAAGTGCGTGTTCGTCTGCCCTGACAAGGTCAGCGAGGACAAGCGCAACGTGCTGATCGCCTACGGCGCCGAGGTGGTGGTGTGTCCGACGGCGGTGCCGCCGGAACACCCGGACAGCTACTACAGCGTCTCCGACCGGCTGGTCCGCGAGATCGACGGCGCCTGGAAACCCGACCAATACGCCAACCCGCAGGGCCCGGCCAGCCACTACGCGACCACCGGCCCCGAGATTTGGGCCGACACCGACGGCAAGGTCACCCACTTCGTCGCCGGCATCGGCACCGGGGGCACGATCACCGGTGCGGGCCGCTACCTCAAGGAGGTGTCCGGCGGGGCGGTGCGCATCGTCGGCGCGGACCCGGAAGGGTCGGTGTACTCGGGTGGCACCGGCCGGCCCTACCTTGTCGAGGGTGTCGGCGAGGATTTTTGGCCCGCGGCCTACGACCCGACGGTGCCCGACCAGATCATCGCGGTGTCCGACTCCGACTCGTTCGACATGACCAGGCGGCTGGCCCGTGAGGAAGCGATGCTGGTCGGCGGCTCGTGCGGGATGGCCGTGGTGGCCGCGGCGAAGGTGGCCGAGGAGGCGGGGCCCGACGCGCTGGTCGTCGTGCTGCTGCCCGACGGCGGACGCGGCTACATGTCGAAGATCTTCAACGATGCGTGGATGTCGTCCTACGGCTTCCTGCGTACCCGCCTCGACGGGTCGACCGAGCAGCCCACGGTCGGCGACGTGCTGCGCGGAAAGTCCGGCGCGCTACCCGATTTGGTCCACACCCACCCGACCGAGACGGTCCGCGACGCCATCGGCATTCTGCGCGAGTACGGCGTGTCCCAGATGCCTGTGGTCGGCGCCGAGCCGCCGGTGATGGCCGGTGAGGTCGCCGGCAGCGTCTCCGAGCGCGAACTCCTCTCGGCCGTCTTCGAGGGCCGCGCCAAATTGGCCGACGCGGTCTCGCAGCATATGAGCCCGTCGCTGCCGATCATCGGCGCCGGCGAGCTGGTCGGCGCCGCCGGAAAGGCGCTGCGCGACTGGGATGCGCTGATGGTCGTCGAGGAAGGCAAGCCCGTCGGGGTCATCACCCGATACGACCTGTTGGGGTTCCTGTCGGACGGGCCTCGCGTACCGACCGGACGGCGTTAGCCACAGCGTTTGCTCAGGGCCCGGAACGTCCGCGACCGGGGAATTCTCAGGTACTGTAATGCGGCTAGTTCAGCTAACCGCGGTGGAAGGTTGCACCATGACCGATCAGCCGCCGCCCTCTTCGCCGCCTGAACCACCCGGTGGCTATGAACCGGCCCCTGGCGGGTATGAACCCGCTCCCTCCGCGCCCGGTGCCTCCTACCCGCCGCCCCCGCCGCCGCCCGGCGGCGGCTACCCTCCGCCGCCTCCGTCGTCTGCCGGTGGATACGCTCCGCCGCCGCCCGGACCCGCCGTCCGGGCGCTGCCGACGGACTCCTACACACCGTGGATCACCCGGGTGCTGGCGCTGCTCATCGACTACCTGCCCTACGCGATCGTCCAGGGCATCGGCACCGGGATCATGTATGCCACCCAGCAGTCGTCCTGCGTCACCGACATCACTCAGTACGACGTGAGCCAGTATTGCGTTAGCCAGCCCTCGACGATCGGCCAGCTGGCGCAATGGCTGGCGACGCTGGCGGGCTTGGCCTACTGGCTCTGGAACCGGGGTTATCGCCAGGGCACCACCGGATCGAGCCTTGGCAAGACGGTGATGAAAATCAAGGTGGTCAGCGAGACCACCGGTGAGCCGATCGGCTTCGGATTGTCCGTCGTGCGCGACCTCGCCCACTTCGTCGACGCGGTCATCTGCTTCATCGGGTTCCTGTTCCCGTTGTGGGACGCCAAACGGCAGACGCTCGCCGACAAGATCCTGACGACGGTGGTCCTGCCGATCTGACGGCTCTTTCTGCTCAGCCCGAACCCATCCGTTGCTCCAGACCGACCGCGTCCGCCAGCTCGTCGCGGTGCTGTCGCAGGCGGGATGCTCCTCGCCCAATTCGCCTGTCAGATCAGCGCCTCGGCGATCGCATTCATCGTGTGCTGCGGCGCGATCGCAGCGTGACTGCGTATTCGCCCAGCAGCGCCACGAGCAGAAACGTGATGATCGTGGTGACACGCCACGCGCATCCGCCTGCCTCACTAGGCTGAACGGCGATGAGCGAAACCCGAAACGCACCCGACGGAATCAACGGGCTGGCCACCAAGGCCATCCATGCCGGTTATCACCCGGATCCGGCGACCGGGGCGGTGAACGCCCCGATCTACGCCAGCAGCACGTTCGCCCAAGACGGCGTCGGGGGTCTGCGCGGCGGGTTCGAGTACGCGCGCACCGGCAACCCGACCCGGGCCGCGCTAGAGGCGTCGCTGGCGGCGGTCGAAGGCGGCGCCTTCGGGCGAGCGTTCAGCTCCGGCATGGCCGCAACCGACTGCGCGCTGCGTGCGATGCTGAGGCCCGGAGACCATCTGGTCATCCCAAATGACGCCTACGGCGGCACATTCCGCTTGATCGACAAGGTCTTCACCCAGTGGAACGTCGGGTACACGCCGGCTGCGCTCTCGGACCTCGACGCTGTCGCGGCCGCGATCACGCCGCAGACCCGGCTGATTTGGGTTGAGACACCGACGAATCCGCTGCTTTCCATCGCCGACATCGCGGCCATCGCCGAGTTGGCCAAGCGAAATTCGGCGAAAGTGTTGGTGGACAGCACTTTCGCTTCACCCGCACTGCAGCAGGCGCTGACGCTGGGCGCCGACGTCGTGCTGCACTCGACGACCAAGTACATCGGTGGCCACTCCGACGTGGTGGGCGGTGCTTTGGTCACCAACGACAAATCGCTCGACGACGCCTTCGCCTTCCTGCAGAACGGGGCCGGCGCGGTACCCGGCCCGTTCGATGCCTACCTGACGATGCGCGGCCTGAAGACGTTGGTACTGCGGATGCAGCGGCACAGCGAAAATGCTTTGGCCGTAGCGGAATTCCTCGCCGGGCACCCGTCGGTGAGCACGGTGCTGTATCCGGGTCTGCCCACCCATCCCGGCCACCAGGTCGCCGCGCGCCAGATGTCCGGCTTCGGCGGCATGGTGTCGGTACGCATGCGCGGTGGCCGGGCTGCCGCCGAAAAGCTTTGTGCGGCCACCAAAGTGTTCATCCTGGCCGAGTCGCTGGGTGGGGTCGAGTCGCTGATCGAGCACCCCAGCGCCATGACGCACGCATCGACTGCCGGTTCGCAATTGGAAGTGCCCGACGACCTGGTTCGGCTGTCAGTGGGCATCGAGGACGTCGGCGACCTGCTGGCCGACCTCGAACAGGCCCTGGGCTAGTTCGCTGCGGAACTAGTCGTGATACGGCTCCGCGCTCACCAGCGTGACCTCGACGGTGTTGCCGTTGGGCACCTGGTAGCTGCGCGTCTCGCCGACCTTGGCGTCGATCAGGGCCTCGCCCAACGGTGACTTGGGTGAGTACACCTCGAGCTTGCCGTCCTTGACGCCCTCCTGGCGAGTGGCGATCAGGAACGTCTCCGTGTCGGACTTGTCACCGTCGTAGTACACCTTGACCACCGAGCCGGGCAGCGCGATGCCGGACTGCTTGGGAGCCTCGCCGACCTTGGCGTTGTTGAGCAGGTCCTGCAGCTGGCGGATGCGCGCCTCCTGCTGACCCTGCTCCTCACGGGCGGCGTGGTATCCGCCGTTCTCCCGAAGGTCGCCCTCCTCGCGGCGGTCGTTGATTTCCGCGGCGATGACGGGACGATTCGCGATCAGCTGATCGAGCTCAGCCTTCAGCCGGTCATGTGATTCCTGGGTCAGCCAGGTCACCTGAGTGTCCGTCATCTCGTCGTGCTCCTCGTCGTATCTCTCCGCGTAACCGGGTAAGTCTGTAGAACTCCGCTAACGGAGTGTCTGGGTCCCGCCCCTTGCTGCCGTGCCGTTGGGCTTACGGCCGCTAATGCAGCAATACACGGTCCCAGCAGGAACCGTGCATTCATCCATGCTACCACCGTGGAAACAGCCGATGACGTCATTCGAGCTTTGCCTTTCTGATCTGTCAGGCTGCGCGCAGGTAGCCGGGCACGTCGCTGCCGCATCCGTAAATGTCTGCCATCGCGGGCGGCTGTGACGACTTCACGGTCGTCGTGACCTGCACCGTTGCCTGCGTCGACGGCCCCACCAGTACCTCGCGCCGGCCCGTTTCGCTGCCGTCCTTGGCGCGAACCCGCACGATGCAATCCACGGGGCGCGACGGATCAGATCGCCTCACGCTGATCGTGATTGTCGCCGTCTCGTTGTCGACCACTTGATAGCCGGCCAGCGAACCCGAGACGTCACTGGTGCCCAGCCGTTGGTAGCCGACGATCGCGACGCCGATGCCGGCCGCCAGCACCGCCAGACCTAGCGCGATGGCCACCCGGCGTCGTGAGGCCCGGGACAGTCGCGAGCGCCCGTAGCGGTCCTCGGGGCGCAGAATGGAAGTCTGGGTCATGGCTGTTTCAAGTGTGGGCTAGTTGGCTGGCGGCGCTCGGCTGACAGCATGCGACATGGGGAAACTAGAATTATAGGGTCCTTATAGGCTTCGAGGGGAGACCGGCGGACCGACAAGGGGACACGTGAGCGAACTGCGGTTGATGGCGGTGCACGCCCACCCCGACGACGAATCCAGCAAGGGTGCGGCAACGCTCGCCAGGTATGCCGACGAGGGTCACCGTGTGCTGGTCGTGACGTTGACCGGGGGCGAGCGCGGCGACATCCTCAATCCGGCGATGGACCTGCCCGACGTGCAGGAGCACATCGCCGAGATTCGCCGTGACGAGATGGCCAAGGCGGCCGAAATTCTCGGCGTCGAGCACGCGTGGCTCGGCTTCGTCGATTCCGGTCTGCCCAAGGGTGATCCACCGCCACCGCTGCCCGACGGCTGCTTCGCGCTGGTGCCGCTGGAGGAGTCCGTCGAGGCGCTGGTGCGGGTGGTCCGCGAATTCCGTCCGCACGTGATCACCACGTACGACGAGAACGGCGGCTACCCGCATCCGGATCACATTGCCTGCCACAAGGTTTCGGTCGGTGCCTACGAGGCCGCCGGTGACCACGCCCGCTTCCCGGACGCCGGCGAGCCTTGGACGGTGTCCAAGCTCTACTACAACCACGGCTTCCTGCGGGCGCGAATGCAGCTGTTGCACGACGAAGCCATCAAGCACGGTCACGAACCGCCGTTCCAAAAGTGGCTCGAACACTGGAAACCCGAGCACGATCCGTTCGAGTCGCGGGTGACCACGCGAGTGGAGTGTTCGCAATATTTCAGCCAGCGCGACGACGCGCTGCGGGCACACGCCACCCAGATCGACCCGAACGCCGACTTCTTCGCCGCCCCGATCGCCTGGCAGCAGCGGCTATGGCCGACTGAGGAATACGAGCTGGCACGCTCTCGCGTGCCTATCCGGCTGCCCGAGGACGACCTGTTCACCGGAATCGGGGACCACCCGTGAGGCACCTTTTGCTCACGGTGATCGCTGACGGGACGCCGCACAACACGGGGCCCGATTTCGGCAAGGCCAGCCCGATCGGGCTGCTCGTCGTCGTGCTGTTGTTGATCGCCACCCTGTTTCTGCTGCGCTCGATGAACCGGCAACTGAAGAAGGTGCCCGAGTCGTTCGACCCCCAGCACCCCGAGCCCGATCAGGCCGCCGACGAGGGCACCGATGCGGTCGGCCCGCCACCTGACCAGGCTCCCGGGCCGGGAGGCGGATCGGCGTCAGGACCCGGCGATGAGCCCGGCTGATTCGTCTTCGGCCAATACTCTCGGGCTGGCCACCAGCCCTTATCTGCGTCAACACGCCGACAATCCGGCGCACTGGCAGCAGTGGACGCCGGAGGCGATGCAAGACGCGGCGGACCGCGATGTGCCGATCCTGCTCTCGATCGGCTACGCCGCTTGTCACTGGTGTCATGTGATGGCTCACGAATCGTTCTCCGACGACGAGGTGGCGGCCGCGATGAACGCGGATTTCGTCTGCGTCAAGGTCGACCGCGAGGAACGGCCGGACATCGATGCGGTTTACATGAACGCCACCGTCGCGCTCACCGGGCACGGCGGCTGGCCGATGACGTGTTTCCTGACCCCGGACGGTCGGCCCTTCTTCTGCGGCACTTACTATCCGAAAGACGGTTTCCTGCAACTCCTTTCGGCCGTCAGCGAAACCTGGCGGGACCGCCGCGGTGAGGTGGAGGAGGCCTCCGACCACATCGCCGGCGAGCTGCGCAGGATGGCCTCTTCTTTTGGGGAAAGCCGGGCCGGCGGCCAGGACGTCGACCCGGCGCTGTGTGATCACGCGGTGGCCGCGGTGCTGGCCGACCAGGACACCGCGCACGGCGGGTTCGCCGTCGCGCCGAAGTTTCCGCCGTCGGCGGTTCTCGAAGCGCTGCTGCGCCACTACGAGCGCACCGGATCGGCGTCGACGCTAGAGGCGGTCGAGCGCACCGGGACCGCGATGGCTCGCGGCGGAATCTACGACCAACTCGGCGGCGGCTTCGCGCGCTACAGCGTCGACAATGCCTGGGTGGTACCGCATTTCGAGAAGATGCTGTACGACAACGCGCTGTTGCTGCGCGCCTACGCGCACTGGGCCCGACGTACCGGGAATCCGTTGGCCCGCCGGGTCACCGCGCAGACCGCGCAGTTTCTGCTCGACGAGCTGTCCGACGGCGCCATGTTCATTTCGTCGCTGGATGCCGACGCCGACGGCCGCGAGGGCTCGACCTACGCCTGGACGCCGCAGCAGTTGATCGAGGTGCTCGGCCCCGATGACGGCCCTTGGGCCGCTGAGGTTTTCGCGGTCAGCCAGGACGGGACCTTCGAGCACGGGACGTCGGTGCTGCAGTTGCCCGCCGATCCCGACGACCCGCAACGGTTGGAACGGGTGCGGACGGTGCTGTTGGCCGCCCGGCGCACCCGCACCCAGCCGGCGCGCGACGACAAAGTCGTCACGTCGTGGAACGGGCTGGCGATCACCGCGCTGGCCGAGGCCAGCGTGGCGCTGGACGAGCCCGAATTGGCCCGCGCGGCGCGGCGCTGCGCGACGGCGCTGCTGGACCTGCACGTCGTCGGCGGCCGGCTGCGGCGGGCCAGCCTCGGCGGGGTGGTCGGCGAGAGCGCCGCCATTCTGGAGGACCACGCGACGCTGGCCGCCGGGCTGCTGGCGCTTTACCAGCTGACCGTCGAGGACGTCTGGCTGACCGCGGCGTCCGAACTGCTCGACACCGCGTGCGCCCACTTCGCCGATCCGCAGCGACCGGGCCGCTGGTACGACACCGCCGACGATGCCGAGCAGTTGATGCTGCGGCCGGCCGATCCGCTGGACGGCGCCACCCCGTCGGGCGCGTCGACGATCACCGACGCGCTGCTGACCGCGGCGCATCTGGTGGGCAGTGTCACGGCGCCGCGCTACCTGAAAGCCGCGACCGAGGCGCTGGCCGCGCATTCGGTACTGCTGGCGAAGGCGCCGCGGTCGGCCGGGCATTGGATTGCCGTGGCCGAAGCCGCGATCCGCGGCCCGCTGCAGATCGCGGTCGCCTGCCACTCGCTGTGCTCACCGCTGCTGACCGACGCCCGCCGGTTCGCGCCCGGCGGGGCGATCGTGATGGGCGGCAAGATGGACTCGTCGGCGCTGTTGGTCGGCCGGGATCGGGTGCGCGGCGACGACGCCGCCTACGTGTGCCGGGGCCGTCTCTGCGATCTGCCGGTGACCCGGTCGGCCGACCTGGCGGCCGCCCTGGGCGTGCCCGCGCGCTAGCGCCGAATCAGAACACCACGAACCACATCGCGATGTAGTGGCAGATCGCCGCTATCGCGGTGCAGGCGTGGAAGAACTCGTGATAGCCGAACGTCGACGGCCACGGGTCGGGCCAGCGCAGCGCGTAGAGAATGCCGCCGATGCTGTACAAGGCGCCGCCGACGAACAGCAGCACCATCGCGGCCACCCCGGAGTTGTGCAGGATCTCGCCGGTGTACCAGACCGCTACCCAGCCCAGCAGGATGTAGAGCGGCACGCCGACCCAGCGTGGCGCCGACGGCCATAGCATCTTGAGCAGGATCCCGGCCGCGGCGCCGCCCCAGACGATGCCCAACACCACGCCCCCGTCGTGCGGTGACAGCGCCAGCAGGGCGAACGGGGTGTAGCTGCCGGCGATGAACACGAAGATCATCGAGTGATCGGCCCGCTTCATCCACTTCTTGGTGGTCTCGGACTTCCAGTGGACGCGATGGTAGGTGGCGCTGACGGTGAACATGATGATGGTGGCGAAGGTATAAAGCAGGGTCGCCAGTCCGGCCCGGGTGGATCCCACGGCCCACGACACCGCGACCAGCGAGGCGCCCGCGAAGACGGCGGTGCCGGCGGAATAGACGTGGATCCAGCCGCGGAAGCGTGGCTTGGTCAGGACCCGGGCGACGCCGTCGACGAGATGGTGTGCGGCATTAGCCGCGACTCCCGGCGATTCGGCTTCCGGGTCGGTGGCAGTGGTGGTCGGCCCGCTCATGTCACCTGCTGCCTGTTTCGGATGGCGGTCGAAGTGTCCGCGCCTGACACCAAACACTAGCTCGCACCGGCCGGATGACCGCGATTTCGGCGGCGGTGACATCCCCGGAAATCCACCCGGAATTGGTTGCCGGTCACAGTAGGGTGGATCTTCGTGGAGATTATCCCGCCGCGGCTCAAAGACCCGCTCTATCGCGTCTACGAGCTACGGCTGCGGCAGGGCCTGGCCGCCTCGAAATCCCAGCTCCCGCGGCATATCGCCGTGCTGTGCGACGGGAACCGGCGGTGGGCCCGTGACGCGGGATACGACGACGTCAGCTACGGCTACCGGATGGGCGCGGTCAAGATCGCCGAGATGCTGCGCTGGTGTCAGGAAGCCGGCGTCGAAATGACCACCGTCTACCTGCTGTCCACCGAAAACCTGCAACGCGATCCCGAGGAGCTGGCCGGGCTGATCGAGGTCATCACCGATGTCGTCGAGGAGATCTGCGCGCCGGCCAATCGGTGGAGCGTGCGCACGGTGGGGGACCTGGAACTGCTCGGCGACGAGCCCGCCCGCCGGTTACGGGGTGCGGTCGAATCCACGCCCAGCGTCGCGCCGTTTCACGTCAACGTGGCCGTCGGCTACGGGGGTCGGCAGGAGATCGTCGGCGCGGTGCGCGCGCTGTTGAGCAAGGCGCTCGCCAACGGCGTCACCGGCGAGGAGCTCGTCGACGCGGTGACCGTCGACGCCATCTCCGAGAACCTCTACACCTCCGGGCAGCCCGACCCCGACCTGGTGATCCGCACCTCGGGCGAGCAACGCCTGTCGGGGTTCCTGCTCTGGCAGAGCGCCTATTCGGAGATGTGGTTCTGCGAGACGCACTGGCCCGCGTTCCGCCGCGTCGACTTCCTGCGCGCGCTGCGCGACTACAGCCGGCGAGATCGCCGCCTCGGCAAGTAGGTCTTAAGCGGCAGCTCACGCGCGTGCCACACTGGATGCATGGCTGCGCTGTCGGCGGTGGTGTTCACGCTGAGTGCCTGGCTGGGCCTGTATCTGGTGGCCCGCGATCCGCGCAAACCGGTGCTTGTGCTGGCGGCGATCGGACTGTGTGGCTTCGCGCTGGTCGTCGGGCTGGATGCGGTTCGGACCGTCAGCTCCGCGTCCGCCCCGCTGCTGAGCCGGGTCGAGATCTATGTCGCGACCGTGCCCGGCGTGGCGTGGTTCGCGGTGCTGATCGAGCTGTCTCGGCCCACCGACGGCTGGCGGGCGCGCACCCGCGAGCTGCTGCTCGTCGCCGCGGTCGCCGCGCTAACCTTGTTCGGGGCGATGCTGGCCGGCAGCGTCGAGGGTCCGCTGCGGGCGGGACACTGGCTGATGTTCGCCGTGATCTCGGTGTCCACCCTCGGCGCGATGGCCGTCGCGGTGCGCCGCCCGCGGCGCCCGCGGCCGGCGGTCGGGCTCGCCATCACCGCCACCCTGTTCTTTGCACTGGCCAACGCGATCCTGATCATCCCGCTGGGCCTGGTGCCCAGCTGGCTGGCGCTGGCGTCGACGAGCTGCGACGTCCTCGCGCTCGGGATCGCCGTCGCCCTGTGGGACGCGTTCGACGAGGGTCAGGCGCTGCGCGCCGACATGCGCCGCTCGTTCGCCGGCTCGGTGGCGGTGGCGCTGCTGTTCGGCGGGCAGGCGCTGATCGGGCTGGCGGTGACCCGCGACGACTCCGCCGCGCAGACCGCGCTGACCGTGCTGCTGTTCACCAGCCTGGCGATCGCGATCACCGTGCAGGTACTCGCCGATCCTCTGGCAGGGGTGCTCGATCGGCTGGCGTTCTCGAAATCGCCTGCGCTGCGGGCGGATCGGGCCGCGCTGCGGCACACCGAGGCCGCGCTGCCGCTGCGGCAGGAGCACCCGCTGGCAGACGTCGACGACGTCACTTTCGTCAGGCTCACCCGCCGCGCCCTGGGCCACTACGGCGACCTGAGCAAGCTGGTCGCGAGCCCGCTGACGGCGTTGCCGATGATCGACGAGCGGCTGGCGGCCCGCGGTGCCCCCGACCACCCGGTCGAGCGGGCCAACGAACTCAAGGCCGTGCTCGCCGATGGCATTTCGCGGTTGAAGCCGCGAGACGGCGGCGATTTCGGAACTACCGAAGAGTGGCGTTACTACAACTCCCTGTATTTTCCGTACGTCGTCGGGGTGCGCGCCTACGCGCAGAACGCCACCGCCTCGGGCCTGGATCCCGCCGCGCGGCAGGCTTGGCAGTGGTTTGTGACGGAGGTCCCACAGCGTTCGCTGCATAACTGGCAGAATGCCGCGGCCCGGCTGATCGCGGCGGACCTACGTGGGCGCGTCGCGGTCCCCAGCGATTAGTTGGACGCCGTCACACGACAACGCGGGTTGCATTAGCCGGGCGACTCAGTTCGCTTGTGTTGACGGCGAATTAGGCAATCGTGGCCGGACGGCGGTGACACCCCCCGGCTCCACGGTGATGCTTATGCTGGAATCATGTGCCAACGGCTCACGTTGGCGCAATTTCTGCGTGTTCGCCGCAATCTCGTCCAGCCGGCTGACGTCGGCTTGCCTTCGGGTGGCCGACGTCGAGTCGCGGGGCTACGGAGGGAAGAGGTCGCGGTGCTTGCCAGTATCAGTACGGATTACTATTTGCGGCTCGAGCAGGCCCGCGAGGAAAACCCGTCCGGTGAGGTGCTAGACGCCATCGCCGGAGCTCTCAAATTGGACGACGACGCTGCGGCGTATATGCATAACCTCGTGCGGCAAAACTCTGCTCAGCGGCGCGGTGAATCGTTGCGAGAGATACATCCTGAGCTGGAGGCCTTGTTGGACAGTTGGCCGCTGACCGTTGCATACGTCTGTGACCCGAACCTGGATGTGGTGCTTGCCAATTCGCTGGCCGAAAAGGTTTCGCCAAATTCAGAGTCGGTGTCAACCCCATGCGTGCATTATTCCTCGAGCCCAGCATGCGTGATTTCTATTGGGACTGGGGGATATTGACCGCGTGGGCGGTTCCCTATATGCGCGCGATTGTGGGCAAGTCCCAGAATCCGTCCCTGCTTGCGTTGGTCGACGAATTGTTGACTGAAAGTCCACGTTTTCGCGAACTTTGGTCGCAGGGCGATGTCAACGAACTCACGGCGGGTCCAACCAAGATCAACCACCCAGAGGTCGGCAGCCTCTATCTGTACTTTCAGCGGCTGGAGTTGTCCGGGACGGGCCATGTCGTTGTCGCGTACTGGGCCAAGCCCGGGTCCCCAACTGAACAAAAGTTGCGGCTGCTCCGAGGCGACTGAGTTTCGGCCGTCCCACATGAGCGGGTCGCGATCCCCGGGGATTAGTCCCATTGGGGCGTTTTCTGCCTGAACTGTCCAGGTTTGCGCACAATCCGGATGACAACGCTGGTTGTAATGGTGATGCGTCCCATCTTCGGGTGGACTGGCGACGAATACGGTATGTGCGGCCGACCGGTTCGCACGTGTCATCCGAGTCTGCCAGGGGGACTTATGCTTTCGCCGACCCTTCCACCCGCTACCTTCGCGCGGGCCGTCGATTTCGTCCGGCACCACGTCGGGCAACTGCACCAGCGGATGGTTCCGCCGCCGGCAGCGATGATGGAAATGATCACGAATGCCTGGGCCGCGCAGGCGATTACCGCCGCCGCCGATCTCGGCATCGCCGACGCGCTCGCCAAAGGGCCGCTGTCGCTCGACGATTTGGCCGATGCGGTCGACGCGGACGCCGACACCGTCGGTCGTCTGCTGAGGGGCTTGATCTCGCGTGGGATCTTCCGGTGTCGCCACGACGGGCGCTACGACCTCAACCCGCTTGCGGACACCTTGCGCAGCGACAGCGATGTCTCACTGCGCGCATTCGCCCGGTTCGTGGGATCACCTCAGGATCGCGAGCATTGGAGCCACCTCACGGACTCGATCCGCACCGGCCGGGCCGTGGTCCCCGAGCTACGCGGCAAACCCGCCTTCGAGTACATCGTCGGGGAGCCCGAACTCGACGAAATCTTCAACCAGGCCATGACAGATCTCTCCGAGCTCGAAATCCCGACGGTCATCGCGGGCTACGACTTCAGCCGCTTCGGGACGATCGTCGACGTCGCCGGGGGGCGCGGGCGGCTGCTGGCCGCGATCCTGAACGCCACGCCGCAAGCCCGCGGCATCCTGTTCGACCAGCCGCACGTGGTTGCGGGTGCCTCGTCATTGCTCGAGGAACAGGGAGTGGCGGACCGGGTCAAGGTGGTCGAAGGTTCGTTCTTCGAGTCGGTGGCCGACGGTGGCGACGCCTACCTGCTCAAGCACATCATCCACGACTGGCCCGACGACGAGGCCGTGCAGATTCTCGGTAACATCCGCAAAGCCGCCGGAGTCGGAAAGCAGGTGCTGATCCTGGAATTCGTGATGCCGCGGCACAACCGCGAATTCCCCGGCCACTGGATGGACCTGGAAATGCACGTCGTGGCCGGTGCTCGTGAGCGCACCCCCGGCCAATACGGCCGGCTGCTGAGCCGCGTGGGATTTCGGTTGACTCGCGTGGTCGAAACGGCCTCGCCGCTGAGCATCGTCGAAGCGGTCGCCGTCTAACGGCGAGTCGCATCCATCCCCAATTACCCAGGAGTGCTCATGTTTTCGATCAAACTTCCAGAGCCGCAGATGGCCCGAGTCGTCGAGATGGCCCGGCACCACGTCGGTCGGCTGCACCAACGCATGGTTCCGCCGACGGCCGCGATGTGGGAAATGCTCACGAATGCGTGGGTGGCGCAGGCGATTACCGCTGCGGCTCAGCTCGGTATTGCCGACGCGCTGGCCGCGGGACCGTTGACGGCCGACGAGTTGGCCGAGGCAGTCGACGCCGATGCCGACAGCGTTAGCCGCTTGCTGCGCGCCCTAATCGGCAGTGGCGTCTTCCGTCAAACACGCGACGGGCGCTACGCCCTCAACCCGCTCGCGGCCACGCTGCGCACCGATAACGACGTCTCGCTGCGCGGTGTCGCCCGATTTATCGGTGCACCGCAGCATCGGGAGCATTGGAGCAACCTCGCGACCGCGATGCGCACCGATCGGGCTGTCGTCTCGGACATGCGCGGCAAGCCGATCTTCGAGTATCTGGCCGAGGAAAAGGAATACGACGAGATCTTCAACGAAGCGATGACCAGCGCGTCGGAGTTCGCGATCGCGCCCGTCGTCGCGGGTTACGACTTCAGCCGCTACTCGACGATCGTCGACGTCGCCGGCGGGCACGGTCGTCTGCTGGCGGCAATCCTCAATGCCACGCCGCAAGCCCGGGGGATCCTGTTCGACCAGCCCCACGTCGTCGCGGATGCACCACCCCTGCTCAAACAGCACCGGGTGGCCGACCGGGTCCAGGTGGCCCAGGGGTCGTTCTTCGACACCATCACCGAAGGCGGCGACGCCTACGTCCTCAAGCACATCATTCACGACTGGCCCGACGACCAAGCGCTGCAGATCCTGCGCAACGTGCGTACGGCGGCCGGGGCCGGCAAGCATGTGCTGCTCGTCGAACAAGTCCTTCCCGACCACGATCGTGATTTTCCGGGCAACTGGCTCGACCTCGAAGTGCTCGTCGAATTCGACGGCCGCGAGCGCACCGCCGCCGGATACGCAGAATTGCTGGACCGTGCCGGATTCCACATGACGCGGGTCGTGGCAACAGCATCGCCGTACAGCGTCGTCGAGGCGATTGCCGTGTAGTCCGCCGTTGCCGCCGCGCCCGGGGAATACCGAGGTGAACCTCATGGTCATTCATTGCGTGGCAGGAGTTGGCAGTGCCACGCGTCGATATGGCAGTGCTCTGGCGGCACGCTCAAACCAGTTCGACACCAATCGCCATTTCGAGGAGTAATCACATGTCCGCTGTATCCGTCATACCGACCCGGCACCTGTACGACACGACCGACTCGTTGCTGCGTTTCGCCATGCGTGCGGATGCCACGTTGACGGGGCTGTGTGGCCTCGCCATCGCCTTCTTTGCCGACCTGAATTCTCACCTCGAATACGCCCTGGGCGCCGTCTTCGTGCTTTACGGACTGGTGGTGTACAGCCTGACCGGGTTGCCGGAGCTGCGCAGCGCCGGTGCCGGTGTCGTCGGCGCCAACATCGTCGTCGCGCTGGGCTCCCTGGTGGCCATCGAAGCGGTGCCCATGACAGCGGCCGGGGTGGCCGCGACGTTGGCGACGGGCGCCTATGCCGCGGCGTTCGCGTGGCTGCAATACCTGGGAGTGCGTCGATTGCCCGCGTAGCACCCTCCCGCCGAGCGGGGCGTTCTCCGCGGCCACGGAGATTCGCCCCGCTTCGGTCTTTGGCGGGCTATTCAGGGACGAAATGCCTCAGAGCTTGCGCAGCCGCAACCGGTTGATGGAGTGGTCGGCGTCCTTGCGCAGCACCAGGGTCGCGCGGGGACGGGTGGGGAGAATGTTCTCGACCAGATTAGGCCGGTTGATCGACCGCCAGATCTCGCGCGCCGCGGCCATCGCCTTGGTGTCGTTGAGGGCCGAGTAGTGGTGGAAGTGGGACGCGGGATCGGCGAAGGCCGTGCTGCGCATCGCCAGGAAGCGCGACACGTACCACTGTTCGATGTCCTCGATCCGGGCGTCCACGTAGAGCGAGAAGTCGAACAGGTCCGACACCATCAGGGTCGGACCGGTTTGCAAGACGTTGAGGCCTTCCAGGATCAGGATGTCCGGGTGGCGGACCACGTGTTTGGCCCCGGAGATGATGTCGTAGCGCAGGTGTGAGTACACCGGCGCGCACGCGTAGTCCGAGCCCGATTTGACCGAGGTGACGAACCGCATCAGTGCCCGGCGATTGTAGCTCTCCGGAAAACCTTTGCGGTGCATCAGGTTTCGCCGGTCCAGCTCGGCATTCGGATAGAGGAAGCCGTCGGTGGTCACCAGGTCGACCCGCGGGTGGTGATCCCAGCGCGCCAGCAATGCCTGCAGCACACGGGCAGTCGTGGACTTTCCGACCGCCACGCTGCCGGCCACGCCGATGATGAACGGCACCGGCCGGTCCGGGGCCTGCTGAGGCTCGCCGAGGAATTCCGCGGTGGCGGCGAACAATCGCTGCCGTGCGGCGACCTGAAGATGAATGAGCCGGGCCAGTGGCAGGTAGACCTCTTCGACCTCGAGGAGGTCGATCTGCTCGCCGAGACCGCGCAGACCGACAAGCTCCTCTTCCGTGAGGGCCAGCGGCGTCGACATGCGCAACGCGCGCCACTGCTTTCGGTCGAACTCCACATATGGGCTCGGCTCGCTCAGCCGGTGCATAGTGCCAGTGTGGCAGGGACGATCGCGTGGCAGACGGCTGGGCTGGCTAAAGGACCTCTCGATAGACTGGCGGCTGTGACTGCCGCACCTGATGCTCGTGTAACCGCGTCCGTGATGTCTGCCCCGCTCGCCGAAGTCGACCCGGATATCGCCGAGCTGCTCGGCAAGGAGCTCGGACGCCAACGCGACACACTTGAGATGATCGCGTCGGAGAACTTCGTACCGCGCTCGGTACTGCAAGCCCAAGGCAGCGTGCTCACCAACAAGTACGCCGAGGGGCTGCCCGGCCGGCGCTACTACGGTGGCTGCGAGCACGTCGACGTCGTGGAGAACATCGCCCGCGACCGCGCCAAGGCTCTGTTCGGGGCCGACTTCGCCAACGTGCAACCACATTCCGGGGCCCAGGCCAACGCCGCCGTGCTGCATGCCCTGATGTCACCGGGGGAGCGGCTGCTGGGTCTGGACCTAGCCAACGGCGGACATCTGACGCACGGCATGAAGCTCAACTTCTCCGGCAAGCTCTACGAGAACGGCTTCTACGGCGTCGACCCCGTGACGCATCTGGTCGACATGGACGCGGTGCGCGTGCAGGCCCTCGAATTCCGCCCGAAGGTGATCATCGCCGGCTGGTCGGCCTACCCGCGCATTCTCGACTTCGCGGCGTTCCGATCCATCGCCGACGAAGTCGACGCCAAGCTGTGGGTCGACATGGCGCACTTCGCGGGACTGGTCGCCGTCGGGTTGCACCCGTCCCCGATCCCGCACGCCGACGTCGTGTCGACCACCATTCACAAGACGCTCGGTGGTGGCCGCTCCGGCATGATCCTGGGCAAGCAGGAGTACGCCAAGTCCATCAATTCCGCGGTATTCCCCGGGCAGCAGGGTGGGCCGCTGATGCACATCATCGCGGGCAAGGCGGTGGCGCTGAAAATCGCCGGCACTCCCGAATTCGCCGAGCGACAGCAGCGCACGTTGTCCGGCGCAAAGATCCTGGCCGAACGGCTCCTGGCCGCCGATGTCGCCAAGGCCGGTGTGTCGGTGGTCAGTGGCGGCACCGACGTCCACCTGGTGCTGGTCGACCTGCGCAACTCGCCGTTGGACGGTCAGGCCGCCGAGGACCTGCTGCACGAGGTCGGTATCACGGTCAACCGCAATGCCGTGCCCAACGACCCGCGACCGCCGATGGTCACGTCGGGTCTGCGGATCGGCACGCCCGCGCTGGCCACCCGCGGCTTCGGCGACGCCGAGTTCACCGAGGTCGCCGACGTCATCGCCGCCGCGCTGGCAGCCGGCACCTCGGCGGATGTCTCCGGGCTGCGCGACCGGGTGACCCGGCTGGCCCGCGAGTTCCCGCTGTACGACGGGCTCGAGGATTGGGCGCTGGTCGGCCGCTAGGTCACGGAACGGCCGCGACACGGGCGGTTGATTTCATAACACCTGTGTCTACGGGTTACAGTTACTTTTATGGCAACGAAACCTGTCGCTAACGCACTGACCACGGAACTCGAGCCGGTCGTCGAGGCGGAAATGGACCGCCACCTCAACACCGACGACATCTGGTTCGCCCACGACTACGTGCCATTCGACCGGGGCGAGAACTTCGCCTTCCTCGGCGGCCGCGACTGGGACCCGTCCAGCATGACGCTGCCGCGGGCCTTCACGGATGCCTGCGAGATCCTGCTGCTGCTCAAGGACGACCTGGCCGCTCATCACCGTGAGCTCGTCGAGCACTTCATTCTCGAGGACTGGTGGGGCCGCTGGCTGGGGCGCTGGACCGCCGAGGAGCACCTGCACGCGATTGCGCTGCGCGAATACCTGGTGGTGACCCGCGAGGTCGATCCCACGGCCAACGAAGAGGCCCGGGTCGAGTACCTGATGCAGGGCTACCGCGCCGACACGTACACGCAGGTCGAAACCCTGGTGTACATGGCGTTGACCGAGCGCACCCATGCCGTCTTCTGCCGCCACCTGGCCGCCCAGCTCGAGGAGCCGATTCTGGCCGGGCTCATCGACCGGATCGCCCGCGACGAGGTGCGCCACGAGCTGTTCTTCTCCAATCTCGTCGCGCACTGCCTGACGTACACCCGCGACGAGACCGTCGCCGCGATCGCCAAGCGCGCGGCCGAACTGCAGGTCGTAGGTGGCGACATCCGCGCGTATCAGGACAAGGTGCAAAACGTCGCCGCGGCGGGGATTTTCGGACCCGCCGATCTGCGTCAGGCCATCGCCGACCGGATCACCGAATGGGGTGTCGCCGACGAGCCCCAACTTCGGCAGTTCGTCAGCGGCTAAGCCAGCTCCCCGGCGCGCCGGATTCGGGCTCACGTCACAGCTTTGGCGTCGGCGCGCCTGCGCTGCTGCAAAGCGGCGACGAGAGTAGCGTCGTCTTCGATGGTCAGCGTCTTGCTCAGCTGCCAGGGCGGCACCTCCCGTCACCACAACGGAAGGACCGGCCCCGGTCCTGGTGTCGCAGTTCCCGCCGACATGCCTGTGCGGGTCCGCGCGGGCTCATCCCGCTCGAGGAGCGCTACGTGACCGAAATCCGGACCTACGTGATCGACACTTCCGTGCTGCTGTCCGACCCGTGGGCATGTAGTCGGTTCGCCGAACACGAGGTGGTTGTTCCGCTGGTGGTGATCAGCGAACTGGAGGCCAAGCGCCACCACCATGAGCTGGGATGGTTCGCCCGACAATCACTGCGATTGTTCGACGATTTGCGCCTGGAGCATGGACGCCTGGATCAGCCCATTCCCGTTGGGACACAAGGCGGTACGCTGCACGTCGAGCTGAACCACACCGACCCGTCGGTGCTACCGAGTGGCTTCCGCAACGACACCAACGACTCTCGGATCCTGAGCTGTGCGGCCAACCTTGCCGCCGAAGGCAAGCGAGTCACGTTGGTCAGCAAGGACATTCCGCTGCGCGTCAAGGCCGCCGCGGTGGGTCTGGCCGCCGACGAGTACCACGCGCAGGACGTCGTCGCCTCCGGGTGGTCGGGCATGCGCGAGATCGAGACCGCGACCGAGGACATCGACGCGCTCTTCGCAGACGGCGAGATCGACCTGGCCGAAGCTCGAGACCTGCCGTGTCACACCGGAATTCGGCTACTGGGCGGCAGCTCGCACGCGCTGGGCCGGGTCACGGCGGCCAAGCGGGTTCAGCTGGTGCGTGGTGACCGCGAAGTGTTCGGGCTGCGGGGCCGCTCCGCCGAGCAGCGCGTGGCGCTCGACTTGCTGCTCGACGAGTCGGTGGGCATCGTGTCGCTGGGCGGTAAGGCCGGCACCGGCAAGTCGGCGCTGGCCCTGTGTGCCGGTCTCGAGGCGGTGCTGGAACGGCGGACCCAGCGCAAAGTCGTGGTGTTCCGCCCGCTGTACGCCGTCGGCGGCCAGGAGCTGGGCTATCTGCCCGGCAGCGAGAGCGAAAAGATGGGTCCCTGGGCGCAGGCTGTCTTCGACACCCTCGAAGGCCTGGCCAGCCCGGCCGTGCTGGAGGAAGTGCTGTCGAGGGGCATGCTCGAAGTGCTGCCGCTGACCCACATTCGCGGGCGCTCGCTGCACGACTCGTTCGTGATCGTCGACGAGGCGCAATCGCTGGAGCGCAACGTGCTGCTGACCGTGCTATCCCGGCTGGGCACCGGATCGCGGGTGGTGCTCACCCACGACATCGCCCAGCGCGACAACCTGCGGGTGGGCCGCCACGACGGCGTCGCGGCGGTGATCGAGAAGCTCAAGGGTCACCCGCTGTTCGCGCACATCACGCTGCTGCGCAGCGAGCGGTCGCCGATCGCCGCGTTGGTCACCGAGATGCTCGAGGAAATCGCCGGGCCGCACTGACGCCGCCGCCTTGAGTCCGCGCTGATGGCGCCCGGTGCGCACACTCGACGCCCAGGTCGCACACTCGGGGGCGAGTAGGCTGCCAGGGTGCCGAAACGACCCGACAGCCAAGCCTGGCGCTATTGGCGGACCGTGTTCGGTGTGGTGGCCGCCGGTGCGGTCCTGGTGATCGGTGGCCTGACCGGTCACGTGACGCGCGCGGACAACCTGAGCTGCGCGGTGGTCAAATGTGTCGCGCTGACGTTCGACGACGGCCCGAGTCCGTTCGACGAGCGGCTGCTGCAAATCCTCAAGGACAACGACGCCAAGGCCACCTTCTTCCTGATCGGGAACAAGGTGGCCGCCAACCCGGCCGGCGCCAGGCGCATCGCCGATGCCGGCATGGAAATTGGTAGTCACACCTGGGAACACCCCAACATGTCGACGATTCCTCCCGAGGACGTCGCCGCGCAGTTCACCAAGGCCAACGACGCGATCAACGCCGCTACCGGCCGGACCCCGACGCTGTTTCGTCCCGCCGGCGGGTTGTCAACCCCCGACGTGCGCCAGACCGCCGCTCGTTATGGACTGGCCGAAATCCTCTGGGATGTAATCCCTTTCGATTGGGCGAACGACTCGAACACCGCCGCGACGCGATACATGCTGATGACCTACATCAAGCCCGGCTCGGTGGTGTTGTTCCACGACACCTACTCGAGCACCGTCGACCTGGTGTACCAGTTCATTCCGGTGCTCAAAGCCAACGGCTACCGCCTGGTGACGGTCAGCGAACTGCTGGGGCCGCGGGCGCCGGGCAGCAGCTACGGCAGCCGGGACAACGGGCCGCCCGTCAACGAACTTCACGACATCCCGCCCGCCGACATCCCGACGCTGCCCAACACCCCCTCGCCCAAGCCGATGCCGAATTTCCCGATCACCGACATCGCGGGTCAGAATTCGGGCGGGCCAAATAACGGCGCGTGAGCGCGGCGCGGCTACCTTGAGAGGGTGAGCAAAGCGGACTGGCTGCGAAGTCGGGGTGCGCGACGATCGCGCGAGGCCGCGCCGACATCCGAGCCGCCGCAGCGCAAGTCGGCTCGCAGGCTGTTGGCTGAATATGCGATCGATCTCGCCCTGTCCTACATCATCGCCGTCGTCGACGTCGCCGCCATCCTGATTCCGCTGCGGGGACACACCTCCGCCGCCACCAGCGTCGTCTTCGCGGAGAAAGACACCGCGATCGTGGTGCTGCTGGTGGTGCTGGGGATCGTCGGTGTCGCGGTGGCCGGGGTGTTCAGCCTTGTTCCGACGGCGCGTTGGTATGCCGCCGGCGAAGAACCCACCCAGGCACAGCGGGAAGTGGCGATGCGGCTGGCCGGCCGCCAAACGGCGATCTTGCTGGTGGCCTGGGGCCTGGCCGGCGCCATCTTCGTGTTGCTTAATCTCAATGCCGGCGCCTCGCTGCTGTTGCCGATGGCGCTCGGGGTGGTGCTGGGCGGACCGGCCGCCGCCGGCACGGGAATGCTGCTCGCCCAACGCACTCTGCGCCCGATCATGGGTGCGGCTACCCGTGGACTCGAGCCTCGACTGGCGGTGCCCGGGGTGTTCGCGCGGCTGGTCATGCTCTGGTTTCTGGTCAGTGCGCTTCCGATCGGCGTCGTGGCAGCCCTGGTGCTGCTGCGCTCCTACGGTTGGCTGATTCAGAAATCCGCCTCATTGGATGTGCCGATTCTGGTGGTGTCGTTGGCCGCGCTGTTGCTCGGGCTGCCCATCATGATCCTGACGTCACGTTCGATTTCGGATCCGATCGGCGAAGTCGTCGACGCGATGGCCCAGGTCGAACGCGGCAACATCGACACCACCGTCGGTGCCTACGAGCGATCCCAAATCGGGCGTCTGCAAACGGGATTCAACCGGATGGTGGCCGGGCTAGCCGAGCGCGACCGGCTTCGCGACCTGTTCGGGCGCCATGTCGGGGCCGACGTCGCGCAGCGCGCCATCGAAGAGGGTGCATCGCTGTCGGGCGACGTGGTCGAGGCGGCGGTCCTGTTCATCGATCTGGTCGGTTCGACTCAGCTCGCGGAAAGCCGTCCACCCCAAGAGGTTGCCGACGTGCTCAACGATTTCTTCCGCATCGTCGTCGACGCCGTCGACGAACACAACGGCCTGATCAACAAGTTCGCGGGCGATGCCGCGCTGGCGATCTTCGGGGTGCCGTTGCGCACCGGCGAGCCGTCATCGGCGGCGCTGGCCACGGCGCGTACGCTGGCCACCCAACTGCGCCGGCTGCCAGTGGATTTCGGGATCGGGGTGTCGGCCGGCCGGGTCTTCGCCGGCAATATAGGCGCCGAAAACCGTTACGAATACACGGTAATCGGCGATGTGGTCAACGAGGCCGCGCGCCTGGCGGATCTCGCCAAGACGTCGGATCGGCGGATCCTATGTTCGGCGGCGGCCATCGAACGCGCCGACGAGGACGAGCGGGCTCGCTGGGCGGAGTGCTATTCCACCGTGCTACGCGGCCGCTCCGAAGCCACCCATGTCTCGGCGCCCGCGGGCCCCGCTTGATCGCGCTACTTCGAGACCTTCAGCGATCCGATCACCTGGTTGAGCAGTCCCGCCGAGGCTGCATCACCGATGGGCGTCGCACCCAGGAAGATGGTGACCGGCTTGGTGTCGACCGCGATGATGACCACGGAGTCGCCCTTCACATTGCGGGCGGGATCGGCGATCGTGACGTCGGCGTCCACCCGGGCGGCCTTGATTCCTTCGACCGTGATCGACGACTTCTTGATCGGGCCCAGCGTCGGCGAGGCGCTCGAATAGCCGGGACCTTCGGCCACGCAATTCATCAACTTCGCCGCCTGTGCGCTGACGTCCATGCTGGGGACGAAGTTGGTGACGGCAACCTCGGCCTGCATCACCCACTGGCTGGCACCCGGTACCTCCTGCGCCAGCCCCACCGCGCCAATGAGATTCGGAGTCTGGTCGTCCGAGAACGGCATCCATCCGGGTGCCGCGGTGGCCGGGAACGACAGCTTGCCCGCCTTGATCGGGGCGCCGCCGACGGGCTTGTCGCCACCGGACACGTTGGGCGTGCAATCCGTGGCCGTCTGCCCCGAACCACTGGGCTGCGACGTCGGCGCGGCCGTCGTCGAGGGACCGGAGGGGCCAGCCTTGGGAGACTTGGGTTCGTTGCCCAAACTGAGCACCAGGATCACCACCAGCGCGATGACACCCAGCACCGCGATGCCGGCGACGATCAGCCATGGCATGCTCGACCGCGGCCCATTGGGCGGCGGACCGCCGGGGTAGGCGCCGGGCGGCCAGCCGGGGGCATACTGCGGCCCGGCCTGACCGTACGGCTGACCCGGATAGCCGGGGGCCGAGGGATCCACTCCGCCTTGGGGATTGGTGAACGGACCGGTCGGCGGGTAGGGGTACGCGCCGCTCTGCGGCCCCGAATAGGGGCCGCCCGGCGGATACGGGGGCGGGCCGCCTTGCGGACCGCTTTGCGGTGGGCCCCAATAAGGACCCTGCCCATACGGATTCGCTCCGTACGGATCCTGCCCGTAGGGACCGCCCGGAGGAACCGTCATTGCAGAACCACCCCACCTAATTCGCCGGTTTGACCTTGGCCATCGCCAGCATGTCGAGCCGGCGGTCAAGTTCCTCGATCGACAACTTGTCGCCGATCAGGCCGCGATCGATCACGGCCTGACGGATCGTCTTCTTTTCCTTGAGCGCTTGCTTGGCCACGGCCGCGGCCTCCTCGTAGCCGATGGCCGAATTCAAGGGTGTCACGATCGACGGCGACGACTCGGCCAACTCGCGCAGATGTTCTTCGTTGGCCTTCAGGCCGACGATGCAGCGTTCGGCGAACAGCTTCGACACGTTGGTCAGCAGCTTGAACGACTCCAAGATGTTGCGGGCCATCATCGGGATGTAGACGTTGAGCTCGAACGCGCCCGACAGGCCGCCGACGGCGACGGCGGCGTCGTTGCCGATCACCTGCGCCGCGACCTGCGTAACCGCCTCCGGCAGCACCGGATTCACCTTGCCCGGCATGATCGAGCTACCCGGCTGCAGGTCCGGCAGCTGGATCTCGGCCAAACCGGTCAGCGGCCCGGATCCCATCCAGCGAATGTCGTTGGCGATCTTGGTCAATGACACGGCGATGGTGCGCAGCGCGCCGGATGCCTCCACCAGTCCGTCACGCGCGGCCTGGGCTTCGAAAGAGTTTGCCGCCGTGCGCAATTCGGATAGCCCCGTCGAAGCGACCAGCGCCTCGACCACCCTGGGGCCGAAGCCGTCGGGAGCGTTTAGCCCGGTGCCCACCGCGGTTCCGCCGATCGCCAGCTCGCCCAGCCGCGGCAGCGTGGCACGCACCCGCTCGATCCCGGCCTCGATCTGGCGGGCGTAGCCGCTGAATTCCTGACCGAGCGTCACCGGGACGGCGTCCATCAGGTGGGTACGGCCCGACTTGACCACGCTATGCCACTCGGCGGCTTTGGTCGCCAGCGCGTCGTGCAGAATCTCGAGCGCCGGGATCAGATGGCGCACTGCGGCTTCGGTGGCCGCGATGTGGGTGGCCGTCGGGAAGGTGTCATTGGACGACTGCGACATGTTGACGTCGTCGTTGGGGTGCACCGTGACGCCGTTGGCGGCCGCGATGGACGCGATCACCTCGTTGGTGTTCATGTTGGAGCTGGTGCCCGAGCCGGTCTGGAAGACGTCGATCGGGAACTCGTCATCGTGTTTACCGTCGGCGATCTCGCCCGCGGCCGCGATGATCGCGTCGGCCTTCTCCGGCGCCAGCAGCCCGAGGTCCGCATTCACCCGCGCGCAGGCACCTTTCAGCAGGCCCAACGCGCGGATCTGGGTGCGCTCGAGGCCCCGGCCCGAAATCGGAAAGTTCTCCACGGCGCGCTGGGTTTGCGCTCGCCACAACGCTTTTGCGGGTACGCGTACCTCACCCATGGTGTCGTGCTCAATGCGATATTCGCCGCTTTCGGCCATGAACTAGTTCCTCTTCGTTGGGGTGTGCTATCGCGGTTACGGCAAGGGGTAGGCAGCGGAGCTGTCGCCGGTGAAGTCGATCGCCGAGTATTCGTTGAGTTTCGAAAGCCGGTGGTAGGCCTCGATCATGCGGATGGTGCCCGACTTCGACCGCATCACGATCGACTGGGTGGTGCAGCCGCCGGGGGAGTACCGGACCCCCTTGAGTAGATCGCCGTCGGTGACCCCGGTGGCGCAGAAGAAGACGTTCTCGCCGGACACCAGATCTTCGGTGGTCAGAATCTGATCCAGGTCGTAGCCGGCGTCCAGCGCCTTGCGGCGTTCGGCGTCGTCGTGCGGCGCCAGTTGCGCCTGGATGGCCCCACCCATGCAGCGGATCGCGGCGGCGGCGATGATCCCCTCCGGGGTGCCGCCGATACCGGCCAGCATGTCGGTGCCCGATTGCGGTCGGCAGGCCGAGATCGCGCCGGCGACGTCGCCGTCGGTGATCAGCCGGATGCGGGCACCGGTGGCGCGGGCGTCTTCGATGAGCTGACGGTGGCGCGGCCGATCTAGGATGCACACGGTCATGTCTCGCACCGACAGGTCCTTCACTCTGGCGACCGCACGGATGTTGTCGGCGATCGGCGCGGTGATGTCGAGCACGTGCGCGGCCTCGGGCCCGACGGCGATCTTGTTCATGTAGAACACCGCCGAGGGGTCGAACATCGCACCGCGATCGGCCACCGCCAGCACCGAGATGGCGTTGGGCATGCCCTTGCTCATCAGCGTGGTTCCGTCGACCGGGTCGACGGCGAAGTCGCAGTCCGGGCCGTCGCCGTTGCCGACCTCCTCGCCGTTGTAGAGCATCGGTGCCTCGTCTTTTTCGCCCTCGCCGATGACGACGACCCCGCGCATGGAGACCGAGTTGACCAGTTCACGTATCGCGTCGACGGCCGCGCCGTCGCCGCCTTCTTTGTCGCCGCGGCCCACCCAGCGACCGGCGGCCATCGCGCCGGCCTCGGTGACCCGGACCAGCTCCAGGGCTAGGTTGCGGTCTGGGGCCTCGCGGCGTGCCCGGACCTGCTGGTCGGAGCTCGCTGTCGCGGTCGAAGACGAACCGGATCCGCCGGATGCTGTCATGGTTGCTGATTCTCCCAGAAGCTGATCGGTCTGCTGGATCTGGGCTGTGGCTGTCGATGGCGGGCTGGGATACTCGTGGGGTGACCGAGGAGCAGCCCAACGCCGACCGAGCCGGTGAGCCGGTACCGGCGGCCCGGCCGGCCAAACCGCGGTTGTTGCAGGACGGCCGCGACATGTTCTGGTCACTGGCGCCGCTGGTCATCGGCTGCATCCTGCTGGCCGGCATGGTCGGGATGTGTTCCTTCCAGCCCACGGGCGTGAACAAGGGCGCCATTCCGTCCTACGACGCGGCAACGGCCCTGCGCGCGGACGCTCAGACGCTTGGGTTTCCCATCCGGCTGCCGCAGTTGCCGGCGGGCTGGCAGGCCAACTCCGGCGGCCGCGGCGGTATCGAGAACGGGCGGACGTCGGATGGTCAGCGCCTGGGCGCGGCCACCTCGACGGTGGGATACATCGGCCCGACGCGCATGTATCTGAGCCTGACGCAGAGCAGCGCCGACGAGGACAAGCTGGTCGGCTCGATTCATCCGTCGGCGTATCCGACCGGAACGGTCGACGTCGCGGGAACGAACTGGATCATCTATCGCGGTTCCGGTGACAGTGGTGCCGACACCGAGCCGGTCTGGACCACCAAGCTGACCAGCCCGGGTGGAGCCGCCCAGATCGCGATCACGGGTGCCGGAAACACCGATCAGTTCCGTACGCTCGCAGCGGCGACGCAGTCGCAGGCGCCCCTGCCGACCAGCCGATAGGAGCGACTCGCGTGACAGCACCCGAAGCGGACCTCACCGGATGGGTGTCGGCACCATTCACCGGTGGCGGGTACACCCACGACGTCTACCGCAAGGGCACCGGCCCCGGGGTAGTGGTGATCCCCGAGATACCTGGGGTCCATCCCGGAGTGCTGGGCCTGGGTAATCACCTGGTGGACAACGGTTTCACCGTCGCAATCCCCTCGCTGTTCGGGGTCCCCGGCAAGCCCAAGACGGTCGGGTCCATCGCGGCGGTCGTCGCGCGTACTTGTGTGGCAAAGGAATTCGCGGCCTTTGCGACGAACAAGCAGCGGCCGGTGTCGTTGTTCCTGCGGGCGCTGGCCCGTGACCTCAAGGAGTCGACGGGGAGCAAGGGCGTCGGCGTGATCGGTCAGTGCTTCACCGGCGGCTTCGCACTGGCCGCCGCCGTCGACGACAGCGTGTTGGCGCCGGTGCGCAGCCAGCCGTCGGTGCCGTTGCCGCTCGGCGTGACTCGGCGCAGCGACACCGGGCTCAGCGAATCCGAGCTTGCCACGATCGCCGAGCGGGCGGCCAACGAGGGCTTGTGCGCGATGGGCTTGCGGTTCAGCGAGGACTGGATGTCTCCGCGCGATCGATTCACCGCGCTCAAGGAGCGCCTCGGCGACGCGTTCGAGGTGATCGAGATCGATTCGGGTCCGGGCAACACACACGGCTTCGGCAAAGCGGCGCACTCGGTGCTCACCGACGAGGTCCGCGAACTCGACGGCCATCCCGCATACGAGGCCCGCAAGCGGGTCGTCGAATTCCTCACGGAGCGACTGACTTAGCCAATTTCCGGCGGGGCAGCCAACGGCGCCGCACGGGTGCGTCGTCGTCCGGGTTCACCAGCTCGACACCCTGGTAGACCGCCAGGTAGACGTCGAGGGTCGTGACGATCAGGATCATCAGCACCGGCCCGATGACGATGCCCCAGGGGCCGAACATGGCGAGACCGGCGAACACCGACAGCAGCATCAGCGCCGAATTCAGCCGGGCGTCGCGCGGCACCAGGACCGGGCGCAGGAAGTTGTCGATGTTGGTGACCACCAGCAGATGCCACAAGATCACGAACGCGCCGCCGAAGATGTTGCCGTAGAAGATTATTCCGATGCCGAACGGAATCGTCACGATACCGCCGCCCAGCGGGATGATCGACAGCGCCGTGAGCAGAATCGCGAAAATAAAGAAGCCGTGGTGGAATCCGGCGACGTAGATCGACCCCGCACCCGCGACGCCCTGGCACAACGCGATGACGAACTGCCCGAACACGGTGCCGCGCACCATCGCCCCGGTCTTCTTCAGGTACAGATCGGTGACTTCCTCGCCCAGCGGGTTGAGCTGACCGATCAGCCTGCGCAACTTCTCCCGATGCACCAGCAGCGCGAGAAAGACGTAGAGAAAGATGATCCCGTAGGTGATGGCACCGACGAGGCTGCCCGCGGCGCTCTGCAGGAATTGCAGCAGCCACTGACCGGCGTGCTGTCCGCCGCTGACCATCGCCTTACGTAGCTGGTCGGCGCTGATTGTCATGTGCAGGAAAGGAAATCGGCCAAGCAGGTCGTTGACGATTTGCAGCGCCTTGTCGCCGAGCCCGCTCAAGTCGGTGTTCTTGACCCATCCGGAAATGCTGTCGACCATGCGGGTGATCTGGACGACGGCCAAGGCGATGAACAGGCCGACCGGCACGATGACCACTGTCAGCGCCGACAGCAGGGTAAAGGTGGCCGACAGTCCGGTGCCGAGGCGCTTGTTGAACCAATTGAACAGCGGCGTGAACAAATACGCACCGACCGCGGCGACCACGATCAGCACGAAATAGTCGCGCAGGAAGTAGGCGCCGAACAGCAACGCGATCAGCGTGAAAACCGCGAGAGCACGTTTCTGAGTGAGCGTGAATTCGGTGTTCATAACGCCCTCCGGGTCGCCGTTGAGCTGACCTTAGCGGCGTTACGCGACATTGGCCGCGCCGGTATGCGCCTGCCGGGACCGGCTGGCTGCCCGTTTGGCGGCGGCTTTGGCCATTACGGCCTCACCTTCCAGCTGTGGGTAGATCTCCCGACTCACGTGCGCGGGTCGCGGCACGGATATCACGGACGACGAATTTCTCTATGGTTCAACCTGTTTGGGTATCGGTTGGAAGGGTTGGTACCACCACCATTGGGCGCGTTCGCCGGTGGGCCCGGGGCAGGGTGGGACTTGGGGTGGGGCGTGGGTGGGTGGGCGTGCCAGTGATCCTGGGTTCAGTGGTTGGCCGTCCTCGTCGGTGATGGTGAGATCGTTTGCGGGTCCGGTGAGGGTGATGAGGCCGCGGTGGTGTGCTCGATGGTGGTAGGGACAAACCAGGACCAGATTGGACAACTCGGTGGGGCCGCCGTCTTCCCAATGCTGGAGGTGATGGGCGTGCAGACCGCGGGTGGCCCCACAACCGGGGACCACGCAGGTGCGGTCGCGGTGCTCGAGCGCGCGGCGCAGCCGCCGACTGATCACCCGCGTGGTCCGGCCGGCGCCGATGACCTCGCCGTCGCGTTCGAACCACACCTCGCCGGTGGCATCACAGGTCAGGTAGTGGCGTTGCGCGTCGGTGAGCAGCGGACCCACATGCAGGGCGGCGGCGCGCTTTTCCACATCGAGGTGCACGACCACGGTGGTGTGCTGCCCGTGCGGACGCCGCGCCACCTCCGCGTCCCACCCGCCTCGACCAGGCGCATAAACGCCTCGAGGGTGCCCGGCACCGGCGCCGCCACCTCCGATGCACGATCGCCCTCGTCGTGGTCGTGCTTCCACTCGGCGATCAGCGCATCACGATGAGACGCCAGTGCCGCGTCGAACGTCGCCGCATCCGGGTGCGCAAGTTTGATCCGCCAGCACGTGAGCTCCTCGTCAGAGGTCTGGGTGATCGAGGCCTGCGGCCGCGGCCGGGCCGGTTCGGGGTGTGGTTCCAGCGTGACCGCGGTACGCAACTGGCTGACGGTGGCAATGCTGGCCAACGCCGCGTAATGCTCATCAGAGCCGTCGCTCGCTCGGGCCGCGATCACGCCGACCTGATCCAGTGACAGCCGACCCTCCTTCATGCCCTGCGTGCAGCGGGAAACTCCTCCCAGCGGCGCGCCACCGTGGCGATCGTATGGGCATTGGCCGAGGAAGAACCCAGCTTCCAGCCCAGCAACGCCGCCACCGACCGCGCCCCGTCATCCCACACAACCCGTCACGATCGATCTCGGCGGCGATCTCCACAATGCGCCCATCAACCGCATTACGCTGACCAGCCAACTCCGCCAACTCATCGAACAACACCTCAAGCCGCTGCTTAGGGCTCACCACCACGGCACACGACGCGCTCGACGACATAACCACATCCTCGCAGCCACCTACGACAAATTTCGGCCGCTCAAATCCGCGCCAGGAAGCGGCCGCCATCACTGCCAACAGGTGCGTCACCGCGCGATCCACGCCAGCACGCGCCCCAGGGTGCCGCGCCGGGTTACCGTGCGGCGTTTGTGGATAGGGCGCGTGCTATCGCTTGGCGGCGGCTTTGGCTGCCTCGGCCTGCTTCGACATCTGGCCGAACATGTCCACGTAGTAGGACAGGCACTCGGTCAACGCCTTCTCGGTGGTGAACAGCGGCTGGTAGCCGAGGTCGCGGGACGCCTTGGCGACCGAGAAGAAGTTGTCCAGGTACAGCCGCTCGACCGCCAGCGGCTCCAGCAGCGGCGCGGGAATTCCGAACCGGAAGTGCATCCGTTGCCAGCCGACCATCGCGGCCCGGACGACGGGCCCGTTGACCCGAATCCGCGGCCAGGGCTGCCCGCACGCCTCCACCACCGGCCGTGCGAACTCGAACATGTTGATCGGCTCGTTGTCGTTGATGAAGTACGCCTGCCCCGGCGCGGTGCCGCCGGGCACCAGATGCTGGGCGGCCAGGATGAAGCCGTGAATCAGGTTGTGCACGTACGAGTTATCCAAGCGGGCCGACTTTCGGCCGATCAGAACCTTGACGTGGCCGGCGATCACACTCTCGAACAGTTTCCGGAACATCGTCTGATCGCCGCGGCCCCAGATGCCACTGGGCCGGATCGCACACGTCAGCATGCCGTCAACGCCGTTCTGCGACAACACGAATCGCTCGGCGACTACTTTGGTCTCGGTGTAGAGGTCGTTGAATCGAGTGGTGTAGGGCAGGGTTTCGTCCCCGCCGGCGATTGTCTGACCGCCCATCACGACGCTGTTGGATGACGTGTAGACGAATCGCTTGACGCCCGCGGCGCGCCCGGCCTCGACCAGATTCTCAGTGCCGCCGACGTTGATCGCGAAGCTGCGCTGACGGTATTGGTCGGTCACCGACGCCCCGCCCATCAGCTCGATGATCGCCGCGGTGTGGAAAACCGTGTCGATGCCGTCGACCGCCTGCGCGCAGACGTCCTTGTCGGTGATGTCGCCCTGCAGCACCTCGAGTTGCGAGTGCGAAGCAAGTGGGGACGGGGCGCGGTCGAAGGAACGCACCGAGTATCCGCGGTCGAGCAAGGTGGTCACCAGGTTGGCGCCGACGAATCCGGAACCTCCGGTGACCAGGACGCGGCCGAGTTCGGTTGTCAGAGATGCATCACCCATGGCCGACACCATAACTGAAACACGTTCCAATTCTCCAAAAATTCCTAGACTCATTTTCCATTGACAGTTCCATTTAAGCCTCCTCGCCCTGTCCGGCCGCCAGCGCATCCGCTACTCGCTTGCGCGCGCCAGCTAAGTGTTCTTCACATCGTTTAGCCAGTTTCTCGCCTCTTTCCCATAGCTTCAGCGACGCATCGAGGTCCAGTCCGCCCTGTTCCAACGAGCGCACGACTTCGATCAGCTCGTCCCGGCACGCTTCATAGCCAAGTTGACTAATGGGTGTAGCCGAATCGACTCCATCGCTGTCGTTGTCAGTGACCATCGGTCAGCCCTTCACTCACCGCCGCTACGGCACCGTCGGTAACCCGCACCCGCAGCCGGGTGCCGGCCGGTGCGTCGTCCACCGAGCGCAGCACCCGCGGCGCATCACCGGCGGCGGGAACCGTCTGCACCACCGCGTATCCGCGCGCCAGGGTCGCCGCCGGGCCCAGCGTAGCCAGTCGTGCGGACAGGTGGCCGACGCGCTCGGATTCGGCGCCGACCAGACGGGTGATGTCGCGGCGCACCGCCGACCGGGCGCGGTGGATCTCCTCGGCGCGCGCCGTCAACGCCGTCAGCGGCTCGGCCAGCACCGGGCGGCTGCGCAATTGGATCAGCGCACGCTGTTCGCGAGTCACCCAGTTGCGCAGTGCCTGTGCACTGCGCTGGCGCAGGTCCTGGATTCCGCGCTGCTCGGCGGCGGTGTCCGGGACCACCTTCTTGGCCGCGTCGGTGGGGGTGGCCGCGCGCAGGTCGGCGACCAGGTCGCACAGCGGGTTGTCGGGTTCGTGGCCGACCGCGCTGATCACCGGGGTGCGACAGGCCGCGATCGCTCGACACAGCGTCTCGTCGGAGAACGGCAGCAGGTCTTCGACGCTGCCGCCGCCGCGGGCCAGCACGATCACGTCGACGGCCGCGTCGCCGTCGAGTTCGCGTAGCGCCTCGACGATCTGGGCGACCGCGTTGGGTCCTTGTACGGCTGTATTGCGCACCGCGAATCGCACCGCGGGCCAGCGTGTGCCGGCCACCGTCGTCACGTCACGTTCGGCGGCGCTTGCCCGGCCGGTGATCAGCCCAATCATGTTGGGAAGAAAGGGGATTGGGCGTTTGAGTCGCGGGTCGAAGAGGCCTTCGGCGTCGAGCAGGCGACGCAGCCGTTCGATGCGGGCCAACAGTTCGCCGACGCCGACGGCGCGAATCTCGGACAGGCGCAACGAGAACGTCCCGCGGCCGGTGTAGAACGAGGGCTTGCCGCAGACCACCACCTGCGTACCCTCGACCAATTTCACCGGTGCGCCCAGCACCAGGTCTCGTGGACACGTCACGGTCAGCGACATGTCGGCGGCGGGGTCACGCAACACCATGAACACGGTCTTGGAATCGGCCCGAATGTTGACTTGTGCCAATTGTCCTTCGACCCAGACGGTGCCCAGCTTGTCGATCCAGCCCGCCACCCGGATCGCGACGGCGCGAACCGGGAACGGGTTCTCGGCCGAATTGGCCTCGGAATTTGCTGCTCGGGTCACTTCGCGGACGCGCGGGTGATCCTGTTGGCCAGCAAGGTCTGAAACGGGGCCCGGGCCTTCGTGGCCTGCTCGTAGGCCAGCAGCGCTTCGAGCTCGTCGACGCCCAGCGACTGCACCCGGGCCCGCAGCTGGGCCAGCGTCAGCGCCGGGTAGTCGAGCTCGGCCGCCACCGACGGCTGCGGAACCGACTTCTTCGACGCGGGCTTGACCAGCGCGCTGGCATCTTCGTGCGCCTCGGCCACCGAGTACAGCGCAAACCGTCCCTCGGCCCGGCGATCGCCTCCGGCGCCGTCCGGCAACTCGGCCAAACCGCCGCCTGGACCCTCCGTGGCGACCTCGGAGTCCTCGTCGAACGTCGCCCATTCCGGCTTTTCGTCCTTGGGCGGGAAAATGGATTCCAGGGTCGAGTCGCCCTTGTTCACCAGCTCCGCCAGATTCTGCTGAAAGCGCATCACGATGTGGGCGACTTCACTGGCCAACGTCATCGGGTACATCAGGATCGTTTTCGGCAGCCTGATGGTCTCCTCGACGGCGACTGTCGCCGCGCCGACCAGCAGCCGAACTCCGTACGGTGCAGAAGCCATGGGTCCAAGATTGCCCTAAGCAGCGGCCAACTCCAAGCCCAGCGCCGCGAGCTGGCCGGGCAGTGTCGGCAGAACGTACCCTGGAGCGCATGGCGCCGACTGTCGACATGGGAATTCCCGGCGCATCCAGCTCGGTCGCCACCGATCCGGTCCGCAAGCGAGTGCTGCTGGCCGAGCCCCGTGGCTACTGCGCGGGTGTGGACCGGGCCGTCGAAACGGTCGAGCGCGCGCTGCAGAAGCACGGCGCCCCGGTGTACGTCCGGCACGAGATCGTGCACAACCGGCATGTGGTCGACACTCTGCAAAAGGCCGGCGCGGTGTTCGTCGAGGAGACCGATCAGGTCCCCGAGGGCGCCATCGTGGTGTTCTCCGCGCACGGCGTCGCGCCGACGGTGCACGCGGCGGCCGCCGAACGCAACCTGCACACCATCGATGCCACTTGCCCGTTGGTCACCAAGGTGCACAACGAGGCCCGGCGCTTCGCCCGCAACGACTACGACATCCTGCTGATCGGCCACGAGGGCCACGAGGAGGTCATCGGTACGGCCGGCGAGGCGCCCGACCATGTGCAGCTGGTCGACGGGGTTGCCTCCGTCGACAACGTGACGATCCGCGACGAGAACAAGGTGGTGTGGCTCTCGCAGACCACGCTCTCGGTCGACGAGACCATGGAGATCGTCGAGCGGCTGCGGCAACGCTTCCCGAAGCTGCAAGATCCGCCGAGCGACGACATTTGCTATGCGACACAGAATCGGCAGGTCGCGGTCAAGGCGATGGCACCGGAGTGCGAGCTGGTCATCGTCGTCGGGTCCCGCAACTCGTCGAACTCGGTGCGGTTGGTCGAGGTCGCGCTGGGCGGCGGGGCGGCGTCCGCGTACCTGGTCGACTGGGCCGACGACATCGACCCGGCCTGGCTCGACGGTGTCACGACGGTCGGTGTCACCTCCGGGGCGTCTGTTCCCGAGGTGCTGGTGCGCGGTGTGCTGGAGCGCCTCGCCGAGTCCGGCTTCGACATCGTGCAACCGGTGACGACGGCCCAGGAGACGCTGGTGTTCGCGCTGCCCCGAGAAATCCGTTCGCTGCTTTAGTGCCTTAGGGCGGCTTGCTGGGCTGGTTAGTCCACCAAGGTGGACAGTGCATCCTCGAGCGTGTTGTCGGACCACAGCACGCCCTCGAGTGTGTCGTCGGGGAACAGCGTGTCCATGAATTTCTTGACTTTCCTGGGGTCGACTTGGGGTTGGATGCCGGCGGTTCCGGCCAGGCCTGGTGAGGCCAGCGCGCTGCCCAGCCCGGGCAGTCCTCCTGCTGCTGGTGCCGGTGGCACTGGGGCGCCCAAGGCGATGGTGGCGGGTCCGAACAGACCGTTGGGGGTGTAGGAGCCACCCGAGAAGACGGTGACCACCTCGCCCTGACCGAGGACCAACGAGTCGGGGTCAACGAGCAAAACTTGGCCGCCCGCGTCGACGATGACGGTGCCGCCGCTGCCGGTGCCGATGGTGAGGACGTTGTTGGTGGTAAAGGTGCCGCCAGTATCGACGGTGAGGGAGCCGCCGTTGATGACGTTAACGATGTTGGCGTTGATGGAGCCGGTGTCGGTGACGGTGCCGCCGTCGATGGTCAGGGTTGTGCCGCCGTCGCCGAAGTTGAGGAGTCCGCCGGACCCGACGTTGAGGGTGCCGCCCTGCACGGTGAGGCCACCATTGACGGTGACGGTGCCCCCGTCGAGGGTGGCCGTGCCGCCGGCGTTGACGATGAGGGTGGTGCCGCTGTTGATGGTGGTGGTGCCGCCGTGGACGGTGAACGTGCCACCAGTGTTGACGATGATGGCGCCGGCGTGATCGACGGCGAGGGTACCGCCGTTGACGGTGAGGCCGCTGTACATGGTGACGGTGCCGCTGTTGAGGGTGAAGGTGCCGCCGGTGTTCACGGTCAGAGCGGCGCCTTCCGCCTGGGCGAGGGTGCCGCCGTTGACGGTGATGGTGTCGCCGTTGGCGAGAGTGAGGGTGTCGCCGGCGGGGATTTCGTAGGTTTCACCAGGATTGACGACGATGTCGTTGGCGGCGAGGTTGGCGTTGAGTTGTTGTTCGGGTGCGGGGGCCAGTTGCGCCAGGGATTGGACGCGGCTGGTGGTGTCGGCCGTGGCTTTGCCGACAGCGTCGGCTTGGCTGAGTTGGCCGTTCTCGTTGGTGGTTTGGGGGGGTTCTTCGAAGGTCTCTAGGGTGGACGCGACCTCGGCGTCGGTGGCGTAGGCGTGCATGGCGGTGGTGTCTTGGACCCACATCTCGGCGTATTCGGCTTCGGTGGCGGCGATGGCGGCAGTGTTTTGGCCGAAGAAGTTGGTCGCGGTCAACGCGGCTAGTTGTAGGCGGTTGGCGGCGATCAGTGGTGGGGGCACGGTCATGGTGTAGGCCGCTTCGTAGGCGGCGGCTGCGGAGTAGGCCTGGGCGGCGGATTGGGCGGCTTGGGCGGCGCTGGCTTGCAGCCATTCCACGTAGGGGCCGGCCGCGGCGGCCATCTGCATTGATGAGGGGCCGAACCATTGCCCGGCGAGTCCGGTGATCTGGCTGGCGTAGTTGGCGGCTGCAGATTCGAGTTCGGCAGACAAGGCTTCCCAGCTCGCGGCGTTCGCCAGCATCGGCCCTGATCCGGGCCCTGTATACATCAGACCGGAGTTGATTTCCGGCGGTAGCAAACCAAAATCTATCCCCATGATGCCCCCGAGCAAACTGCCGCGATTTACTCGAACTGACGCGACCGTCAACTTGCTATCGGACGACTATAGGGCGTCGGACCCGGCCTCGACTAGTAGTCTCCTACGATTTACTTTGAGCTTATTTACGGTTTTGGAGTTTTGACGACGTACAGCGCGTTGGCGTGCCCGTTTCGTCCGCAAACTCACTGGAGCTGCCAGCCCTTGGCATAGCAAATTCATATCAAACTCTTGTCGAATGCCGATCAATCTTGTTGGCGGCCCAGTCGCTGCGTCTGCCCGAGCCGGGTGCAGTCGTGCCATTGACGCGAATTTCAGTGGGGCGAGAGAGGCTCAGTGCGCCCGACGAGCCCAGCTGGACCCTTCCACGCGCGCTGCTGCAACAGCGAGTTAGGCGTCGTATTCCCAGGATTCGGCCGGGGGACGTTCCTGCGAACGACCGTTCGTCCGTGGCCGCGCGCGGCGGTCCCCGCGTGGCTCGGCCCGGCGCTCGTCGGACGGGCCCGATCCGCGGTAGCGGACCTGCGAGATCGGGTGGTGCGTCGGATTGGCGCCGGTCCTGCCG
This sequence comes from Mycobacterium stomatepiae, assembly GCF_010731715.1. Classification (NCBI taxonomy): domain Bacteria; kingdom Bacillati; phylum Actinomycetota; class Actinomycetes; order Mycobacteriales; family Mycobacteriaceae; genus Mycobacterium; species Mycobacterium stomatepiae. The sequence goes on from NZ_AP022587.1 coordinate 5,198,806, forward strand.
TTCGGCGCGGGCTGCCGCCGCCGTGGTTCCGGCGCGGGCTGATACGAGTCGTGGGACTGGTAGCGGCTGAACGGCTCCGACGAGGCGGGCGGTTCGTAGCGGTCGTAGTCCTCGTAGCGCCCGCCGCGGGCAGCCGGGCGTTCGTAGGGGTTGCGCCGGCGAGGGTCTCGACGACCTTCCCGCGGCGACTGTGCGCGCTCGTCGGGATCGCCCTCGGGTCGCGGGCGGCGCCGCGAGGACCGGCGCGCCGGATCGGCGGGGTCGTAATCGCGCGGCGGGGCCTGGCGCCGGCGCCGTGGCCGCTCGGCCGCCGGGTCGTAGTCCTCCTCGGGTGAGGGGCGGGTATTCCGGGAACGGCTTCGGGCCGCGCTCGCGGCGGACCGACCGTTGCGCGCCGTTCGGCTGCTACGTGCCGAGCCTCTCGAGGCGCTGCGCTGCGAATCGGTGGGCGTTTCTTCGTCGGCATCGTCGTCGGACGACGCAACGCCCAGCAGCGAGTTCAGTTTGGCGCTGATCGCGCGCAGGAAGGGCGACTTCTCCGCAACCGTGGCCGTCGCCGTCTCGTCGGTTGCGTCCACCGCGACCGGCCGTCGCGACGCCGCCATGCACCACCTGATCAGGCCGATCAGCAGGACACCGCCGGCGGCGCCCAGCATCAGCGGGAAGCGCTCGATGAGGGGATAGCCGCAGTTGATCAGCAGGTCTTTGACGCTGCTGATTTTGCCGCCGTGGAACAGCCAGTAGGCGCCCGGCACCGCGCAGAAGAGGATCAGCGGCGGCTGAATGACCGCGGTGAACAAGCCTTCCTGGCGTACGACGAGCACCGCCACCACACAGCCCGCTATATAGAGGCCCGCGAAGATGCCGGTCAGCTCCTTGTGACCGGCCCCGGAGTCGATTCCGTACCCGATGGCAGTGCCGGTCACGGCGATCAGCAGAGCGATCCACGACGGCACACCCGGGATGCCGGGGTAGATCGAGCGATGGGCAGCTTCTACTGCCGAGGGTCCCCGCTGCGCTGACACATGTAGACCGTACCGGCAATGGGCGAAAACGCTCGTAAATACCTTGTCAGGGATGCGGGCGTGCCACCGGTTCGCGCAGGAAACGAACCGCTGGCCACCTGGCGTTGCCGCGGAGCCCTAAACTTGGTTCCCCGTGAGCCTGAGCCTGGGAATCGTGGGCCTGCCCAATGTGGGCAAGTCGACCCTGTTTAATGCCCTGACCCGCAACAACGTGGTCGCGGCCAACTATCCGTTCGCGACGATCGAACCGAACGAGGGCGCGGTCGCGCTGCCCGATCCGCGACTCGACAAGCTGGCCGAGATGTTCGATTCCGAGAAGATCGTGCCGGCGCCTGTGACATTCGTCGATATCGCGGGGATCGTGAAGGGCGCCTCCGAGGGGGCCGGGCTCGGTAATAAGTTCCTGGCCAACATCCGCGAGTGCGACGCGATCTGTCAGGTCGTGCGGGTGTTCGCCGCCGACGACGTCGTGCATGTCGACGGCAAGGTCGACCCGGGCTCCGATATCGAGGTGATCGAGACCGAGCTGATCCTCGCCGACATGCAGACCCTGGAGAGGGCCGTCCCGCGGCTGGAGAAGGAAGCCCGCAACAACAAGGACCGCAAGCCCGTGCACGAGGCGGCCGTCGCCGCCGAGGCGGTGCTGAACTCGGGTAAGACGCTCTTCGCCGCCGGGGTCGACGCGTCGGTGCTGCGCGAGCTGAATCTGATGACTACCAAGCCATTTCTCTACGTGTTCAACGCCGACGAGGCCGTGCTCACCGACGAGGCCCGCAAGGCCGAGCTGCGCGCAATGGTCGCCCCTGCCGACGCGGTGTTCCTCGACGCGAAGATCGAATCCGAATTGGTCGAACTGGACGACGAGTCGGCCGCCGAGTTGCTGGAGTCGATCGGGCAGACCGAACGCGGCCTAGATGCGTTGGCACGGGCGGGTTTTCACACCCTGAAGTTGCAGACCTATCTGACGGCGGGTCCAAAAGAGTCGCGCGCGTGGGTGATTCATCAGGGCGATACCGCACCCAAGGCCGCCGGGGTGATCCACACCGATTTCGAGAAGGGGTTCATCAAGGCCGAAATCGTGTCCTACGACGACCTGATCGACGCCGGGTCGATGGCGGCGGCCAAGGCGGCCGGCAAGGTCCGGATGGAAGGCAAGGACTACGTGATGGCCGACGGCGACGTGGTCGAATTCCGGTTCAACGTCTAGCGGTAAGGCGGCTGCGGATGTCGCCCGCGACACGTCGAACGTGGTGGTATCCACGCGATCGGTCCAACTTCTGGCCATCAGGAGGCGCTCGCAGTCTCCATTAAGTTAGGAAACCCTAACTTAATGGAGACAATCAGTACCTCGCCGGTTGCCGACGTCCTCGACCGGCTGTTCCGCGAGGCGGAGATCGCGGATCGGCCATACATCGAGGAGTTGCTCGATAATGCGGAACGGGGAATCGACCCGTTGGTCAGCCTGCTCGAAGCCGAATCCCGGGACTATAAGGGGCTTTACCGCCAGGCGGTAGACAATTTTCTCAGTGTCACACCGGAATTCGGGCGCCTGCTCTATATCTGTGCGCGCAGCCGAAACGCCTCCCGCGTCGTCGAATTTGGCACCTCCTTTGGCATTTCGACGATCCATCTCGCCTGCGCCCTGCGCGACAATGGCGGTGGAACGATCATCGGCACGGAACTAGAACCCTCCAAAGCTGCCCGAGCGCTCGAGCATTTGGTTGCCGCCGAGGTTGCGGACTTCGTCGAGATTCGCGTCGGCGATGCTCTCGACACCCTGCGCGACGGGGTTGGTGGCCCCATCGACGTCGTCCACCTCGACGGCGCGTTCAGTCTGTACCTGCCGGTGCTGCGACTGTTGGAACCGCACCTGAGGCCCAACGCGCTGATACTCGCCGAAAACGGCACGCCGCACTATCTCGACTACGTCCGCGATCCCAGCAATGGGTATGTCTCGCTCACGCTGCCCTTCGAACCGGCTCGCGGCAACGAACTCTCGGTGTTCACGCGCTGAAACATCAGACTGTCAGAGGGGGCGGCTAGCGTGATGCCGCATGAAGTTCATTTCGACCCGCATCATCACCGCCGACGTCGAGCGGCTCGTTGCCTTCTACGAATTGATTACTCAAACAACCCCGGTCTGGGGGAACGAACTGCTCGCCGAGATTCCCACCTCGGTCGGAACTTTGGCGATCGGAAGTGACAAGACCGTGCAGTTGTTCGGCGCGGGATCCGCCGAGGCGGCGGCCAACCGCAGCGCGATCCTGGAGTTCATCGTCGACGATGTGGACGCCGAGTACGAGCGACTCAGGAGCAGCGTCGGCGAGATCGTGACCGAGCCTACGACGATGCCGTGGGGAAACCGTGCGCTGCTGTTTCGCGATCCGGATGGAAACCTGGTCAACCTATTCACTCCGGTGACCGGCGAGGCGCGCGCGAAGTTCGGCCTGTGAGGACTTGACCTCCAGTCACCCCTCGGCGGAAAAGATGTCGATCGGCCGTGCGGGCGTCAACATCACCAACGGGATTTGACGGTTTGTCGACTGCTGATAGGTGAGGTACGGCGGGTACAGGTGCGCCATATACGCCCACACCTGATGGCGCTCCTCGCCTTTGGGTTCTCGCCACGTCGCCTCGAACGCTTGGGTCGCGATCTGCACACCAATCGTTTTGCTCGCCAAGATATTCAAGTACCACCCCGGATGCGTGTCGGCACCGCCCTTCGATGCGACGACCACAATCTCGCCACCGAAGTTGCCGTAGATCAGCGGCCTGACATAAACCGTCTCCGACTTGCGACCCACGCATTTGATCAAGCAGTGCGTGGTCATCGCACGGCCGCCGACCGCACTCACGTCCATGATGTGGCCGCGCGTGCCACCGGAGGTCAGATAGGTGTCGAGGTGCTCGTTGACCCAGTCGTCTCGCGCTGCTCGAATCGCTGCGGCCTCGGCGTCGCCCATCGGTGACTCCTAAACGTAGACGGGGCGAAGGTGATTGGTGCGAACCTGCGTCGCTGACTTCGCCGGGCTGAATCATGTAACCATGCCCTCGCTAGGTTCGTTGGAGTGGCGTGGTGGAGTTTCGCTGTAAGGGCCAGCGGCGGGTACTGGTGCATCTAACGGAAGCGAGAGCACCAGTAACTTGTCGAACACTAGCGGTGACGGCTCCGGCCGACCATTGTTAGGTGATGGCGACGGCAAAGCACACCAGGGCGTGGGTTCGGCTTTTGGCGGGTGGCGGCCTGGCTATGACCGCGTTAGGCCTGGTCGGCGCCGTCGCGCAGGCGGCCCCGGCGCCCGCGCCCACCAACCACTGGTGCCCCGGTCAGCAGTGGGATCCGGCCTGGGGGACCAACTATCACTGGGACTGGAGCCAGTGCCACGATTGGCAAGGTCCGGCACCGGCGGGCTGGGGACCCTGGGGACCTCCGCCGCCGTGGGCGCCGCAGGCTCATCTGATGTGGAACCCGACCACCGGTGTGTGGGGGTTCTTCAATAACGGAATATGGACGCCGGTCTAGCCGAGCGCCGGCACGAAGGGAATCGGACATGAGTGGTGTCCCCAGCCGTGCGGCACGCCTCGCGCACGCGGCGCAGCATGCCGACTTGTGGAACGCGGGCAAGAAGGACGAGTGGGTGGCGTCGTGGCGCACCATCTGTCCGGGTGAGGTCCGCATGTTCGACCCGGTCGGTACGGCGGAGAAGCACGGCTTCGAGGCCGCGACGTCCGATGCGTTCGACATGTTCGGATCGATTCTGAAAATCAAGATGATCACGGTGCAGGTAAACGGCAACGAGACGGCGTGGGTCTGCGAGAACCACTTCGGTGTCGAACCGAACTTCCAAATGGCTTACAGCATCGAGACATTCGCTTGGGACGACGACGGCAACCTGCTGATCAAGACGTACTATCCGATGCCGGAGTCGGTCGATTCAGACAGCGATCCCTACGCACACCTGCTCGGGAAACAGCCGTAAACCAGGCGGTAGGGTCGCGGCATGCCGCTGCACTACGTCGACCCGACCCAGGAGTACGGCCGCTGGTATCGGGCACTGGAGCGCTTCGGCCGCTCGCGTGCGGGCGGCTTCGTGGCGCGCCATTTCTTCTGGCACATCGATCCGTGGCTGTACCGCGCCACGGGCGGGCGCTACCCAGCCATCATGGGCGGGATTTGCGCTGCCCCGTTGATCAGCACGGGCGCCAAGTCGGGCCGGCCGCGCGAGCATCAGCTCGCGTACTTCCACGACGGACCCGACGCGATCGTGGTCGCCTCGTATCTGGGTGCACCCCGGAATCCGCAGTGGTACTACAACCTGAAGGCACATCCCGCATGCCGATTCGGCGACGAGGACTTCGTCGCGGTCGAGGTCACCGATCCCGACGACTACGAGCGCCGGTACGCCCTGGCCGAGCATGTTTGCGTCAACTACGGCGATTACCGCGTCAAGGCCCAAGCCCTCGGGCGACAGATCCCGGTATTCCGCCTCAAGCCCGCGCCGGGGGGATAACGCCTGGCAGCAGCACCGTGTCGGGAAATATGCATTTTCGTGACTTATTTGCTGTAGGTGCGGCGCACGCCATTAATTAATTGACACGTGACGCGCACCACAAATTTTGGCTCGCTAACTATCCTGTTGCTAGTGTCCCTCGGCATGATTGTTCTTGCATCGCTGATGTCGCTGATCAATCAGGTATCCGGGACGCCCTATATTGTGGGTGGAGATTCTCCCGCCGGTACCGATTGTTCGGGACTTGTCTCGTGGGTTGTCAATGCGGCAACCGACAGGCCGGTTTACGGAGACCGATTTAATACTGGAAACGAAGAAGGCGCACTATTGGCGCGGGGCTTTCAATATGGAACGGCTCCGAACGCGTTGGTGGTCGGCTGGAACGGTGGCCACACGGCAGTGACGCTGCCGGACGGCACCCCGGTGTCCAGTGGCGAGCGGGGCGGGGTGCACATCGGTGGCGCCGGTGCTACCAGCCCGGATTCACGCACCACATGTTCCTGCCGATGCCGCCTGACGGTGACGGCGCTCCGATGGGGCTGCCGGGCTTGCCGCCTCCGCCGCCGGACGCGCCGCCCGCGCCGGACGCGCCGGACGCGCCGCCCGTTCTGGTTGGTGCCGTCGCGCCGGATATGCCGGCTCCGCCCGCGCCGGAATTGCCGCCTCCGCCCACAGCGGAATTGCCACCTCCCGGCAATCCCGGAATTCCGAATTGATAAAGAAGCAGATTGCGAACGCGTTATCTTATTTCGCGGAAAGAACTGCGACACGGGTCACACTGATCGCATTACGCGCCTGGCATCAGTGAAGTAGTCGAGAAAACCACATCGTTGTGGGCTGCGTCACATTCGGTGAGTGTCATCGCAAATTCAATTTCCGCCGAAGCAATGCAAAGTCCGCCTAGAAGTCCACTAAGGCATCTAGGCGGACTTTGCTGTCGTGGTGAATCAAGGGCCACACGGACCCGGAATGTCACTCCAGTCACAGCGCGCCGGCGGTCCGTATATCCTGGCGCTGCCCGTCCAGGAGGGGCAGGTAAGCGCGTTGGAGCTGCAAGGACGAGCGGGGACCGCAATGATCTTCATCGTCGTCAAGTTCGAAACCAAGCCGGACTGGGCCGAGCGCTGGCCGGACCTGGTTGCCGCATTCACCGCGGCCACCCGCGCCGAAGCGGGCAACCTGTGGTTCGAGTGGTCGCGCAGCCTGGAGAACCCGGCGGAGTACGTGTTGGTCGAGGCGTTCCGCGACGGTGAGGCCGGCGACGTCCACGTCAACAGCGATCACTTCAAGCAGGCGATGCAGGAGCTCCCGCAGGCGCTGAAGTCCACGCCCAAGATCATCAGCCAGACGATCGACGCGACAGGCTGGTCGGAGATGGGGGAGATGTCGGTCGGCTAGCTGACCGCGACTTCGATCTCGTTGCCGAGCTGAAATCCCGGTGCCAGTGGCAGCGTGTCGCCACTCCAGAACGAGCCCGGGTCAAAGTAGTTCGAGTACTTCTGGGTGCTCAGCAACCCCATTTCCTCATAAGTGATCGCCACCGTCTCCGCGCAGTACGCCGTTTCCAGGCCCATGCGCTGTCGTTCCTTGCGTCGTTGCGTGGACTCGCGAACCTTTTTGTCTACGAAGGGGATTCCCTTCGTCCAGTCGTATACCGTCGGGAGTCGGCCGCGAAACCACCGGCCGGTCAGGCGCGCGGTGGTGGGAAACGCGGTGCCGTCCATCCGCGCGATCACCCGCAGCAGCTTGTCCTCCTGCTCGCGGGTGGGATGCGGCGTCAGCTGGCGCAACCAGCACCGCTGGTGGTAGCGCTCGCTCCACTGCAGGACGGCCTGGTGCAGATCGTTGAGCTGCACGCCGCGATGGTTGGTGCCGGTCCACAAGTCGGGCAGCTTGTCGCCGAGTTCGGCATGCCAGATCAGCGGCGGCAGATCGTCGATGGCCACGGTCATGCCGACGTGGTTCACCGGACTGTTGGTCAACGTCTGGATGGCGCGGTCGGGTCCCGAACCGCCGCGGAACAGCCAGAGGTCGCCGGTTCGGGTCTCGGTGAGTGCCTGGTTGAGGGTGAGCATCGTTGGCAAGCTTAGGAGTTCGGAAGAACTTGGCGTGCGACACCGCGTGCACTAGCCGCCGCGGGATACCCCGCGTAGCCGGTCATGTGGAAGATCACCTCGGAAATTTCATCGACGGTCAACCCATTTCGCAGCGCGATGGGGAAGTGGGCCTTCAATTCGTCGGTAGCACGCAGCGCGATCAGCGCGCCGAGCGTGACCAGGCTGCGCGAGCGGCGATCCAATCCGGGCCGCGTCCACAACGATCCGAAAACATGATCGAGGCCAAGCTCGAGGAGTTCTCCGGCAACGCCGTCGTCGCGCAGGCTGGTGGCGTCGTCAGGGATCAGGCCGGGCAGCATGTCCTTGAACAGTTCCAGGCCCTGGGCACGCGCGTCAGTCATAGAGTCATCGCCTTTCATAGGGGTTTACGTGAACACTGGTAGTCGATGTAGGCGTCCCAGTCCTCGGCGCGACGGCGCAACTCGTCAACAACCTGCGGATGAGTGGGCACGAAGAATTGGTTGCGCAGGATCGCCTCGGCGACCAGGTCGCCCACGGTCGCCGGGTCGAGCAAGTCGAACTGCTCGCCGGGAATCCGCAGCGGAGTCCCCCCTCCGAAGGTCGGCACGTCGGCCGCGATATTCGTCAAGACGGGCCCTGGGCAGAGCAAGGTTACGCCAATGTTCTTGGGCCGCAGATAGATTGCCAGCCCCTCGCTGATCTGCACGATAGCGGTTTTGGTTGCCGCGTAGGGCATTCGGCCATACGAGTAGGTGAAGAGCCCGGCGAACGAGGCGGTGTTGACCAGATGACCGCTGCCCTGATCGAGCAGCAGCGGCAGAAACGCGGCGTTGCTGCGAACCACCGACATCAGGTTGGTGTCGAGGATGCGCTGCCACTCCGTGACGGGAATGTCTTGTGGCAGGCCGTTTGTCAGGACGCCGACGTTGTTGACCACGATGTCCGCCCGGCCGAACCGCCGCAGCGACGCATCCCGAATACCTTCGAACGCTTCGGGATCCGACACATCGGCGCAATGCGGTACAACCCGCGACCCCACTTCAGCGGCGAGGCCCTGGATACCTTCGTCGTCGCGATCGACCGCCACGATGTAGACGCCCCGATCGGCCAGGGTGTAGGCGATGGCGCGCCCGATACCGCTGGCCGCTCCGGTGATGACGGCGACCTTGTCGCGAAGGGTGTCCATGGCGGTAATAGCGTGTCAAGTATGCGCAGCATTTGGAAGTGGGTCGGCCTGGCCGGCGTTGCCGGTGTCGTCGCCGGGGGTGCGCTGGTCGTGCGCGATCAACGCAAACGCCGCGCCTACACCCCCGACGAGATTCGCTCGCGGCTGCATCAGCGCCTGGCGGAATCCGATGCGCGGTGACCGCCCGCCGCCGTCGACGCCTCGACACTTAAACAGTTGCGACGACAATGCCCCACTGCGGGCCGCGATGGATTAAGTGTCGCGGGTCAACCCGTCGTTCGTTGGTTCGCGCCCGCCGATTAGCTGGGTTCGAACTCCACCGCGAACAACCGATAGCTCCCCGAGAAGCCCTTCAACTCGACGTCACGGCCCTCGTCGAAACAGATGTCGTCGCAGTCGTGCAGCGCGTCTCGCACCGGTTTGCTCACCAAGACCTCACCACCGACGGCCTGGGCCGCGACCCGCGCCGCCATCGCGACGTTGCGCCCGAACAGATCGTCACCGCGGCGCACCGAGCGTCCCATGTGGATGCCGATCCGCACCCGAATCTCCTCGTGCCGCTTGCGTTTTGCGTCCCGGTGCAGTTCGTGCTGCAGGTCGATGCCACAGCGCACCGCCTCCTCGGCCCGCGCGAAGGCGATCATGAAGCCGTCGCCCTGGCTCTTGACCACATGACCGGACCGGCGCTTCACCAGTCCGGAGACGAGCTTGTCGTGCGAGCTGATCAGCCTCACCCAGGCGCGGTCGCCGATCCGTTCGTTCAGCGCGATGGACTCCTCGATGTCGGAGAACAGGATCACCACCCGGCCGTCGGGCGTCACCCGGGCGAGGTCGGGGCGCTCCACCTCGGCCCAGTCGGCGAGGTCTTCGATGCTGCTGCGCACCGCCGCGCCGAAGCCCTCCTTGCGCATCACGTTGGCGGTGTTCCACACCGTTTTGACGGCCTCGCGACCACCGGATATCAACCAATTGCGGGCGTCGGCGCGCTGTCGTAACTCCTCGGCCTGCTCGCGGCTACGAACAAGCAACCTCCAGATCACGCCGAGTGCGCAGGCTTCGATCACGGCAACGCCGGCCAGGACGTAGACCGCGATATGCAGCGCATCACCCACGTCACGCATCCTTGCAAAGCACGCGATGGCTTCCGGTTGTCGGCCCCATCAGCAGTGTCTAGGGTTGAGTGCGATCACCCCCGGGTAGTGAATCTCAAGTGAACCGCTCCGGTGACTTTTGGGAGGTTCGATCTTGGCCGACGCCGGTGGTGATTCGTCGAATCTGCTGGTGATCTTCGGAATTACCGGCGATCTGGCCCGCAAGATGACGTTTCGGGCGCTGTACCGGCTCGAGCGCCGCAACCTGCTCGACTGCCCGATCTTGGGTGTGGCGAGCGACGACATCAGTGTCGAGGAGCTGATCGCGCGGGCGCGCGGCGCGATCAACGACGCCGGCGAGAAGATCGACGACGCGGTGTTCGATCGGCTGGCGAATCGGTTGGACTACGTTCACGGCGACGTCGCCGACCGCGATCTCTACCACCGACTCTCCGAGATGATCGGTTCGGACTACTGCCCGCTGTACTACCTCGAGATGCCGCCCGCGTTGTTCGCCCCGATCGTCGAGGGCTTGGCGCGCGAGGGCCTGGTGCAACGTGCGCGGGTTGCGGTGGAAAAGCCGTTCGGACACGACCTCGAGTCCGCGCGCGATCTGAACGAACGATTGCATGCCGTGCTGGCGGAAGATCAAATCCTGCGGGTGGACCACTTCCTCGGCAAGCAGCCCGTGGTGGAACTCGAATGCCTTCGATTCGCCAACCAGGCACTGGCCGCTCTGTGGAACCGCCAGAGCGTGTCGGAGATTCAGATCACGATGGCCGAGAATTTCGGCGTCGAGGACCGGGGCCGGTTCTACGACAAGGTCGGCACCCTGCGCGACGTCGTGCAGAACCATCTGCTGCAGGTGCTCGCGATGGTGGCGATGGAACCGCCGGTCGGCTCCAGCGCCGACGACCTCAACGACAAGAAGTCCGAGGTGTTTCGCGCGATGCCGCCGCTGGATCCCGAACATTGCGTGCGGGGCCAGTACCGCGGCTACACCGATGTCCCCGGGGTGGCGAAAGATTCGCAGACCGAGACCTTCGTTGCGCTGCGGACCGAGATCGACAACTGGCGCTGGTCGGGAGTGCCGATCTTTTTGCGGTCCGGTAAGGCGTTGCCGGAGAAGGTCACCGAGGTGCGGCTGTTCCTGCGCCGCGTTCCGCAGTTGGCTTTCCTGCCGCACCGCAAGGCGGCCGAGCCCAACCAGATCGTGTTGCGCATCGACCCCGACCCGGGCTTGCGGCTGCAGTTGTCGGCCCAGGTCGACGGCGAGTGGCACGACGTCCACCTGGACTCGTTGTTCGCCACCGACCTGGGTGAAGCCGAGGGGCCGTACGAACTGCTGCTACACGCCGCGCTGACCGGCGACCGTCAGCTTTTCGCACGGGAAGACAGCATTGAACAGACGTGGCGGATCGTCCAGCCGCTGCTCGACAAGCCGAGCGAAATCCACCCCTACGACCCCGGTTCGTGGGGGCCCGAGGCCGCGCAGTCGCTAGTCCGCGGGCACCGCCATTGGCAGGACCCGTGGCTCCCTCCAAAAACGCAGTCGGGAAAGTAAGGAGACCGGAAATGCAGCTGGGAATGATCGGCCTGGGCCGGATGGGTGCCAACATTGCGCGTCGGGTGGCCGACCACGGCCACGAAACCGTTGTGTACGACCACAATTCGGATGCCGTCAAGGCGATGGCAGATGAGCCGAATACAACCGGTGTGTACTCCCTGGAGGAGTTGAAGGAAAAGATGACCGCGCCGCGGGTGGTGTGGGTGATGGTCCCCGCGGGCACCATTACGCAGTCGGTGATCGAGGAGCTGGGCAATACGCTCGAGTCCGGCGACATCGTGATCGACGGTGGTAACTCCTACTATCGCGACGACCTCAAGCATTCAAAGATGCTGTCCGAGAAGGGTATTCACCTGATTGATTGCGGAACCAGCGGCGGTGTCTGGGGCCGTGAGCGCGGCTACTGTCTGATGATCGGCGGCGACGACTACGCGTTCTCGCATGCCGAGCCGCTCTTCAAGACCATCGCGCCCGGTGTGGACGCCGCGCCGCGCACCCAGGGCCGCGAGGGCGAGGTCGCACAACCGGAGAAGGGCTACCTGCACTGCGGGCCGTCCGGGGCGGGGCACTTCGTGAAGATGGTGCACAACGGCATCGAGTACGGCATGATGGCTTCGCTCGCCGAGGGGCTGAACATCTTGCGTAACGCCGACATCGGCAAGCGCGTCGAGGCGGGCGACGCCGAAACCGCGCCGCTGGCCAGCCCGGAGTGCTACCAGTACGAGTTCGACATCGAGGACATCGCCGAGCTGTGGCGCCGCGGTAGCGTCGTCGGCTCCTGGCTGCTGGACCTGACCGCGATCGCCCTGCATGAGTCGCCCACGCTGTCCGAATTCTCCGGTCGGGTGTCGGACTCGGGTGAGGGCCGCTGGACCGCGATCGCGGCGATCGACGAGGGCGTGCCCGCGCCGGTGCTCACCACCGCCCTGCAGTCCCGCTTCGCTTCGCGCAGCCTCGACGACTTCGCCAACAAGGCGCTGTCGGCGATGCGCAAGCAGTTCGGCGGACACGCCGAGAAGCCTGGAGTGGGCGGCTAGCGGCGATCGCGAGGGCGGCGAAGCCGGGGGAGGGTCGCCGCCATTGGGCTCAGCCCGTCAACCGCTTGACGAACTCGACGACGACGTCGCTGAAGGCGTCGTTGTCGTCACCGGCGGCGGTGTGTCCGGCGTCGGACAGCTCGACGAACTCCGCACGCGGAACCGTCGCCAGGAAATGCTTGACGCCTTCGGGGCTGACGACGTCGGACAGCTTTCCGCGGATCAACAGGACCGGAATCTTCAGATCCTGCGCGGCCTGCTCGAAGTGCTCGGTGCGCAGCTCCGGGTCGTCCCCGGGCGCCGTCATGAACGCCGGATCCCAGTGCCAGAACCAGCGGCCGTCGCGCAGCCGGAGGTTCTTCCGCAGCCCCTCGGGGCTGCGCGGTTTTTCCCGGTGCGGCAGATACGCCGAGACGGCATCGGCCGCCTCCTCGAGGGAGCCGAAGCCGTGCAGGTTGGTCAGCATGAAATCCCGGATGCGGGCGCTGCCGGTCTTCTCGTACCGCGGCACCACGTCGACCAGGATCAATCCGGTCACCTTCTCCGGTCCCGCGGCGTCGGCGACCAGGATGCCGGTCAACCCACCCATGCTGGCCCCGATCAGCACCACTGGGCGGCCGATGGCGTCGAGGATCTGCAGGACGTCGGCCATCAGGGTTTCGATCGCGTAGTCCGCGCCTGGCGCCCGGTCGCTGTCGCCGTGGCCGCGGCTGTCCAGCGCGACGACGTGGTAGCCCTCGTCGGCCAGCACCTGGCCGGTGTTCTTCCAGGAGAATCGGTTTTGGCCGCCGCCGTGCAACATCAGGATGGACGGTCGGCCCGCGATTGCGGAGTCGCGGTTCCACTCGTCGGCGACCAGACCGATACCGCCGACACCAGCGAATTTGACCGTTTGGGGACTGCTGCTCACGGTGCTCATCGATCTGACGTTACATAGTCGCTCGATGAGTTCTCGCGGTTACCGGGGTCTATCCCTGAAACCCGACAGATAGGAGAAGCCCGTGCCATCGATCACGCCCTCGCTGTGGTTCGACCACAACCTGGAGGAGGCGGTGAACTTCTACGCCTCGGTGTTCCCGAACTCGCGGATCGAGGACCTCAACCGGGCCACCGACGCCGGCCCCGGCGAGCCCGGTTCGGTGTTGTCGGGCACCTTCGTGCTGGACGGCAACCGGTTCATCGCGATCAACGGCGGTCCGCATTTCACGTTCAGCGAGGCGGTGTCCTTCACGATCGACTGCAAGGACCAGGACGAGGTCGACTACTACTGGGAGCGGCTGACGGACGGCGGCGAGGAAGCGCCGTGCGGCTGGTGCAAGGACCGCTTCGGGCTGAGTTGGCAGGTGATCCCGCGGCGGCTCTACGAGCTGGTGAGCCATCCCGATCCGGCCTGCGCGACGGCCGCTATCCAGGCGATGTACGGCATGCGCAAGATCATCCTCGCCGACCTCGAACGCGCGGCGGCGCAAGCATCTGGTGAAAACCCTTGATGCAGTAGGGGTTCGGAGTTCAGACCGCTCCGGTGTTAGGTTGGTCCGTGCGGACGCGCCGAACAGGAGTGAACATGGCGGACTACCCGAGATGACCGAGCCCAGGTGGATCGACGTGCCGGGTCCTCCCGCGGATCTCAAGGCGCTCACCTGGGGTCCGCCTGATGCCCCGATCGCCTTGTGTCTGCACGGCTTCCCCGACACCGCGTACGGCTGGCGCAAGACGGCCCCGCTCCTTGCGGCGGCCGGCTGGCGCGTCGTCGCGCCGTTCATGCGCGGATATGCACCGTCGTCCATTCCGGACGACGGCAGCTATCACGTCGGCGCGATCATGGACGACGCGCTGCGGGTGCGCGAGGCCGCCGGGGGCACCGATCGCGACGTGGTGATCGGACACGACTGGGGCGCACTGGCGGCCACCGGCCTGGCCGCGATGCCCAACAGCCCGTTCACCAAGGCCGTGATCATGTCGGTGCCGGTCTCGGCCGCCTTTCGCGGGCAGGTGAGCGAGCGGGGGCGGCTGGCTCGTCTAATTCCGCGTCAGCTGTTGCGCAGCTGGTACATGTTCTACTTCCAATTGCCTTTCCTGCCTGAGCGTTCCGCGTCCTGGGTGCTGCCGCGGTTGTGGCGCCGGTGGTCTCCGGGCTATCGCGGCGCGGAGGAGGACCTGCGCCACGTCGACGCCGCGATCGGAACACCGGAAAGCTGGCGCGCGGCGTTGGGCACCTATCGGGCCACGCTTCGCAACACCAAGCCGCCGCACCGCTATGCGGAACTGAACCAGCTGTGGACCGAGGTGCCCATTCTGCCGACGTTGTATCTGCACGGCCGCGACGACGGATGCATGACTTCGGCTTTCGCGCACTGGACCGCAAAAGTGCTGCCCGCCGGCAGTGACGTGGCGATTGTTGACCATGCCGGGCATTTTCTGCAGCTGGAACAGCCCGAGAAGATTGCCGAGCGGGTGCTTGCGTTCGTCGGCTCACCCGGCTGACGCCATGGGCGCGCGGCGAATGGCGGCCGTCGATGCGCAGTTCTACTGGATGTCGGCCAAAGTCCCCAGCGACGAGTTCCTGCTCTACGCATTCGACGGCGAGCCCGCCGACCTGGTCCGCGCCCTGGACGCGGTTCGGCGTCGGGCCGACGCCTGCTCCGAACTGAGGTTGCGGGTCGCCGACGGATGCTCGCTGACGTATCCGCAGTGGGTTCCGACGACGGTGACGCCCGAGCAGGTGGTTCACCACGAGCTGGCCGACCGCGGTTGGCACGCCTGCCTGGCGGCGGTGGCCGGGCTTTACGCAGGCCAGCTGGACCTTCGCCGCCTGCCCTGGCGGCTGCACGTGTTCACGCCGGTGCTCGGCATTCCGGGTGTCGATGGCCCGGGTGTCGTGGCGGTGCTGCAGGCACCGCATGCGCTGGCCGACGGCATTCGCGGCGCGGCGCTGGCGGCCTGGCTCTTCGGCCGGTCGGCTCCGGTGCCCGGGGTGCATCCGCCGGCGCCGGGCCCGTTCGCGTGGCGGGGCCGCCCAGGCGGCATGGAGCCATCGCCGGCTGGTCCGCGATACGCAGGCGGGGCTGCTGGCACCGGGAGCCGGCACGCGGCCACCGCTTTGCACCAACACGCGCCCTGACGGCGCCCGGGTGCTGCGCACGCTGGTGCGCCACCGCTCACAGCTGCGCGGGCCCACCGTCACCGTCGCGGTGCTCGCCGCCGTGTCGACCGCGCTGTCGCGGCTGCTTCCAGGAGCGACCGACGCGTTGGGCGCAGAAGTTCCGATGGCCAAACCTGGTGTGCGACAAGCGCATAACCACTTCGGCAATATCGTCGTCGGGCTGCACCCGGAGCTGGAGCCGGAAGCGCGGCGGAATCGGATCGCCACCGAGTTGGCCGATGGCCGGCGCCGATTCGAACATCCGGCCACCCGCTCGGGTGATCGGGCCTTCGCCGCGGTGCCCGCCCCGCTACTGCGTTGGGGTGTCTCGCAATTCGACCCCGACAGCCGGTCTGCGCAAGTGCTGGGCAACACGGTGGTGTCCAGCGTCAACCGTGGGCCCGCCGATCTATGGTTCGGGGAGCCGCGGGTGGTACTGACCGCCGGTTATCCGGGACTGTCGCCGTCGATGGGTCTGACGCACGGAGTGCACGGCATCGGCGAGATGGTGGCGATCAGCGTCCACACCGCGGAGTCGGTCCTCGATGTCGACGCCTATCTGGAATTGCTGGACGCCGCACTGTAAGTCATTGCGCGTCGCCGGATCTGCCCGCTTCGTCGCAGTTAACGTGCCCGGGCCCGCGAAGTCGCGGCCGAATTGTTAGACAGTCACTCACCGCTGCTGTCATCCGATCTGCCCGATGATCTAGGTTTGCACGTATGACTCCCTATGACGTCGGATTGCTGATCCTGCGGCTGGTGCTGGGCGTGACATTGGCCGCGCATGGCTACAACAAATTCTTCGGCGGCGGCCGCATCCCCGGCACCGCGCGCTGGTTCGAGAGCATCGGCATGAAGCCGGGCAAGTTCCACGCAACCGTGGCCGCCACCACCGAAATCGCCGCCGGCTTGGGGCTCGCCGCCGGTCTGCTCACGCCGATCCCGGCCGCGGGCTTCGTCTCGCTGATGATCGTCGCCGCGTGGACCGTCCATCGCCACAACGGGTTCTTCATCGTCAAGGAGGGCTGGGAGTACAACCTGGTCCTGGCGATCAGCGCAATCGCGGTGGCCACCCTGGGCCCCGGCCGGCTCAGCCTGGACTGGGCGATCTTCGGGATCAACGACCTGCTGATCGGCTGGAACGGGCTGCTGATCTCGGTGGTGCTCGGCCTGGCCGGCGCGATCGGCCAGCTGCTGATCTTCTACCGTCCGCCGGCCAAGCAAGCCGGCTAGATCCCCAGGGCGCCGGGAAGTTTCCTTCGCTTCGCGTCGTAGAGCGCGGCGTCGGCGGTCGCGAACAGCGCGGCTATGTCGGCGTTCGCGCCGGGCGCGGATGCGGTGCCGATGCTGGTGTCCGGGGTGTGCAGGCGAATGTCGGCGACAAACTGGTCCGAGTTGCTCGGTGCCAGGTTTGCGTCGTCGGCGATACACACCGCGAACTCGTCACCGCCGAGCCTGGCCAGAACGGCATTGGCGGGCGCCAGTTTTCGCCAGTACTGGGCGCGGCCGACCAGATGTTCATCCCCGGCCAGGTGCCCGTGGGTGTCATTGATCGTCTTGAAGTTGTCGATGTCGAGCACCATGACGGTGACGGTGCTCGCCGCCGAACGGGAGCGGTCCAACAGGTCCGCGGTGGCGATCTCCCAGCCCGCCCGGTTGATCAGGCGGGTCAGGGGATCGGTGCACGCCGCGTTGACCAGGGTTCGCATCACCAGCCCGAATGACTCGGCTGCTCCGACGATCGCCACCACGAAGATCAGGTAGTCGATATAAAACCTCGGCGTGTGTGAGATCGCGAGGGCGACGACAGACGCCAGGGCAAGCGTCGCGACCAGGATCGCACCGCGGCGCGGCGGGTAGAACGCGCGCAGGTACATGGCCAGAAACATCGGCGCGATCAGGCAAGCGAACTCGGCGGTAATCGCCACATGGAAAGCCATCACGATGGGTGTGGCCACGATCCGACGGCCGTCGCGGGCGCGGGCTTGTCACGCCGGACGGCCAACCAGACCAGGGCCGCGACACCGAGCACGATCGCCACGATGCCTCCGGTCGGGTTCCCCCGGGCCAGGCCCCGGTGGACCGGAAATATGCTGCCCAGCAGCGTGCCGTAGAGATAGAGAAACGTGGTGGCGCCCAAATAGATTCGGAGCAGCCGAACCTGTTCCGTGGCGTAAAAACCGGTGCCTGCGTTAGCGCGCAGCCGAAGTCGGTAACGCCGAGTGGCTCGACGACCGAAAAGGCCGGGGCGGCTAACACCCATCCCGTCAACTCTCTGGTCAGGCCCCCGTGATGCCGATATTCGGCCCATTGTGGCACTGCTTCTTTCGAACGGGCACGCCGGGGATGACCAGGTGGGTGCGGTGCGGCTAGGCGACCGCGGCGTTTTCGGCGGCCGTCACTTCGGAAGCCGCGCGCTCGCCGGAGCGAATCGCTCCGTCGATCCACCCGCACATGACGGCCGAACTCTCGGTTCCGGCCCAGTGGATACGACCGCAGGGTTGGCGCAGGGTATAGCCGTATTCGGTCAGCACACCGGTGGGGGCGTGGCTGATCATGCCGCCACCGGAGTAGCGTTCGGTGCTCCAGTTCTGCAGGTGGAATTGCCGCGCCTGCTTGGCCTTGCTGCCGAACCGATCGACGAGTTCGCCGATCAGAATCTCTTTCTGTTCGGCCTCGTCGAGGGCGGTCAGCCGACGTGCGGCTGGTCCCTCGGTGATGACGCACATGATGCCGGGGTCCGCGCTGTCGGTGCAGGCGTCGATAGTCAGGGTCGCCGGGGATCCGGGGAACGAGGACTGACCGGAGAATCCGTCGGTACGCCAGAACGGCTCGTCGTAGCAGATCGAGGTCTTGATGACCGCGCCGCTGGGCATCCGCTGGTGCAGGAACGCGCGATCCACTGGGAGCTGGGGCTCGTAGAGGATCGAAGAGGCGATCGCCAGGGGGATCGCGACGATGACGCGGCGCGCTCGCAGCGTCAAATCGGTCGCGGTGATCGTCACGCCATCGGCGTCCTGGGCGATTAGCCGGACGGGCTGCGAAAGGTGCAGCGCGTCACCCAATTCCGCCTCCATCGGGCGGTAGAGGGCGCCCATCCCGCCGACCGGGCGGGCATCCTGGGCGCCGCCCTTGCCGGAAATGACGAAGGTGGGTCCGCCGCCGGAGCCCATCTGCAGCAGCATCCACAGCAACGACGTCTCCGCGCCCGCCGAGGTGTAGGTGCCGCCCAGCGCCATGTCCAGCATCTCCTGAGCCTGCTTGGATTTCGTGTTCTTGTGGATCCACTCGCCGACGCTGATGCGGTCCCACTCCTGGGCCTTCTTGGCTTCCCACGGCGCGTCGCGCGGGATCTCTTTGCACATCGCCTCGGCCGCGGTCAGGCCGTAGCCGAGGTTGACCACCGCCCACGGGCTCATCGTCCACGGGATGGTGCCGCCGTAGCGGTGCTTTTTGCCGTCGACGATCATGATCGCGTCGCCGTCGTTGTGCTGCTTGTATTCCGGCACGCCGAACTCGTTCATCAGCGCGTATATCCGGTCCTGTCCCGGCCCGATCCACGCGCCGCCGCGGTCGACCCAGGTCCCGTTGTCGTCGGTCACCGTGAAGGTGCGGCCGCCGACCCGGTCGCGGGCTTCCAGCAAGGCCACCGAGTGCCCCGCTTGCTTCAAGCGGAAGGCGGCCGTCAAACCCGCGAAACCCGCTCCGACCACGCAATAATCGACATCCGCCACGACCGGCTCCTCGGTTGCTGTGCCCCGTTGAGCAGCAAACTACACCGATCGCGAGACGACAGCAGTCGGTTCGCAGGGAATTGATGCGCAGGGTCAGGGGTTGACGCCGACGCAAATTAAATGTGTTGGCCCGTCGACGAATACGGCAAGCTGCTGCCGGCGTTTTCGTCGACCACCACCCGGCCGCCGAGATACGGGAATGCGCGCTGGGTACAGGCGGTCCGGTTGCAGATCTTGCAGCCCGCCCCGATCGGAACGGCGGTGGTCGGGTCGTCGAGGACGACGCCGGTCGAATAGACGAGTTTGTCGGCATAGGCCAGATCGCAGCCCAACCCGATGGCAAAGCTCTTGTGCTGCCCCAGATATCCGCGACCTTCGGGGGCGGTGGTCTTGGCCACCCAGAAATACGATCGCCCGTCGGGCATCTGCGCCACCTGCCGGACGATTCGCCCGGGTTGGGCGAACGCATCGTGCACCACCCAGAGCGGGCAGCTGCCGCCCACCCGGCTGAAATGAAATGCGGTGGCCGACTGACGCTTTGAGATATTCCCGGCCTTGTCGGTGCGGACGAAGATGAACGGGACACCGCGGTTCTTGGGCCGCTGTAGGGTGGAAAGCCGGTGGCAGACCGTCTCGAAACCCACCTCGAACCGGCGACCCAGCAGGTCGATGTCGTACTGCAATTCCTCTGCGGCCCGGTGGAATTCGCCGTAGGGGAGCAGGAACGCTCCGGCGAAGTAGTTGGCCAGACCGATGCGCGCGACGCCGCGGGATTCGGTGCTGAGCCGGCGGTCGGTGGCCACGATCGCCGAGATCAGATCGGACTGGCTGAGCAGGGCGAGTTGCGTGGCGATCTGGAAGGCGCGTTGGCCGGGCATCAGCCAGCGGGCGACCTTGAGCACCTTGGCGTCGGCGTCGTAACGGCGCTTGCTCGTCTCGGGCAGGTCGTCATCGACCACCACGGTGATGCCGAGCCGGTCTCGCATCAGATCTGTCAGCTGGATGTCCAATCCGCCTGGGTGCATTCCACTTTCGGCAAACAGCCGTTCCGCGGCGACGTCGAGTTCGCCGATGTGGTTGTTGCGATCGTAGAAGAAATCGCGCACCTCCTCGAACGGCATCGGGCGTTCGAGCGGCAGTGAGGTTTCGGCGGTTGCGCGCGATCGATATCCCTCCAGCTCCTCGGTGGCATCGCGGAGACGGCGGTGCACGGTGACCAGGCTGCGGCCGATCTCTGGCATGCGGGCAACGAACTCCTCGACCTGGGACCGGGTGATCCCGTGCTCGGCACCGGTCTCGGTGAACAGATCCGACAGGTCGGCGACCAGCCGGGCGTCGCTGTCGGAGGAGAAGTATTGCGGCGGCAGGTCGAAGCGCTCGGTGAGCGCGATGAGCACGGCGACGGTGATCGGGCGCTGGTCGTTTTCCAGCTGGTTGACGTAGCTGGTGGACAGCTCCAAAGCCTGGGCCAGCGCCGCCTGGGTGAGCCCGCGATCTTGGCGCAGTCGTCGCAGCCGGGCGCCGGAGAACGTCTTCGAAGAAGGTCGAGCGAAGGACCGGGCCACCGCTGAGATGTTACTCCCTATGGTGTTCGCAAAGTTCGCAAATTTTGCCGAATGAGGCCACAAAAATACACATTTACAGGGGCTTTTCAACCCGGCCGAGCTTGCATAGTGTGCGGATCATGTTGATGCACGAGCTTCGGGCGCGGCGCAGCGCCGACGACTTTCCCCGCAGCGAGCATCTGGCCGCCAAGATCGCCGCGGTCGCCACCGATCCGGTCGCCGTCGATCCGGAGACCGCGGAGATGGTGCGCAACCGGATCATCGACAATGCCGCCGTCAGTGCCGCGTCGGTGATCCGGCGACCCGTCACGGTGGCGCGCGAGCAGGCGCTGGCGCATCCGGTGAAGCGGGGAGCACGGGTGTTCGGCGTGCCGGGCACCTATTCGACGGAGTGGGCGGCCTGGGCCAACGGCGTCGCGGTGCGCGAGCTTGATTTTCACGACACGTTCCTGGCCGCCGACTACTCCCATCCGGGCGATAACATCCCGCCGCTCGTCGCCGTCGCCCAGCAGCTCGATGTGCGGGGCACGGACCTGATCCGCGGCCTGGCCACCGCGTACGAGATCCAGATCGATCTCGTCAAGGGAATCTGCCTGCACGAGCACAAGATCGACCATGTCGCGCATCTGGGGCCGTCGGTCGCCGCGGGGGTCGGGACGATGCTTCGGCTGGACGCCGACACCATCTATCAGGCGGTCGGGCAAGCGCTGCACCTGACCACGGCCACCCGCCAATCCCGCAAGGGTCTGATCTCCAGCTGGAAGGCGTTCGCGCCCGCGTTTGCCGGAAAGATCGCCATCGAGGCGGTCGACCGGGCGATGCGCGGCGAGGGATCGCCGGCGCCGATCTGGGAAGGCGAGGACGGCGTCATCGCCTGGCTGCTCGGTGGCACCGAGCGCACCTACCGAGTGCCGCTGCCGGAGGCCGGTGAACCCAAGCGCGCGATTCTGGACAGCTACACCAAGGAGCACTCCGCGGAGTACCAGAGCCAGGCGCCGATCGACCTGGCGCGCCGGCTACGTGAGCGGATCGGCGACCTCGATCAGGTCGCGACGATCGTGCTGCACACCAGCCATCACACCCACAACGTGATCGGCACCGGCTCCGGCGATCCGCAGAAGTTCGACCCGGACGCCTCGCGCGAGACGCTGGATCACTCGTTGCCCTATATTTTCGCGGTCGCGCTGCAAGACGGCAGCTGGCACCACGAGCGCTCCTACGCTCCCGAGCGCGCGCATCGGGCCGACACCGTTGAACTGTGGCACAAGATTTCCACCGTCGAGGATCCGGAATGGACTCGCCGCTACCACTCGAATGACCCAGTGGAGAAGGCCTTTGGGGCGCGCGCGGAGGTGACGCTGAAGAGCGGCGAGGTGATCACCGACGAATTGGCGGTGGCCGACGCCCACCCGCTCGGCGCCCGGCCATTCGCCCGCGATCAGTACGTGCGCAAGTTCACCGAGCTGGCCGACGACGTCGTGGAACCCGCTGAGCAGCAACGATTCTTGTCCACGGTCGACTCGCTCGCCGATCTGAAGGGTGGTGCGCTGGGAGCGCTGAATGTGGTGGTCGATCCGCGGGTGCTGGACAAGGCGCCGGTGACTGCGTCGGGGATCTTCCGATGAGTGGGCCGGTGATCGGCTCCGCGTCCAGCGCCGCCGACAAGCGTGTCGCACTACGCGCAGGTCTGGATTCTGGTCGGCTGCAACGGCTTCCGGGTGCCTTCTCGCCGCTGGTGGCCAAGGCTGTTGCCGAAGCGGGCTTCGAGGGGGTCTATGTGTCCGGCGCCGCTCTGGCCGCCGATCTCGGCCTGCCCGACATCGGTTTGACGACGCTGACCGAGGTGGCGGGCCGGGGCGCGCAGATCGCCGCCGCCACCAACCTGCCCACGCTGATCGACGCGGACACCGGATTCGGCGCGCCGCTCAACGCCGCCCGTACGGTGACGGTCCTGGAGGACGCCGGATTAGCCGGATGTCACCTCGAGGATCAGGTCAGCCCGAAGCGTTGCGGTCACCTGGACGGCAAAGCCGTCGTCCCGGCCGCTGACATGGTAAAGCGTTTGCGCGCAGCGATATCCGCGCGGCGCGACCCCAACTTCGTCATCTGCGCACGCACCGATGCCGCGGGAATCGAGGGTCTGCCCGCCGCGATCGACCGGGCCCGTGCGGACGCGGACGCGGGAGCCGACCTGATCTTCACCGAAGCGTTGACCGAAGTGTCGGAGTTCGAGGCGTTCCGCGCCGCGGTCGACGTTCCCTTGCTGGCCAATATGACCGAATTCGGCAAGTCGCCGCTACTGAGCGCGCGTCGACTCGCGGACGTCGGCTACAACGTCGTCATTTACCCGGTCACCACCCTGCGCCTTGCGATGTTCGCGTTCGAGGCGGGCCTGCGCGAAATCGAGTCGTCGGGAACGCAATTCGATTTGCTGGAGCGGATGCAACACCGCAGCCGGCTGTACTCGCTGCTGCGTTATGAGGACTACAACGAATTCGACACCGATACTTACAATTTCACGCTCGAAGGGAAGCAGTCATGACCGCGCCGACCGCTGACATCAAGAAGGGCCTCGCCGGTGTGGTGGTGGATACCACCGCCATCTCGAAGGTGGTGCCGGAGACCAATTCGCTGACCTATCGCGGATATCCGGTCCAGGATCTGGCCGCCCACTGCAGCTTTGAGCAAGTGGCGTTTTTGCTCTGGCGCGGCGAATTGCCTACCGACGCCGAGCTGGCGCTGTTCAGCCAGCGCGAACGCGCGAGTCGCCGGATCGACCGATCGATGCTGTCGCTGTTGAGCAAGCTCCCCGACAACTGCCATCCGATGGACGTGGTGCGCACCGCGATCAGCTTCTTGGGTGCCGAGGATCCCGACGAGGACGACGACTCGGCCAACCGGGCCAAGTCGCTGCGCATGCTCGCGGTGCTGCCGACCATCGTCGCGGTGGACATGCGGCGCCGACGCGGGCTGGAGCCGATCCCCCCGCACAGCGGGCTGGGATACACGGAGAACTTTCTGCAGATGTGCTTCGGCGAGGTGCCCGAACCCCACGTCGTGAAAGCCTTCGAGCAGTCGATGATTCTTTATGCCGAACACGGTTTCAACGCCTCCACGTTCGCCGCGCGGGTGGTGACGTCGACGCAGTCGGACATCTACAGCGCGGTCACCGGGGCCATCGGTGCGCTCAAGGGCGCGTTGCACGGCGGCGCGAACGAGGCGGTCATGCACGACATGATCGAGATCGGTGACCCGGGCAACGCGCGAGAATGGTTGCGCGGCAAGCTCGCCCGCAAAGAGAAGATCATGGGCTTCGGGCACCGGGTCTACAAGAACGGTGACTCCCGGGTGCCGACGATGAAGGAGGCGCTGCGCCGAGTCGCCGCGACGCGCTCCCACGCCGGTGGCCAGCGCTGGCTGGACATCTACAACATCCTGGAAGCCGAGATGTTCGACGCTACCGGGATCTTGCCCAATCTCGACTTCCCAACGGGTCCGGCGTACTACCTGATGGGGTTCGACATCGCCTGCTTCACGCCGATCTTCGTGATGAGCAGGATCACCGGGTGGACCGCCCACATCATGGAGCAGGCCGCGTCGAACTCCTTGATCCGCCCGTTGAGTGCTTACTCGGGGCGCGCGCAGCGGGCGTTGGCCCTGCGGTAGGCCGGCTATTCGCCGGGCCCGCCGTATTGCCAGACCAGGTTGTGGTTGCCGGTCATGGTCGGGTTGCACCACATCGTCCGGCCATTGGCGTCTTGGGTGGTGGCGTGCAGCTCCGTGCAGGAATCACCCGGGGCGGGTGCCTGGGCGTGCGCGGTGCCGGCGGTGGCGGCGGTCGCGCTCGCCAACGCCGTGGCCGATATCAGGACCCGAAGTCTGCTCATGACCGACATCTCCTAAGCAGGTGCCAAGGCATCACGCTATCCGGCGGATAACCCGTGGGCAAAGGATGTCATCCGCGATCCGCAACACGCTTCGCGAGAACGGGTTCTAGGGTGGACAACCATGGGATTTCTCCAACCCGAACTGCCGCAGGTCGACATCGACGAGTGGAGCAAGCTGTCCCGCAGCGAAAAGATCCGGCCGATGGCCCGACATTGGGCCGAGGTGGGCTTCGGAACGCCGGTCATTCTGCACCTGTTCTATGTCGGAAAGATTCTGCTTTACATCCTGTTCGCGTGGGTTTTTGCGGTGGCGACCACCCGCGGCTTGGCGTTCACCAACGTGCTGTCGTGGTACTGCGAGCCAATCGTGTTCGAGAAGGTCGTGCTCTACACGATGCTCTTCGAGGTGATCGGGCTGGGCTGCGGCTTCGGGCCGCTGAACAACCGGTTCAACCCGCCGCTGGGCTCGATCCTGTACTGGTTGCGGCCCGACACCATCCGGCTGCCCCCGTGGCCCAAGCGCGTCCCGGGGACCAAGGGCACCGCCCGGACCCTAGTCGACAACGCGCTGTACGGGCTGCTCTTGCTGGTGATCTTCCTGACCCTGTTCGCCGACGGCACCGGCCCGGTGCCGGAGCTGGGCACCCAGGTCGGTTTGATACCCACCTGGCGGATCGTGCTGATCCTGGCGCTGCTCGCGGTGCTGGGATTGCGCGACAAGGTGATCTTTCTGGCCGCCCGCGGTGAGGTCTACGCGACGCTGACGGTGACCTTCCTGTTCGGCGGCGTCGACATGATCATCGCCGCCAAACTGGTCTTTCTGGTGATTTGGATGGGCGCGGCGACGTCCAAGCTGAACAAGCACTTTCCGTTCGTGATGTCGACGATGATGTCGAACAACCCGGTCTTTCGGCCCCGATTCATCAAGCGGGCGTTCTTCGAGAAGTTCCCCGACGATCTGCGGCCCGGCCGCTTGTCGCGGGTCTTCGCCCACTTCAGCACCTCCGTCGAAATGTGCGTGCCCATCGCGCTATTCGTCGCACACGGCGGCTGGTGGACCGCGGTACCCGCGGCCATCATGGTGATCTTCCACTTCGGCATCCTGTCGGCCATCCCGATGGGAGTGCCGCTGGAGTGGAACGTGTTCATGATCTTCGGCGTGTTCGCGTTGTTCGTCGGCCACGCCCATACCGGCCTGACCGACCTGAAAAACCCTGTCCTGGTCGGGCTTTTCATCGCGTTCATCGCCTCGATTGTGATCTTGGGCAACCTGTTTCCGCGCAAGATCTCGTTCCTGCCCGGCATGCGCTATTACGCCGGTAACTGGGACACCACACTGTGGTGTATCAAGGCGTCGGCGGACAAGAAGATCAACCACAACATCGTCTCGATCGCCAGCATGCCCGCGGCCCAGCTGGAGAAGGTGTATGGCAAGGAACGTGCGCAGATCCCGATGTATCTCGGATATGCGTTCCGCGCCATGAACACTCACGGCCGGGCGTTGTTCACGCTGGCGCATCGCGCGATGGCCGACGGGAACGAAGAGGACTACGTCATCACCGACGGGGAGCGCATCTGCAGCACCGCCGTCGGCTGGAATTTCGGTGACGGGCACATGCACAACGAGCAGCTGATCGCCGCGATGCAGCAGCGCTGCGGCTTCCGGCCCGGCGAGGTGCGGGTCGTGCTACTCGACGCCCAGCCGATCCACAAACAGACCCAGTCCTACCGGCTGGTGGACGCCGCGACGGGTGAATTCGAGCGCGGTGTCGTCAAAGTCGCGGACATGGTGACCCGGCAGCCCTGGGCCGACGATGTGCCGGTCCAGGTGCTGTCGGATGCTGCCGAGGCTGAGCCCCCCGTCGAGGAGCCCGAGCACGACGAGAGTTCGCCAGCCTAACGCCACCGCGAAACTTGGCTATGAAAATCGCAGTGGCGTTAGGCTGGGCGCGAACTAGACCCCCGCGCGGACTTGCTGTGCGGCGGCGACCATGTTCTGCAGCGACGCGCTCACCTCGTCGGTGTTGCGCGTCTTGAGCCCGCAGTCGGGGTTGACCCACAGCCGTTCCGCCGGAACTGCCCGCAGCGCGGCCCGTAGCGACTCGGCCATCTCGCCCTTGCTCGGCACCCGCGGCGAGTGGATGTCGTAGACGCCCGGGCCCACGCTGTTGGCGAACCCGACCGAGTTCAGGTCGTCCAGCACCTCCATGTGCGAGCGGGCGGCCTCGATCGACGTCACGTCGGCGTCCAGGTCTGCGATCGCGCCGATCACCTCCCCGAACTCCGAGTAGCAAAGGTGCGTGTGGATCTGCGTCGAGTCGGCGACTCCGGAGGTGGCCAGCCGGAAAGAGCCGACCGCCCAACGCAAGTAGTCGTCCTGATCGGCGCGGCGCAGCGGCAAAAGCTCGCGCAGCGCGGGCTCATCGACCTGGATCACCGCGATGCCGGCCGACTGCAAATCCACCGTCTCGTCGCGGATGGCCAGTGCCACCTGGTTGGCCGTCTCGTCCAATGGCTGGTCGTCCCGAACGAACGACCACGCCAGGATCGTCACCGGGCCGGTCAACATGCCCTTGACCGGCTTGTCGGTCAGGGACTGCGCGTACTTGGCCCACTCCACCGTCATCGGCTGCTGGCGGATCACGTCACCGTAGAGGACCGGCGGTCGCACGCAGCGGCTGCCGTAGGACTGCACCCAGCCGTTCTTGGTGGCGAAGAAGCCGTCCAGCTGCTCGGCGAAGTACTGCACCATGTCGTTGCGCTCCGGCTCGCCGTGCACCAGCACGTCGAGGCCGAGTTGCTCCTGCAGCTTGATGACGTCGGAAATCTCCTCCTTCATCCGCCGGTCGTACTCGGCTTCATCGACCCCACCGCCGACCAGCGCGGCCCGCGCCTTCCGGATCTCGACGGTCTGCGGGAACGACCCGATCGTCGTGGTCGGCAACGGCGGCAGGTGCAGCCGCTCCGCCTGGGTGGTTCGCCGTTGTGCGGCGTCGCCGCGATGCACGCCGGACGCCAGGATCGAATCGAGCCGGGTCCGGAGTCCGTCGTTGTGCAGCCGTGGGTCACTCGTGCGCGAGGCGGCGGCGGCGTTGGAGGCCGCGATCTCCTCGGCAATGTCCTTCGACAAGGCGTCGCGACCGTCCCGCAGCGCGCGAGCCAGCGTCACCACCTCGGCGACCTTCTCCTGACCGAACGCCAGCCAGCTGCGCAGCGCGTCATCCAGGCCGGTCTCGGGCTCCAGCGAGTACGGCACGTGCAGAGTCGAGCATGAGGTCGAAACCGCAACGCTTCCAGCCGAACCCAGCAGGTTCGTCAGCTTGCCGAGTGCCGCCTGCAGGTCGGTGCGCCAGATATTGCGTCCGTCGACCACGCCGGCCACCAGGATCTTGTTCGCCAGCTCGGGGACCGCGGCCAGCGCGGTGTCGGCGCCGTAGACGAGGTCGACGCCGATCGCCTCGACCGGTGTGCGGGCCAGCGCTCCCAACGAGTCGCCGGGGTCACCGAAGTAGGTGGCGACGCAGATGGCCGGCCGGTTGCTCAGCTTGCCCAGCGCGTTGTAGACCGCCTCGGCCAGCGCAGGTGCGTCCGGAGAGATGTCGGTGACCAGCGCCGGTTCGTCGATCTGCACCCACTGCGCGCCATTGTCGGCCAGCAGGCCCAGCAGCTCGGAGTAGATCGGCACGAGCTCCTGCAGCCGGTCGATCGGCGCGCCGCCGCCGTTGACGCCCTTGCTCAGCAGCAGGAAGGTGACCGGGCCGATCACGACCGGTCGTGCCGGAATCCCTTGCTCGAGAGCCTCTTTCAGCTCGGAGACCACCTTGTGCGGGTTCAGGGTGAACTTCGTCGCGGGCTCGATCTCGGGAACGATGTAGTGGTAGTTGGTGTCGAACCACTTGGTCATCTCCAGCGGCGCGACATCGGAGTTGCCGCGCGCCGCGGCGAAATAGCGGTCCAGATCGTCGGGAACCTGTGCGGCCCGGAGCGGCAACGCGCCGAGCATGACCGCGGTGTCGAGCACCTGGTCGTAGTAGGAGAAGGTGTTCACCGGTACCGAGTCCAGGCCGGCGTCGGCCAGGCTTTTCCACGTGTCGCGGCGCAGGGTCGCGGCGACGCTTTCGAGTTCGGATCGGCTGGTCCGGCCTTTCCAGTAGCCCTCGGTCGCGCGTTTGAGTTCGCGGTTCGGGCCGATCCGTGGGGAGCCGACAATTGTTGCGGTAAACGCTTGGGGTGTCACGATATTCGTCCTTCAATCAGCGTGGTGGTCACCGCCAGCGGACGTGCAGCTGAGCCGTTCGCGGTACGCACATCAGTACCCACCACAACGGCTGCAGCCTAACGCCCATTCCACGAGGCGATGAGCCGCCGGACGCGGCGCGCCCGGCACAACTGGCAGGTCTCCGGACTCGCAGGCGCGCACTCAGGTGGTGCTCCTAGTGGCCGTCGCTTCCCAGTCTTCGGGCGGACCCGGTGACCAGTGCTTGCCAAAAACTCTGACGGCGGTCGTTCCTGCATACCGTTGCGGGACAGTCCCGGATTCTCACCGGGTTCCCTCTCGCGAAGCGTTACTCACGTTGCTTCGCTCGATGCCCGCGCCGCGGGTGCGGCGCGGGCAAACCAGCTGCGAGATGGAGTTTAGTCAGCCTTTCAGCGCCTGCGCGATCGGGATGTCGCCATTGTTGAATTCGATCGTTCGCCGGATGGTCGAATCGTCGGCCAGCACGGCAGCCACGACGAGCGCGACGTCGGCGCGCGACACGGAACCATTTTCGGCGCCGTGCGCCGGCCCGATCGCGATCCGCCCGGACGCCTCGTCCAGGGTGAGCCGCCCGGGACCCAGCACCGTCCAGTCGAGATCACTGGCCCGCAGGTGCTCGTCGGCGGCGGCCTTGGCCTCCGCGTAGGCGAAGAACGGATCATCCTGCGGTACACCATGATTCGGGCCAGCGCCGAAGTAGGAGACCATCACAAACCGCTTGACGCCGGCCTGGGCGGCGGCATCGATCACCCGGATCGCCGCGTCACGGTCGACGGCATGCGTACGCGCCGGGTTGCCGCCACCCGCGCCGGCGGAGAAGACGACCGCGTCGTGCCCCGCCAGCAGCTCGGCCAACGCGTTCGTGTCGAGCTGCTCGATATCGGCGACCACCGGTTTGGCGCCGGTGGCGGCGACGTCGTCGCAGTGGGCGGGATTGCGGAGGACCGAGCTCACCTCGTCTGCGCGCTCGGTCAGGATTCGAGCCAGGTGCAGCGCGACCTTGCCGTGGCCGCCGATGATGATGATCCGTGCCATATTCCCGACCGTACGCGTCGCAGCAGCCGCGCCGGTTGCGCGGCGGCCCAGGTCACGGGTTTCGTAGCCCCTCGATCGCGAGCTCCATGATCCGTTTGGCCTGCCGTTTCCCCTCCGTTCTCGCCCCGGTCCGCCACAGAAAACTCATCAGCAGCAGAACGTCCGCGGGGTCGAGGTCCGATCGCAGCGAGCCGTCGCTTATGCAGGCATCGAGCAGCTGGCCGACGGCAGCCACTATGGGCGCATACGTTTCGTCGATTGCGTCCTGTAGCGCCGCACTGTGTAGTGCGTCGCCCAGCCCATGTTTGAGGCGCACGTAGTCGGCGAGTTTCTGGAACCAGAGGCGGAATGCATCAAGCGGTGAGTGGGCCTGCAGCAATTTGGAGACCGAACCGACCAGTCGTTCGACATCGTGCCGGTATACGGCGAGGATCAACGCTTCCCGGGTGGGGAAGTGGCGGTACAGCGTTCCCGCCCCGACGCCTGCGCGTTTCGCGATCTCGTTGAGCGATGTCGTGCCCGAGTCGGCGAATGCATCGTGCGCCACCTCGATGATGTGTTCGCGATTGCGCACGGCGTCGGCGCGAATCGGGGTAGCGCTGTCGTCTGCCACGGACCGGCACCTCCTTGGTCGGCGACGTTCGCCCTGCTGCGAGCATAAGTGGAGACCGTCTCCGGTTAGCCGTCGGACAGACGGTCGTGGAAGTAATCCTCGTAGGCCGCCAAGTCGAGCAGGCCGTGGCCCGAGTAGTTGAACAGGATGACGGTTTCTTGTTGGGCGCTGCGCGCGGCCAGCGCCGCGTCGATCACGCCTCGAATCGCATGCCCGGTCTCCGGCGCCGGGACCATGCCCTCGGTGCGCGCGAACCGCACGGCCGCCTCGAGCACGGATCGTTGTGGGTAGGCGACGGCTTCAATCCAGCCGTGTTGCAAAGGTTTGACACGATCGGGGCCGCGCCATGGTAACGCAGTCCGCCGGCGTGCTGAACCGGCGGAACAAAGTCGCGTCCGATCGAGTACATCCATAGCCGCGGTGTCAGCCCGGCGGTGTCACCGTATTCGTAGCGCAGCTGGCCCTTCGTCAAGGTCGGACACGATCGCGGTTCGACGGCCACCAGGCGGGGCCTGCCTCCTTCGGTGACGCCTGATTGCAGAAACGGCAGGGCCAGACCCGCGAAGTTCGAGCCGCCGCCGCACGAACCGACGATGACGTCGGGACTGCCCTCGCCCGCGAGACGCAGTTGGTCCTGTGCCTCCAGCCCGATGACGGTCTGATGGAGCAGGACGTGGTTTAGCACAGAGCCGAGCGCATAGTGAGTATCCGGGTCCCCGAGTGCCTCCTCGACGGCTTCACTGATGGCTATCCCGAGCGAACCGGGGGTGTCGGGATCGCGTTGCCTGGCCGATCTTCCCGCCTCGGTCGTCGAGGACGGGCTGGCGATCACCTCGGCGCCCCAGGTCTCCATCAGGACGCGGCGATACGGCTTTTGCCGGTGCGACGCATCCACCATGAAGACACGGCAATTCAGGTCGAAGAATTGACAGGCCATCGACAACGCGCTACCCCATTGTCCCGCACCGGTTTCGGTGGTGATTCGGCAGATGCCTTCGGCTTTGCTGTAGTACGCCTGCGCGACAGCAGTATTGGCCTTATGCGAACCGGCCGGCGACACCGACTCGTCCTTGAAATAGATCCGGGCGGGGGTTTCCAGTGCACGTTCGAGACGCATGGCACGCACCAATGGGGTGGGACGCCAAAGCCTTAAGATATCGAGCACTTCACCCGGCACGTCGATCCAGGGTTGGGCGGACATCTCCTGTTCGATCAAGGCGGCGGGAAAAATCGCGCGAAGATCGTCGCGGTCAGCCTCCCGATCGAGGACCGGATGCTGCGGTGGTGGGAGTGGCATGGGAAGGCGGGACGCCACGTTGAACCATGCCGTTGGGATATCTTCGGGTTTGAGCACATAACGCAATGTGTTGGTTTCCCTTCGAATCGAACGCTTCAGACCGATGCCGAAGTAAACACCTTTGCGGCCGAAATGCGTTCACACTGCACAAGTGCATGCCCAACGCGACAACGAAGCCGGCGATCGCGGTCGCACCGCGTGTTCGTCGTGTTCGCTTTCGCCGAATCGCTATCCGGCAGTGGACAATTGCGGTATTTGCGCCATTATCGCCTGCGCTAGCCTGTCATCCGAGATGCCCTGGAAGTCGTAGCGTGGCGTGTACGGCGCCTGCAGTTTCTGCATTTCGGCTTCGGTGAGGTGGAGCTCGAGGGAGGCGATCGCGTCGTCGATCTGGCCGACATTGCTAGCTCCGACAATGGGCGCTGTCACCACCGGTTGGGCGCGCAGCCAGGCCAGCGCCACCTGGGCGCGGCTGACGTCGTGCTCCGCAGCGACGGAGCCGACGGCGTCGACGATGGCCTTGTCGGAGCCGTTATCACCAGCGGCATACAGCATGTCGGCGAATCCGTCATTCGACGACCGTGCGGTGGCTTTGGCGTCCCGCCACGATCGGGCGAGCCTGCCGCGCCCCAACGGACTCCAGACGATGGTGCCAACACCCTCGTCGAGGCAGAGCGGGATCATCTCGCGTTCCTCCTCGCGGGCCAACAAATTGTAGTGGTTCTGCATCGAGACGAATCGCGCCCAGCCGTTGGCCCGCTGCAGATGGAGGGCCTTGGAAAACTCCCAGGCCGGCATCGACGACGCACCGAGATAGCGGACCTTTCCGACCTTGACCAGGTCATGCAGGGCCTCGAGAGTTTCCTCCAACGGGGTGGTGTGATCGTTTCGGTGAATCTGATAGAGGTCGACGTAATCGGTGCCTAATCTGCGCAGCGAATGGTCGATCTCGGTCATGATTGCCTTGCGGCTCAAGCCTGTTCCGTTCGGTCCCGAACGCATCGGGTGTCTCAGCTTGGTCGCGATGACAACGTCGTCCCGGTTGGCGTAGTCGCGTAGGGCACGGCCCAGGATCTCTTCACTGCTTCCCTGCGAATACATGTTAGCGGTATCGAAGAAGTTGATCCCGGCTTCGATTGCGTGTCTGATCAAGGGCCGCGACTGGTCTTCGGGCAGCGACCACACGGGATGTCCGCGCCGGGGATCGCCGTACGTCATGGCACCAATTGCGTTGGGAGACACGTCTAATCCCGATTTGCCCAGCTTGATGTAATACAAGGCCCACTCCCGCCCGAGGCTCTTAGCGGAGAGTTCTCCGCTACTGCCGCGAAAGTACCGGAGAACTCTCCGGTTGGCAAAAGCAGTCGATGGCGTCACCGAGACACGAACCGCATGACGGTGGCCCGCACGGCATTGCGCCGGCTCGGCGACCTGGCGGCGCGAGATCAAATCGCCCGGTGGTCGGGCGCGATGATTACAGCTTGACTTTGCCCATGATCAGGTCGATCAGCGGCTTACCCGGTGCGTACGACCCGGTCACCGATGCCATCGTGTGTCCGGTGTCCACCAGCAGCGTGACGCCGCTGACGCCACTGGCGGCCTCGCTGTTCAGGAACGCCATGACGTCGCCCATCTGCTCCGGGGTGTGCACCTTGGAGCCGGTCTCGTCGCGGTAGTCCTGGGCGAAGGAGAGCCACAGGTCCGCGTTGGCCTGGGCCAGCGGGGTATCGGTCGGGCCGGGACAGATCGCGTTGATGCGAATGCCCTTCTTTAGCAGGGGGTATCCCTGGTTGGCCACGTAGGCGTTGATGATCTTCTTGCTGGTGCCGTAGTGGATGATGCCCTCGGCCTCGTGGGCCTGCGACCAGGCCACGGCGGCCGCATAGTCCGGCGTGGCCAGGAACTCGTTGATCAGGTCCAGGTCGTTCTCCCAGCCCATGCCGGCAACCGAGGAGATGAAGCAGATGGCCGAGCCGTTGGGTAGCTGGTTGTTCTCCAGCAGCCGGTCGATCAGGTGGCGGTGGCCGATGAAGTTGATCTTCAACAGGTCGGTCGTTCCGTCGGCGACACCGGCGGCCGAGAACAGAGCGTGGATTGGGCCCTCGACCTGCCCCAACGCGGTGTCGATCGAGGCGGGGTCGCGCAGGTCCACCTGTACCGCCTGGGCAACGTCGTAGTCCACCGGCGCGTAGTCCAACACGATGACTTCGGCTCCGAGTTCCGCCGCCGCCTTGGCCGCCGCAGCGCCCATGCCGGTCGCCCCGCCGACAACGAGTGCGCGCTTACCGTCGTAGCGCAACCGATCGACAATGGTCATGGAAATCCCCTTCTCGGATAATGCCAACGCGGTTCTAACCGCTCAACTGTATGGGTAACAGTTATTTGGTTCAATACCGGGCTCGGTTTAAATGACGCTGCTTCTACTTGCCGCGCCCGGCTACACCGCGCAACACGGTGTCACGGATGTGCACCAGCGCCGGTCGCTTGCCGATTTCGCGCAGAATGTTCTCCGGGATCCACTGCAGCCCGATGACGCAGCGCGCCAGCATCGCGGTGGACGGAGCGTCGATGCGGATCTCGCCGGAGCGGATCCCTTCGGAGAGCAGGGATTTCATCTGTCGCAGCCGGGTGGGATACGACCAGCCCGGATTGGCGGTCGGCGGTGATTGCCGCATCCATGCCAACTGAATCCGGAATTCGTCGGAGAATCGGTCCAGCGCGTTGACGTTGATCCAGCTCAGCGCGTCCAGCTTCTCGACCGGCGTGGCATCTGAGCGCAGCACGCTGACCCATCCGGCCTCGACCTTCTGCCCGAACGACACCATGATCGAGTCGAGAAGTTCGTCCTTGGAGCCGATCACCCGATAGACGGTGCCGGTGCCAAGCCCCGCCGCCGACGCGATGTCGCGAATCGTGGTGGCCTCATAACCTTTGCGACCGAATTCGGTTCGTGCCACCGCACGGACATGGGCGGCCTTGTCGCTGGGATCGGCGTCGCTGTCGTCGGCCCACGATTCGATCACCGCGCTGGCGGCCGCGAAGGCGTTGGACCGATCCAGCGCCGCATCGGTGGGTGGCCGGGCCGCCAACCCTTGCAAGATGATTCGGCACAGCAGCTCTGCCACCTGGTCGGGCGCGGAGTTGTGGCGCATGACGTCGAGCCCGACCTGCAGCATGGTCTGGCAGATGCGGTCGGCCAGCGTGGGGAGGTCGATGTCGGGTTTGATGTAGCCGCTCCAGCGGCCTGCACGCAGCGTTTGCACCATCGCCTCTTGCACCGCGACGGACTGCTGCCGGGTCAGATTCATCAATTCCGGGTCCGCGCTCGGTCCCTCGTAGAACGACATCTGCAGCGCGGCCCGATGCTGCACGGCACAGTTGGCGACCGCCGACCCCAGCTCGATGATTTTCGCGGCGGCCGGTCGCGAATCGGCGTCGTCCAACCTCGCCTTGGCGTTTTCCCCAATGCGGTGCAGATCGTCTTGATAGCGGCGGATCAGCTCGATCAGGATCGCTTCTTTGGATTCGAAGTGGTGATACAGGCTCCCGGGCAGAATGCCCGCCGCGTCGGCGATCTCCTGCAACGAGGTGCGCAATCCCGAGGACGCGATCAAAGACGCGGCGGTCTGCAGGATCTCGGTGCGACGCGTCCCGGAGTCGTCGTTGCCGGCCTGATCCAGACGATCGGCCGTTGCCCGCTTGCCCTTAGCCAAGGTCTCGGCTTTGGCCATGGCTAACGGTGCGCATACCGAGAGGACTGCGACCGGGCCAAGCTGCGCATCCGTCCTCCTGCCGAACCAAATCTTTGTTAGAGGTTATCAGATTGCCCAATCGGAAACCCGGCTCAAATGCGCTGCTAACAGCGGTGACAACCCATTTTAAGGTCCTGGAGTCCGGGGCCGCCCCACCTGTCCAGCCCGACCACCAGCCAGCGCCGGGCCTGCGAGTCCGAGCCGTAGCGGAACGGGTGGCGGTCGGCAGGTATTCGATATCCATCAGCGGCCTCTCTTGGTAAGGCGCGCACCAACTTCGGCGAGATACCGGTCGGGCCCGCCGAGAAGCGCGCTCCAGCTCAGCAGGCGCTTGAGGCAGAGGTGCGCGTCGTGTTCCCAGGTGTAGCCGATCCCGCCGAACACCTGGATCGCCGTGTCGCCGACGGTGGCCAGTCGCCCGGCGAACGCCTTCGCCCGCGCCGCGGCGAGATGCCTTTCCTCGGGCGTGGCGGCGTCGGCGGCCCAGAGCGCATGGATCACCCCGCTGCGGGCCAGTTCGACCGTCTCGTACATGTCGACGCAGAGGTGCTGGATCGCCTGAAACGACCCGACGACCTGACCGAATTGCTTTCTGACTTTCGCGTATTCGACGGCGAGGTCCATGACGGCCCGGGCGGCGCCGAGCGCGTCGGCCGCGGTGGCGATCAGCAGGTCGTCGATCACCGCCGCAACGTCGGCCGGTGCCGCCGTAGCCAGCCGCCGCGCGGGCGTGCCGTCGAGCCGGACGCGAAACTGCTTGCGGGTCTGGTCGATACCGCGCTCGGGCGCTACCGTGACCGTCGCAGTGTCGGTGTTCACCGCGAAAAGCCCGGTGCCGTTTGGTTCTTCGGCCAGCACCAGCAGGATGTCGGCCGCCGCGGCGTCGGACACGTCGCCGAGCTCGCCCCGCAGGACATCGCCGGCGTACACCGCGACGTTCTCGAAGTCCAAGAAGCTGACGGTGGCGATCGTCGTCCCGCCGGCGATGCCGGCCAAAATTGTTGCGGCGGAGGCGTTGTCGCAGAGATGAGTCAAGGCGCGCGGCGCGGCCACCGCGGTCGACAACCACGGACCGGGATGCAGCGCGGCGCCGAGCTCTTCGGCCACCACGCCGGCCTCGATCATCGTCATCCCGGCGCCGCCGTGCTCCTCCGGCACCAACAGCCCGGTGGTGCCGAGGTCGGCCAGGCCACGCCAGACCGCGTCCTCGATACCGGCCGGATCGTCGAGCAGTTCGCGCACGTGACCCGAGATCGGAGCCTTGTCGGCAAGGAAGCGGCGGGTGGTGTCGCGCAGTGCGACCTGCTCGTCGGTGAGTTCGAGGTTCATTTGCGTGGCAATCCGAGGACGCGTTGCGCGGTGATGTTCTTGTTGATCTGCGTGGTTCCGCCCGCGATGGTCAGCGAGCGCGAGGTGAGACGGTAGTTCGCCCACGCGGCGTTGTCGCCGCGGGCGCCCAGCACGTCGAAAGCCAACGCGGCCATGTCCTGTCCGATCTCACCCCATACGGTCTTGGCGAGGCTGGCCGATCCGAACGCGGTGATCTCCGAGCCGCCGTGCAGTGTCGCCGAGATCGACCGCTGACACAGGACCTCGAGATATTTGATGCGGACCGCGATTTCGCCGAGGCGACGCAGCGTTACCGCGTCTTCGAGCGCGTCGGTTTGTGCGGCGATGTCGTCGACCAGTTCTTCCAGTCGCACCTGCATCTCGGCGTAGAGCCGTGCGGCCCCGGCCCGTTCGTGACTGAGCGTGGTGGTGGCAACCTGCCAACCCCCGTTGAGCGGACCCAGCAACGCGTCGGCCGGCACCCGCACGTCGTGAAAGAACACCTCGGCGAAATCCCTTTCCCCGTTCAGCGTGACGAGCGGACGGACCTCGATGCCGGGCAGGCTCATGTCGACGATCAGGCACGAGATCCCCTGGTGCTTCGGAGCGTCGGGATCGGTGCGCACATAAAGCTGGCACCAGTGCGCGCGGTGCCCGAGCGAGGTCCAGATCTTCTGGCCGTTGACGACGAAGTGGTCACCGTCGGCGACCGCGCGGGTGCGCAGCGAGGCGAGGTCGGATCCGGCCTCGGGCTCCGACATGCCCTGGCACCAGATGTCGTCGGCGCGCATCATCCGGGGCAGCAGCGTCTTCTTCTGTTCTTCGGTGCCGTACTGCATGATCGCGGGAGCGATATTGTTCATCCCAATGACGTTGAGCGGCATCGGAGCCCGCGCGCGCGTGGTCTCCTCGGTGTAGATCAGCTGCTAGAGAACGGTCGCTCCGCGACCGCCGTATTCGCGGGGCCAGGAGACCGCGGCCCATCCGGCGTCCGACATCGTGCGGCTCCAGCCGCGCAGCATCTCGAATGACGCATCGTCGCGGCCCGAGGGCCGGCGGGCGGCTACCAGTTCGTCGGTCAGGTTCGCGCACAGCCAGTCGCGCAGCGCGATGCGGAACTGTTCCAATTCCGCCGGATAGGAGAAGTCCACTTTTCCTTGGCTCTGGTCGTGGCTAACTGCGACTTAGCCGGACTTTACGGTGGTGCATTTTGTTGGTCAACAACGTCTACCACCGGTGACCACAGCCACCTGGCCGGTCAAGGCAATCGAGACGCGCTCCCGATTCGTTGACTGCCGTGAAGCCGGACTCTACGGCGGAACAGATATTTGGTCAATAAGTCGGAGGTGGCGTGGTTGACGACGCTGGTGCTCAGCGGTGGCAGACCCTGGGCATGCTTGCGTCCGCGCTGGCGGGCCGGGCAGTTGCGGTTGCCGGGCTGTCCTCGGGCGAGCCGGCCTGGACGGATGGCCAGACGATTCACGTCGATATGGACGCCCCGGCCCGCGCCAAACTCGAAGCCGTCGCCGTGCAGGCGTCGATGATCGCGGCGGGCAGCCTGGACCCCGGCGTCCTGCGGTGCCTGGTCCGCCACCCGTGACTGGCCAAGCGCTACCTCGCGGTTGAGGGCCACCGCGCGTTGGTCGCCAATGAGCATCTGCTACCAACGGTTTTGGCGTCGCTGGGCAATCGCGACATCGCGAGCCGCGCCGAGTCGCCGGCCGCGTCGTTGGACCTGGCCAGCGGGCGGGCGCTCCTTGGCGACCCGGCGCCGGCGTTCGGCGTGATCCGCGCGGCCAAGGTGCTGGCCGCGAGCGCCCGGGTCGCCACGAAAGACGAAGAGAGCGACGCCCAACATGTGCGGCGGAAAAGTGGCCCGCAGGAGCTGGCGGAGCTCGACGACGGCGAGGTCGACGATTCCGCCGATCCCGACCTGTTCACCAGCCCGGTCGGCGGAGGCGGCTTCATCGGCAAGTGGCTGACGACGATGCTGTCGCCGAAACGGCGGGGTGCGCACGGCAGCGGCGGCGGACCGCCCGGCGCGGATGCCGCGACGCATCGCAGCGACTCCGCAAAACGGGGTGCGCACGCCGTGTCGTCGCTGGCCTCGACCGCGAGCGAGGATGTCAACGGCGCCACCGCTGATGGCGTCCGGTATCCGGAATGGGACGTCGCGCGCAAGCGCTACCGGCCGGCGTGGTGCACGGTGCGCGAGGTCGAGCCGCAGATCAAGGTCTCGGCGACGCGGGCGATCGAGAACGCCGTCGGCGTGCGACGGCCGTTGTCGCGACTCGGCATGGGTTTGTACCGTCGTCACCGCCAATCGCAGGGGGACGACATCGACATCGACGCCGCCGTCGAGGCCCGAGTCGAGGTGCGGGCCGGCTCGGTGCCCGACGAGTCGGTGTACACCGACAGCTTGCGGCGCCGCCGCGACCTGTCAGCGTTGCTGCTTCTCGACGTGTCGGGTTCGGCCGCCGAGCCCGGAACGGTCGGGCGCACCGTGCACGAACAACAGCGCACGGCGGTGGCCAACCTGACCGTCGCGCTGCACGACCTCGGCGACCGCGTCTCGCTCTACGCCTATTACTCGCAGGGACGCACGGCGGTAACCATGGTGCCGGTCAAGCGGTTCGACGACCATCTCGACGTCCATATCATCCGGCGGCTGAACAGCCTGGAACCCGGAGCCTACTCCCGGCTTGGCGCCGCCATCCGGCATGGCTCGTCGGTGCTGGAGGCGAGCGGTGGCACGGCACGGCGGCTGCTCGTGCTGCTGTCCGACGGCCTTGCCTACGACCATGGGTACGAGCGGGCCTACGGCGCCGCCGATGCGCGCCGGGCGCTGTCCGAGGCCCGTCGGCGCGGGATCGGCTGCGTGTGCCTGACCATAGGTGCGGGCACCGACGTGGCATCGCTGCGCCGGGTGTTCGGCGGCACCGCACACGCCACGATCGGGCGCCCGGACCAGCTCGCCGGGGTGATCGGACCGCTGTTCCGCTCCGCGTTGCGCTCGGCGGAGGTGCGCCGGCGGGTGAGTGCCTGAGCATCCGGTGTCACGCTGATGCCATGTCCCCGAATGCAGTTCGTGTACGCATCCCGACAGCAGAGCTGTTCGTCGGACGCACTTGAAACAAACATCTGTCCCGGTTAGGCACCGATCACACGGAAGGGACGTTATGGCCAACGAGTCCGGGATCGCTTGTCGCAACGGTGCGAATCCCGACCCGGACGCCGACGCTGCCGGGGTGCGGCCCTACTACCGGGCGGTCGGCGGCGAAGAGGCGATCTTCAAAGCCGCCTACCGTCAGGGTCTGGCGCTGGTATTGAAGGGGCCGACGGGTTGCGGCAAGACCCGCTTCGTCGAGGCGATGGCCCACGACTTGGGCCGACCGCCGATCAGCGTGTCCTGTCACGACGACCTCACCACGGCCGACTTGGTCGGGCGGTATCTGCTGCGGGGCGACGAGACGGTGTGGGTGGACGGCCCGCTGACCCGCGCGGTGCGAGAGGGCGCCATCTGCTACCTGGACGAAGTCGTGGAAGCCCGCCAGGACACCACCGTGGTGCTGCATCCGCTGGCCGACCACCGGCGGCAGCTACCGATCGAGCGTCTCGGCATCACGCTGGACGCGGCTCCCGGATTCGGCCTGGTGGTGTCCTACAACCCCGGCTACCAAAGCGTGCTCAAGGACCTGAAGGATTCGACGCGCCAGCGCATGGTCGCGATCGAATTCGGTTATCCCGCAGCCGTTGTCGAGGAGGGTATCGTCGCGCACGAAGCCGGTGTGGACGCGGCGACCGCGGCCGAACTGGTGCGCTTCGGGCAGGCCATCCGCCGCCTGGAGACCGGGGGCCTGCGCGAGGTCGCGTCGACCCGCGTGCTGATCGCGGCGGGCCGGCTCGTCGCCGAGGGTCTGACCATGGTCGAAGCCGCGCGGGCAGCGAT
Organism: Mycobacterium stomatepiae; assembly: GCF_010731715.1. Lineage (NCBI taxonomy): Bacteria > Bacillati > Actinomycetota > Actinomycetes > Mycobacteriales > Mycobacteriaceae > Mycobacterium > Mycobacterium stomatepiae. Next base: position 5,239,862 of record NZ_AP022587.1, read on the forward strand.
CGCCGGGCCGCTCACCGACGACGTCGCCGTGGGCCGGGCGCTGGGCGAGATGGTCGACGTCTACTTGGGCGGCGGATAGATGATTGACGCTGCGGAGCGCTGCCGCTAGCGTCTGAACAAATATTAGGTCTGCCGTGAATCGTTGGGCGTGAACAGGTCACCCGGGAGGTCAGATGTCGTACGAAAGCAGCGCTGAGCCGATCAAGGTCGGCTACCTGATGGACTTCAGGCTGCCGCCCGGTTTCCCCGAGGACCTGTTCGCGTCTTTCACCCGGACTTTCGATCTCATCTTCGAGGAGGCGGCCGCCCAGGGCCTGATGGACCGTCCGGTGCAGATGATCTATCGCGAGGTGGAGGGTCTGCCCAAGGGTTCGGTCAAGGCGGTGATCGACGCGTTTGGCGAATTGGTCGACGAGGGCTGCCTGGTGGTCTTCGGGCCGCACATCACCGACAACTGCGTCCCGACCCGCGAAGCGATCGAGGAGCGGTTCAAGGTGCCCGCGATCAGCGTCACCGGCACCGACGACTGGCTGGGCGAGTGGACCTTCGCCTTCCCCCAGGGATCGATGACCGATGAGCCGATCTTCCTGGCCGACCTCATCGGCAAACGAGGACTCGGCGAGATCGGCGTCCTGGTCGAGCAGAGCCTTATCGGCGAGAGCTACCTGAAGAACCTGCGAACCGCGTGCCGGCGCAAGGGCATTCGCATCGTGTCCGAGGTTTCGATCGCCCAGACGGCCCAGGACATCAACGCCGCGGTGCAGACGCTGCATGAAGCCAAGGCGGAGGCGATCGTGCACCTGGGATTCGGCTTCGGCATCGTCTTCATCAACCCCGCCCTCGAGAACCTCGGCTGGGATCCACCCCGGTTCACGACCACCGCTTGGCAGAACGCCTGGGTCAACCCGATCATGTGGAACGCGTTCATGGGCTGGACCGGTGTCGACCAGTACGACGAGGCGAACCGGATCGGCCAGCACTTCCTCGATAGCTACGCCGGGAAGTACAACAGCCGCCCCGAGTTCTGCGTGACCGTGGTGAACCGCGACGTCGCCGCGACGCTGGTGCGGGCCTTCACCGACGCTCATCCGCTGAGCCCGCGCGGCGTCAAGGAGTCGCTGGAGCGGGTCAAGATGATGCCCGCCGCCTCCGGCGCGCCCGGGACTCGGGTGTCGTTCGGGAAGTGGATCCGCCGGGCTTGGATGGGGTCCGGCTATTTGGTCGCACGAACTCTCGATGCCGACGGTGTCAACTCGCACTTGGTCGATCGCTTCGGAGAGGACGACTGATGCCCACAGAACAGTTCGCACCGCTGACCACGGAAGACAAACCCTCACCGGCTGAAGGCAAAAAGCGCGGCTGGGGCGGCTGGATAGCCGGGGCCGCTCTGGGCGCATTCGCTCTCTTCTTCATCGCGAATTGCCGTGTCGCCCTTGACCCGCGCGTCGCCAACCCGAATGTGCAGGGCCGGCCCGCCCGGTGAAGTTCATCTTCGGCCTGGACTACATCACCTTCCTGCACGTCGCCACGTGCATCATGCTGCTGGTGCTGCTGGTGGTGTTCATCAGGGGCTGGCGCCGCAATCCGGGCAGCCCGGCGATGTTGATGTTCCTGTGCACCACGCTGATCGTGTGGCAGGACCCGATCATGAACTGGTCCCCGTTCGCCGTCTACAACCCTGACCTCATCCACTGGCCGGAATCCTGGCCGCTCGTGTCGATTTCGCCGACCGTCGAGCCGTTCGTCGTGTTCGGCTACGTGATGTTCTATTTCGGACCGTATTTCCCGGCGGTCTGGATCCTGCGCAAGCTGCAGGCCAAATACGGTCCGCAGTCGTTCGTTTCGCGACACCCGTTGTGGAGCCTGGGCCTGCTGACCTGTACGATACGGTTTCGTATTCGATGCGTGGCTGGAGATTCAGCTCGTGCACGCGGGGATGTACATCTACTCGCAAGTGATCCCGTGGGGCTCGGTGTTCACCGGCACCACTTTCCAGTTTCCGCTGATCTGGGAGTCCTTCTCGGTGACCTTCGTGATGATTCCGGCGGCCATCCTGTGCTACCGAGACGACACCGGAAAGTCGATGGCCGAGAAGCTCACTGCGAAAGCCAAGGTCTTCCCTAGCCGTCCGGTGCTGGGCACCTTCCTGGTGATGTTCGCCATCATGAACGTGTCGTACTTCGCCTACGGCGCCTGGTTCTGGGTCATCAAGGCCAGTCATGCGGCGACCTCGGTCGCGTGCCCATGGCCGTACCCGGAGGCGAAAGTGTATGACCCGCAGTGCTATTACGAGAAGGCTGGCGCGAAAGGCCCATACTCGGTCGGCATCTGGTCGAGCTGGGCCAGCGGCGAACCGAACGGTCGGCCGCACGTCGAACCGCCGCCGCCGGGCCAGGGCCCCTGCGCGACCGCGGGCCAGCATGGGTGAGTCTCGTGCGGTCGTGATCACCGGTGCGTCACGGGGTTTGGGGTTCGCTTCGGCGGTCCGCCTCTACCGCGAGGGGTGGCGTGTGGTCGCGGCCATGCGCACACCCGAGAAGGCGATGCCGCTGCTGCGGCAGGCTATTCAGGATCAGGGGCTGCCACCGCCTGACGAGGATGGGCTGATCGGTGTGCAGCTGGACCTGACCGACGCCGCGTCGGTTTCCGCGGCGGCCAAGGCAATCGAAGAAGCCGTCGGGGCCCCCTACGCCGTGGTGCACAACGCCGGGATCTCCGCCGCCGGAATGGTGGAGGAGACCGATATGGCGCTGTGGCAGCGGATGTACGAGACGAATGTGCTAGGGCCCGTTGCGCTCACCCAGGCGCTGCTGCCGTCCATGCGTGCGGCCGGGGAGGGCCGAATTGTGTTGGTATCCAGCGCGGCCGGGGTGCGCGGTCAGCCGGCCACCGCGCCGTACTCGGCGGCCAAGGGAGCACTCGAGCGCTGGGGCGAGTCGATGGCATGCGAGATAGCGCCCTTCGGTCTGGGTGTCACCGTTTTGGTGGCGGGCACCTACGACACCGAGATCATCACCGATGCCGGCACCACCGACGATCGTAATTTCGCGGGGCCCTACGCGCGGCTGCACAACACGATGAACAGCCGCGGGCGCTTCGCGATGAAGATGGCGCGGCCACCCCGAGCGGTTCACCGACGGTTTGGTAAAGGCGTTGGACGACAACGGATCTTTTCGTCGTCGCGGTGTCGGGCCGGATGCATCAATGTTGTTGTTATCCAATCGGGTGCTGCCCGCCATCGGGATGCACCACATATCGCGAGTCATCTTGGGCATCCCCAAACAAGGCTCGATGCGCGGTGGGACATGGCCGTTGACGACGAGTCAAAAGGCGATGGTGCTCGCCGCACGCGTTCTTCCGCAGCCGGTGGTGCAGCGCCTGGCGTCGCTGGTGACCAAGCGCCGCAACGGAAATAAGGGGAATAAGGGGTAGGCATGGAGCAGCTTTTCGACGATCTGGAGGACTTCGGCGCCTTCGACGACGCGATCTCCGGTGACGTGCGTGACCCGTACACCGAGCTGGCACGGCTGCGCCACGAGGAACCGGTCCAGCGTCTCGAGACCTCGGGGGCGCTTCCACACGAGGAATCGCTGCCGATGTTTATCGTGTATCGCCACGAAGACATCCAGCAGATGTTGCGCGACAACGAGACGTTCTCCTCGGCGGCCGTCATCGCCGCGTTCGGTCCGGTGCTGGGGGAGGGCGTGATGTTGGGTATGGACGAGCCGGTCCACGGCCGGCTGCGCTCCCTGGTCTCAAAGGCGTTCTCGCAGAAGTCATTGGCGCGCTGGCAGGACGAGTTGGTCGGCCGCGTCGCGAACAGCCTGATCGACAACTTCGCTGCCAACGGCAAGGCGGATCTGGTCAAGGACTTCACCTTCGACTATCCGAGCCAGATCATCGCGGGCCTGTTGGGGTTGCCGGAATCCGACTACCCGCAATTCCAGCGGTGGTCGATTTCGTTGCTGAGTTGGCTGATGAACCCCGAGCGCGGGCTGGCAGCGTCGGCCGCCCTGTGTGAATACTTCGCCCCGATCCTCGAGGCCCGGCGCGCCGAGCCGAAGGAGGACCTGATCAGCGCGCTCGCTGCGGCCGAGATCGACGGCGAGAAGCTCGCGGACGAAGAGATCTTCTCGTTCCTTCGGCTGCTGCTGCCCGCCGGCGTCGAGACGACCTACCGGGCATTGGGCAGTCTGCTGTTGGCGCTGTTGTCGGATCCGGTCCAGTTGGCTGCGATCCGCGCCGACCGGTCGCTGCTGCCGCAGGCGATCGAGGAGGGCGTGCGCTGGGAATCGCCGTTGCTGACCATCACCCGGGTGGCGACTCGCGACACCGAACTCGGCGGCGTGGCGATCCCGGCCGGGGCGACGGTGATGCCGATGCTGGGTTCGGCGAACCGGCAGGAGGATCGCTACGACGACCCGAACACGTTCAACATTCACCGGCAGGCCAAGGCGAATCTGGGCTGGGGACACGGCGTGCACGTCTGCCTCGGCATGCACCTGGCCCGCCTCGAGATGCGGACCGCGATCAACCTGTTGCTCGACCGGCTGCCGAATTTGCGGCTGGATCCCGACGGGCACGACCCACACATCCGCGGGCAGGTTTTCCGATCGCCGACCTCGGTACCCGTGCTGTTCGACGCGCAGAGATAGGGGTGGTCATGGCGTCCGGCGGGCGTGCGGTAATCGCACTTCAGGGCCCTGCCCGCAGGTTGCTGGTTGCCAATCGGCTAGTTTCCAGTAAGGCTCTCCGCAGGGACGAGTCACAAGACATCGAACGCAAAGAGAGCTGAACAAAAATGGCTGGCACTGTAAAGGTCCGGTTCGAGCCGAAGATGATGATCGACGGCAAGCTCGTCGACGGCCAGGCCGGCACCTTCTCCAACATCAACCCGGCGACCGAGGAATCGCTCGGCGAGGTTTCGGACGCCTCGAAAGAGGACATGCACCGGGCCATCGACGCCGCCCGGCGTGCCTTCGACGAGACCGACTGGTCGACCAACAAGGAGCTGCGCAAGCGCTGCCTGCTGCAGTTGCACGAGGCCATCGAGTCCGAGATCGACGAGCTGCGCGAGGAGCTCATCCTCGAGGTCGGCTCGCCCCGGGCCATCACGTTCGGCCCGCAGCTGGACGCCCCGCTGGAAGACGGGCTGAAGTATCCCGCCCGCCTGATCGACGAGTACGCCTGGGAGACCGACCTCGGCGACAAGGTGATCAGCCTGACCGGCACGCTCACCACCCGCAAGGTGTGGCGCGAGCCGGTCGGCGTGGTCGGCGCGATCGTGCCGTGGAACTTCCCGTTCGAGGTCACCCTCAACAAGCTCGGCCAAGCGCTGGGCACCGGAAACACCGTGGTGCTCAAGCCCGCCCCCAACACCCCGTTCAACGCGAACCGGCTGGGCCGGCTGATCGCCGAAAAGACCGATATCCCAGCCAGTGTCGTCAACGTGGTCACCGCGTCGGATCACTTCGTGGGTGAGGAGCTGACGCTGTCACCCAAGGTCGACCTGATCTCGTTCACCGGGTCGACGGTGGTCGGCAAGCGGATCATGGAAAAGGGTGCGGCCACGATGAAGCGGCTGTTCCTGGAGCTTGGCGGCAAGTCGGCCACCATCGTGCTGGAGGACGCCGATTTCGGGACGGCCTGCATGGTCGGCATCGCGCCGTGCATGCACGCCGGTCAGGGCTGCGCCAACCCGACCCGGCTGCTGCTGCCGCGGTCGCGTTACGACGAGGGCGTGGAGATCCTCAAGAACATCTACGAGAACGTCACATGCGGCGACCCGCAGGACCCCGGAACGCTGTGCGGCCCAGTGATTTCGCAACGCCAGTACGAGCGGGTGACAGGCTACATCCAGAAGGGCGTCGATGAGGGCGCCACCGCGCTGGTCGGCGGTCCGGACGCTCCGACCGGTTTCGACAAGGGATATTATGTCCGCCCAACGCTTTTCACCAGCGTCGACAACAAGATGATGATCGCGCAGGAGGAAATCTTCGGGCCGGTGCTATCGGTGATTCCGTTCGACGACGAAGAGGACGCGATCCGAATCGCCAACGACAGCGTCTACGGGTTGGCGGGCAACGTGTTTGCCGGTTCGCTCGAGCATGCGCTGTCGGTGACCCGACGGATCAGGGCCGGCTTCATGGGTGTCAACGGCGGTGCCCCATACGGCGCCGACACACCTTTCGGTGGCTACAAGGAAAGCGGTGTGGGACGCCAGAACGGCATCGCGGGATTCGACCAGTACACCGAGATCAAGTCCGTGGCCTACCCCGCGGTCTGATCCGTTAGACACCGTGGCGGCAGGTGTTACCAGTCCGTCGCAGCGCTGCTGCACTGGGAAGGGCACGCCCGCCGACCCGCTCGACCTAACATTTGTTCTGGCCGTTGCGCCCGCGCGGGGTCCGTTGCGTGTGCGCTCAGGGCGGACTCCCTCGGCGTGTCGTCACCCGACCCGCGCACTCATCGCCGGGTGCATCAACGAATTCGCGTGCCCCATGACACCCCGCCCCGAGGTCCCCCAACCCCCTGGTTGACAATCGAGGCAAGACCGGAGTCAAAGGAGAAATAAATAATGCCTGAAGCTGTCATCGTCGAGGCCGTGCGCTCGCCCGTCGGCAAGCGCAACGGCGGTCTCTCCGGGGTGCACCCCGGAGAGCTGTCCGCGCAGGTGCTCAACGGACTGGCCACCCGCGCCGGCATCGACCCCGAGATCGTCGACGACGTGATCTGGGGCTGCGTGATGCAGGCCGGCGAGCAGGCTCTCGACATCGGTCGCACCGCGCTGTTGGCCGCGGGCTGGCCGGAGACGGTGCCGGGTGTGACCGTCGACCGCCAGTGCGGATCGAGCCAGCAGTCCATCCACTTCGCCGCGGCCGGCGTGGTGGCCGGCCACTACGACGTCGTCGTCGCCGGTGGTGTGGAGTCGATGTCGCGCACCCCGATGGGGGCATCTCTGGCCAACGGTGGGCGGCCCTACCCGGAGAGCTTCATCTCGCGCTACGACGGCAGGATCCCCAACCAAGGCCTCGGTGCCGAGATGATCGCCGAACAGTGGGGATTCGACCGCACCGCACTCGACCAATTCTCCCTCGACTCGCACGAAAAGGCCGCTGCCGCACAAGATTCCGGTGCATTTGACGACCAGATCGTGGGCATCAAGGACTCCGACGGCAACGTCGTGCTCAAGGACGAGGGCATTCGACGCGGCACCCCGATGGAAAAGATGGCCTCGCTGAAGCCGGCGTTCAAGGAGGACGGCGTGATCCACGCCGTCCTCGCAGATCTCCGACGGTGCGGCCGCGTTGCTGTTCATGTCCGCGGAGAAGGCCAAGGACTTGGGCCTCACACCAATTGCTAAGGTGCACACCGCAACCCTGGCCGGCGCCGACCCGGTCATCATGCTGACCGCGCCGATCCCGGCCACCCAGAAAGTGCTGAAGCGGTCCGGCCTGTCGATCAGCGACATCGGGGCATACGAGGTCAACGAGGCGTTCGCACCTGTTCCGCTGGCGTGGCTCAAAGACATCGGCGCCGACGAGAAGAAGCTCAACCCCAACGGCGGTGCGATCGCGCTCGGTCACCCGCTCGGCGGCTCCGGCGCGCGGATCATGACCACGCTGGTCTACCACATGCGGGACAAGGGGATTCGCTACGGCCTACAGACGATGTGTGAGGGTGGTGGCCAGGCCAACGCCACCATTGTGGAGCTCCTGTGACGGACGCTGACGGCGCTGCGCCGGCAGTACTCGTTGAGCGCCGCGGCAACGTGCTGGTCATTACCATCAATCGGCCGGAGGGGCGCAACGCGATCAACGCGGCGGTCAGCATCGGCGTCGGGGATGCGCTCGAAGAAGCGCAGCACGACCTCGACGTGCGGGCGGTGGTGATCACCGGCGCCGGCGACAAATCGTTTTGTGCCGGAGCTGATCTCAAGGCGATCGCCCGCCGGGAGAACCTGTATCACCCCGACCACCCCGAGTACGGCTTCGCCGGGTATGTGCATCACTTCATCGACAAGCCCACGATCGCGGCGGTCAACGGCACCGCCCTGGGCGGCGGCACCGAGCTGGCACTGGCCAGCGATCTGGTCGTCGCCCACGAGCTGGCGAAATTCGGTCTGCCCGAAGTCAAACGCGGACTGATCGCCGCGGCCGGCGGTGTCTTCCGCATCGTCGATCAGCTGCCCCGCAAGGTCGCGATGGAGCTGCTGTTGACGGGCGAACCGATGACGGCGTCCGACGCCTGGGAATGGGGCCTGGTCAACCAGGTCGTCAAGGACGGCTCGGTGCTCGACGCGGCACTCGCGATGGCGGCGCGCATCACCGTCAACGCGCCGCTGTCGGTGCAGGCCAGCAAGCGCATCGCCGCCGGCGTCGACGACGGCGTCATCACCGGCGACGAGATCGGCTGGAAGCGCACCGTGAACGAGATGCGCACCCTGATCCGATCCGAGGACGCCAAGGAAGGGCCGTTGGCGTTCGCCGAGAAGCGGGAGCCGGTCTGGAAGGCGCGCTAGCGCTAGCTCGCCAGAATATTGACCCCGAAGCGAAACAACCCGGGGAGGCGTTCACACATCGGCACGAGCGCACGCCGCGTCGCGCGCGGCGTGCTGGCTAGCACCACCGCCCGGGTGAGCAGCCGGTAGTTGCGGGTGACCCGGTGCCACGACGCCTCATAGGCCGCGGGTGTGTCGTTGACGATTGCGTCGACGGCCGCCGCGGCCTGCTTGACGGCGAGGCTGACACCCTCGCCGGTCAGCGCGTCCTCGTAGCCCGCCGCGTCGCCCACCAGCAGCACCCGGCCCGTGGTGCGGCGCGAGACGACTTGGCGCAGCGGGCCGCAGCCGCGTGGGTGCCCGCGGTCGGCGCCGTCGAGGCGCCGGGCCAGCCGCGGGAACCAGCTCAGGTCGGGCCGTCCCTGGGACAGGATCGCCACACCGACCAGATCCGGCTCCACCGGCGTCACGTAGGCCTCACCCAGCCGAGACCAATACACCTCGACGAACTCCGACCAGGCCGGCACCGTGAAATGCCAACGCACGCCGTACCGTCGCGGCTTCCCGGCCGTCACCTTGATGCCGACCGAGCGCCGCACCGTCGAGTGCAGTCCGTCGGCGCCCACCAAGTACTTCGCGCGGACACCGGCGGCGGTCACGCCGTGCGCATCCTGCTCGACATTTGTCACCTTGGTCCGGATCCATTCGGTGTCTTGCTCTTTCGCCCGTGCCTCGAGCGCGGCGTGCAGCGTGGTGCGCCGCACGCCGCGGCCCGGCCCGGTGCGAAACAGCGCCTCGGCGCGGCGCTGCTCGTCGAGGTAGGCGATGCCGCGAAACGGCATGCCGGCCGGGTCGACACCGAGTGACGTGAGCTCGGCGAGGCCGCCGGGCATCAACCCCTCGCCGCAGGCCTTGTCGATCGGGTCCTCGCGCGGCTCGGCCACGATGACCGAAAGCCCGTGCCGACGCGCCTGCAACGCCGTGGCGAGCCCACCGGGTCCGCCGCCGACGATCAGTAGGTCGGCGTCATAAGCCATGAGCGCCTCTCCTCATCGCTCCGCTCTGCATCGTCGCGGTGCGGCCGCTCATGTGTAACCCAATGCGGAGTTCTCCACCCGGATACGCACCGTCAGCAGAATCGCGTTGGCCACCGTGAACGTGGCCGCGGTCAGCCAGGCCGTGTGCACCAGCGGCAAGGCGATCCCTTCGGCCACCACCGCAACATAGTTCGGGTGGTGCAGCCACCGGTAGGGCCCCCGCCGCACCAGGGGCGCCTCCGGCAACACGATCACCCGGGTGTTCCACCGCTTGCCCAACGTGGTGATGCACCACCAGCGCAGTACCTGGCTGGCCACCGCGACCGCCAGCATCGGCCAGCCCAGCCAGCCGATGAACGGCCGGTGCAGCGCCCACGGCTCGACTAGGCAGCCGACCAGCAAAGCGGTGTGAATGACGACCATCACGACGTAGTGTGGCCGGCCAAACTCCTTGGCGCCCTGAGTGAAAGACCATTGTGCATTCCGGTTGGACAGCACCAGCTCGACGATGCGTTCGACCCCGACCGCAAGGATCAGCAGGTAGTACATGTCACCACTATCTCTTGCATCACCCTTTTGCGGCTACCAGGCCAGCAGAACGAGCTCGGAGCAGAATGCGGGTCCCATCGCGATCATCAGACCGAACGAACCGGCCGGCGGCGGATCCGCCAGGTTGGCCGCAAGCACGTCCAGCACCGAGACAGAGGATAGGTTTCCGTTGTTGCGCAACGAGTTTCGAGTCCGATCGAGGGCATCTGACGGCAGGTCCAGCACGTCTATCACCGCATCGATCACTGCCGGACCGCCGGGATGGCAGACCCAGCGAGAGATGTCCTGCGGTGTGAGCCCGTGATCGGCGAGGAATTTGCGGACATCGTCGCCCAGGTACTTCTGGGCGACGTTCACCACGTCCGCCGACAAGACGATCTGGAAGCCGTCACTGCCGATCTTCCAGCCCATGACCTCTTCGGTGTCCGGGTAGAGCCGGCTTCGGGTGGCCAACACCCGAGGGCCCCTGCGTTCGTCTCCGGTGCGTTCGGCGCCCTTGGTGACGACAGCGCCGGCGCCATCGCCAAACAGGCTGGTCGCAACCAGATTGGCCACCGAATTGTCCTCGCGCTGAATCGTCAGCGTGCACAGTTCCACCGCCAGCAGCGCGGCCACCTGGTCGGGAAACGCGCGTAGGTAGTCATGCGTGCGGGCCACCCCGGCCGCGCCCGCTACGCAACCCAGGCCGAACAACGGAACGCGCTTGACGTCCTCGCGTAACCCAATGCGGCCCGCCAGCCGTGCCTCGAGTGAGGGCACGGTGAGCCCGGTGACCGTCGTCGAAAAGATGATGTCGATATCCGACGGGTTGACCTTGGCTTCGTCGAACGCCCTCAGCAGCGCCCGCTCACCCAGTTCGAGCGCCACTTCGAGATAGGCCTCGTTCGCCTCGGTGAAACCGCTTAGCTGCTCCATGCGATCCATCGATATCGCGAGATGGCGGTGCTCAACGCCGGCAGTCAGAGCGAATCGCCTGAAGTGTGGGCCGAGGACGGTACTCAGCCTGTCAATCAGTGCTTCTTGTGGGTGATAGTTGTCCGGGAATTCCACTGCGGCCGCCGCGATCGATGGGTCCGTGTCCATGGTTGATGTGTTCAGTGCGACCGTGGCCGCACCGCCCCCTGTGATCTTGTTCATGTACTGACTTACGGTCCCGTAGGTTGGTTAGTTCAGCCTAACTCGCTGTGAGTATGACCACTGGTCATTCGGTGGCTTTCGGGTATTCGACCAGGCTTGTGTGCTCGCGGCTGGGTCGTTTGCGTTTAGCGGAGCGCGGTCCGGGATAGGGTCTGGGATATGCGGATTCTGGTCACCGGTGCCAGTGGCTATGTGGGATCACGTCTGGTTACGGCGTTGCTCGCGAATCGACACCAAGTGGTCGCCGCCACCCGAAACACCCAGCGGCTCAAGCGTTTCGGTTGGTACAGTCACGTTGCGCCGGTCGAGTTGGATGCCTCGGATCCGGTGTCGGCGCAGGCGGCGATGGACGCCGCGGGCCCGGTTGACGTGGTCTATTACTTGGTCCACGGGATCGGTCAGCCCGACTTCCGCGATGCCGACCGGGCCTCGGCCGCCAACGTCGCGGCCGCCGCCCGTGACGCCGGGGTGCGGCGGATCGTCTATCTGGGTGGCTTCGTCCCGGGCGACGAGGAACTGTCCGACCATCTGGCGAGCCGGGCCGAGGTCGCCGAGGCCCTGACGGTCCCCGACGGGCCGGAACTGGTGTGGCTGGGCGCGGCGGTGATCATCGGCGCCGGCTCGACATCGTTCGAGATGATGCGCTACGTCGGCGACCGGTTCCCGCTGCTGCCGGTGCCGAGCTGGATGGACAATCCGATCGATCCGATCTCCATCCGTGACGTGCTGCACTATCTGCTCGCCGCGGCGAACCCCGAGCGAGTGCCCCCGGGCGCCTACGACATCGCCGGCCCGGACACCACGTCCTATCGCGACCTGCTCAAGACGTACGCGCGGATCTCGGGCCGCTGGCACGCCGCGCTGCCGGTCGGCAGGGTCGACACCTCGCTGGCGTCACTGGTCACCGGGCTCGCGCTGCCGGTACCGCCGGGATTGGCCGGCGACCTGGTGGAATCGCTGGATCACCCGATGGTCGCCTCCAGCAGTGGCCTGCGTGGCCGGGTGCCCGACCCGCCCGGCGGCCTGCTGAGCGTCGAGGACGCCATCGGCCGGGCCTTGACCTCGAACGGCCGGCCCCCACCCGTCAACGCGCTGACCGATCCGCATCATCTCGCCGACACCGATCCCGGCTGGGCCGGAGGGGATGCGCTGCGCATCCGGAGGCTCGCGAGGGCGATCACCCCGCCCATCGCGCGTCCCACGCTCAAGCTGGTCAACATGGTTCCCGGCCCGGTCGCCGGGGCACTGCGAACCGGCCTCGACATCATGGTCACGCTCACCCCGAAGGTCCGTCCGGCATGAGCCAGGCGGCCAGCCCGTACCGCACCAGTGTGTTCTCCGAGCTGCGTCGCGCAGTCACCAATGTCGCTGTGCCACATCACGAGCCGCCGTCAGTGGCAAGACGACGCCGGGTCGTGGCCACGCTCACCCTGGTGATTGGCGCTGCGGTGCTTGGCTTTTCGCTGCGACGCGCGCCCGGCGATTCGGACTTCTACTGGCTGACCCTGGTGTTGGCGGCGGTGTGGATCGTCGGTGGCTTCCTTTCTGGGCCGCTGCATCTGGGCGGCATCAACTGGCGCGGGCGCAATCAGCGCCCGGTGATCAGCGGCACGGTGATCGGCCTGGCCCTCGGCGGCATCTTCGTGGCCGGCGGATTGATCGCCCGCGAAATCCCGGCCGTCGCAACCCTGATCGCGCGGGTGCTGCAGTACGCCCACCACGGCTCGTTCTGGCTGGTGGTATTGATCACCCTGACCAACGGCGTCGCCGAAGAGATCTTCTTCCGGGGCGCGCTCTACACCGCGCTGGGCCGTCGTGCGCCGGTGGCGATTTCGACTCTGCTGTACATCTGTGTCACCCTGGCTAGCGGCAACCCGATGCTCGGTTTCGCCGCGGTAATACTCGGCACCGTGTGCGCGCTGGAGCGCCCCGCAGCGTTTCGTAGTCGGCGCGGTCGACGGCCCGGCAATAGGCGGTCACGAGCCGGTGCAGTTCGTCGCGGTCAACCATTAGTGCCAATTTGGCTTCATCCACCACCTCGCCACGATAGCTCGGTGGTAATGCGCTGGTCGTCAGCGCCTTTCCGGTGAGTAGTCTGTCGAATGTGAAACTTTGCCTCGCTCAGGATCCCGAGGCCGACCAGCTGTTGGCCGACGATCCGCTGGCCTTGCTGATCGGGATGGTGCTGGATCAGCAGGTCACCTTTGAAACCGCCTTCGCGGGACCGAAGAAGATCGCGGACCGGATGGGCAGCTTTGACGCCGCCACGATCGCCGACTACGACCCGGACAAGTTCGCCGCGTTGTGCTCGGAAAAGCCTGCAATACATCGTTTTCCGGGGTCGATGGCCAAGCGCATCCAGACCCTGGCGCAGATCATCGTGGAACGCTATGACGGGGACGCGGCCGGATTGTGGACCGCCGGCGACCCGGACGGAAACGAGCTGTTGCGCCGCATCAAGGGGCTACCCGGCTTCGGCGACGTGAAGGCGCAGATCTTCTTGGCCCTGCTGGGCAAGCAGTACGGCGTGACGCCGAAAGGCTGGCGCGCGGCGGCCGGAGACTTCGGCAAGGCCGGATCGCACATCTCCGTCGCCGATATCGTCGATGACCAATCGATGGGCAAGGTGCGGGCGTACAAAAAGCAGATGAAGGCGGCAGCCAAGGCGGCTAAGTAGTAGGTCACCAGAAGGGAAGGGCGGCAACGTGAAGACACACCTGACGTGTCCGTGCGGAGAAGCCATCGTCGGCAAGGATGAGGACGAGTTGGTCGAGCTGACCCAGGCTCACCTGTCCAGCGTTCATCCGGGCCTGGAGTACGACCGCGACGCCATCCTGTTCATGGCGTACTGACGGGACGGCCTAGCGTCTGCGGCCGCGCCGAACGCTCGACGTCGAATGCCGCCACCGGTGCCCATACATAAGGCGAGGGTGTTGGTGGCTTTAGGGCACCACGGTCGAGCCGATGGTGGGCAGGAACTGGCACTGCTTTTCCTTGGTCGTGACCTGACCGAAGATCGTCGACATGATGCTGCCCGAACCGGTGTCGGCTATCCCGGTCAAGGTCGTAGGCCCGTCGGGATTGATGTCGGTGCGCGGCTGGAGCGTGACGGTGCCCGACTTGCCCGTGGTCAGGTTCACCCAGGTGACATTCAGCGGCAGCTTCTGCACCTCGGCGGGTCCGGGCGTGCCGACCGCGGTGAACACGTAGGCGGTCTGTCCGGCCTTCGGGCCGGGCAGCGGGATCGTGGCGGGCCCCGCCACCGACAACGCGGCTGCTAGCGCGTTACTGCCGTCGGCCAGGCAATTGCTGCCGATCGAGGGATACATGAAGTCCTGCGTAATAGGTGCGCCAGGTCCGAAACCCGGAGCCGCCGCGTCCGGCGCGGGCGCGCCCCCGGCAGCCGGTGCGGCCGCCGGTGTGGCGGCGGGTGCGGCGCCGGGTGCGGGAGCCGGTGCGGCCGCCGGGGTGGGAGCGGGTGCGGCCGCCGGTGTGGGTGCGGGACCCGGAGCGGCACCCGGCACGGGAGCATGCGGCGTGCCGGCCAGCGGGGCCGGACCCGCGGCGTGGGCCGGGTCGATGCCCGTCGGAAGGTGTGCCTGAGCGCCCGGCACGATGCCGACGCCGGGCACATGTTCGGCCGGGGCGGCGTCAGGCGCCGGAGCGGGCGCGCCGGGAAGCGGGGCACCCGGCTCCTGAACGAATTGATTCACCGACGCGGCCACATTCTTCGATTCGGTGGGCGCCGACGGGTTGTGAGCGAACGCCTGCGCGGCGGCCATCAACAGCTGTGTGGCTTGGTCGGGGTCGGTCGCCGCCTGCTGAATGATCGGACTCAGCTGCGACAACGCGGGCAGGCCGGGCAGCCCCGAGGCAACGTTGGGTTGCGGTGTCGGCTGCGGTGCCGCCGGATCGGCCGCCGCGCTCGGGCAAAACCCGAACGCGGCGGCCGATGCCGTCACGACAGCGGCCAAACCCTTGGACAGATTCCAATTGCTTGCCACGATGTCCTCCGGACCTTCGGTAGTGGATTAGCCGGTTAACGAACGGCTCAGGGAATGGCCGAGAGCAGTGACAGCGGCGCAGCCGGCGCGGGTGCGGCCGGTGCCGCCGGCGCCGCGGCGCCCGGGACGGCGCCCGTGGCCAGTGCCGGCAGGTCGCCCGGGAGCGACAGCTTCGGTGGCACATTCAGCGGCAGGCCGGGCAGTGCCGGCATGTTGACATTCGCCACGTTGGACAGCGGCGACGTTGCCGGTGCGGCGGCGGACGCGGGTGTCGTCGGCGACGTCAGTCCCGGGATCGAGCCCAGCCCGGGAATGGCCGAGCTTGCCGCGGGAGTGGCGGGCGCGGCCGGCGTGGTCTGTCCCAGCCCAGGGATCGAGCTGAGGCCGGGAATCGACGGGCTGGCCGCCGTCGGGGTGCTCGGCGTGGTCGCGGCCGGCGTGAGTCCCGGGATGGACGGGATACCCGCCGGGGCAGACGACGCGGGCGGCTGGGCGGCCGAGGCCAGGCCCGGGAACGTGATGCCGGGCTGGGCCGGAGCCTGCGGCGGCTGCGCGCCGAGGGCGGTGGCGAGGTTCTGCAGAATCTGCGGTGCGTTGGCCGCCGAAGCGATCAACTGCTGCGGGATGTTCTGCAGGCCGGGGTCGGGAACCGGCGCCGGGTCGGCGTGGGCGATACCGCCCGTGAGTAGGGCGGCGGACGAGCCGACGACGACGGCGGCGGCTTTCGCGAGAGTCCAGATGGTTGGCATTGCTCCCCCAAGGGATCGAAAACAGGTGACGGAGCCGAAGCTACTTTGATGCTGATGGGATTCAAGTGACACGTGTGGCATTTATTTGATCGTTATCGATACGAGTGATGGCGGTGACCGGACGGCCGCGCAGACGCCCCGAACAGCGGATCGCCGGCAAAGTCGGCGGCACCGCGCGTGCCTACGGTGACGACGGACGACACCCCAGCGTCTGCCGTGGTCGCTAAAGTCAGGCGGGTAGACGTCAATCTGTCCGCCCCGGCGGCACACTTTTCCCGGCGGTTGGCGAGTCTGATCAGCTCCGCCGCGCCGCTGCTATTGGTCGTGAGCATCGCCGCACGGCTCGGTTTGACGTACCTGACGCCCAACGGCGCGAACTTCGTCGACCTGCACGTATACCTCGGCGGCGCGGCCGCGATCGACCACCCCGGCACCCTGTACAACTTCGTCTACAGCGAGCACACGCCGGACTTCCCGCTGCCGTTCACGTATCCGCCGTTCGCGGCGATCGTGTTCTACCCGTTGCACCTGCTGCCGTTCGGCCTGGCGGCTTTTCTATGGCTGGTCGCCATGATGGCCGCGTTGTACGGCGCGATTCGGATCAGCCAGCGCCTACTCGGCGTGCTGCCCGGCAGCGGACACCGTGTCGCGATGGCATGGACGGCGGTCACGATCTGGATTGAGCCGTTGCGCAACAACTTCGACTACGGACAGATCAACGTCTTTCTGATGCTCGCGGTGCTCTGGGCGATCTGCGCCACGCGCTGGTGGCTCTCGGGCCTGTTGGTCGGCGTGGCGTCGGGAATCAAGTTGACCCCGGCCATCGCGGGTGTCTACCTGGTCGGCGTCCGGCGATTCGGCGCCGCCGCGTTTTCGGCGGTCGTCTTTTTCGGCACCATCGCACTGTCGGCGCTGATCGTCGGCGATCAGACGCGCTACTACTTCACCGATCTGCTCGGCGACGCCGGCAGGGTGGGACCCATCGCGACGTCGATCAACCAGTCGTGGCGGGGCGGGATTTCCCGGATCCTGGGCCACGACACCGGCTTCGGTCCGGTGGTCTTGATCGCCATCGCCGCTACTGCGGTCCTGGCCATCCTGGCGTGGCGCGCCGTGGACTCCTCGGATCGGCTCGGCAAGTTGCTGGCGGTCGAGATGTTCGCGCTGCTGATGTCGCCCATTTCGTGGACCCA
Source organism: Mycobacterium stomatepiae (assembly GCF_010731715.1). Taxonomy (NCBI): domain Bacteria; kingdom Bacillati; phylum Actinomycetota; class Actinomycetes; order Mycobacteriales; family Mycobacteriaceae; genus Mycobacterium; species Mycobacterium stomatepiae. The sequence continues at coordinate 5,257,031 of NZ_AP022587.1, forward strand.
TCACTGGGTGTGGCTGGTGCCGCTGATGATCTGGCTGATTCACGGGCCGTTGCGCGAGCGGCCCGGCATGCGGATCGCGGGCTGGGGCTGGCTGGCTCTGAGCATCGTCGGCGTGCCGTGGCTGCTGCTGATGGCTCAGCCGAACATCTGGCAGATCAGCCGGCCGTGGTACTTCGCCTGGGCGGGCCTGGCCTACATCGTCGCGGCGGTGGCAACGTTGGTTGTCATCGCGGCCTCCGGCAAACGCGCCGCTGGGTCGGATGCCGCGCCGCCTCGGCGGTCGCAAGCGCGGGCCGCGTCGACGCAGGGCTAGCCCGCGACGATCCCGTTGATGTCGCGGGCCATCTCGACGTCGTTTTTGGTGATACCGCCCTCGGAGCGCGTAACGAGCGCGAAAGTCACCGTCCGCCAACGAATATCGATATCCGGGTGGTGGTCTTTGCTTTCGGCGTGCTCGCCCACCCGGCGCACCGCGTCGATGCCGGCCAGGAAACTTTCAAACTTGATCGAACGGCGCAATGCGCCGTCGGCGCGTTCCCAGCCGTCGAGGTCGGGCAGTGCGGCATCTACCTGTTCATCCGTCAGCACGGCCATGGTCAGCAAACCTTTCTACGCGAAAAACCTTGCCCGTTGCCACGTTACGCCACCGCCTTGGACGTTTACTTGCGGCATTTTGGGGAATACCGGAGTGAACCAGTACGGCGCGCGTCTCGTGAAGCAGGTATTGGCCCCGAGTTAGGGAGGCACGTGGCCGCGATGTCCGAGAAGCTCACGCCGCACTTCGAAGAAGTCCAGGCCCACTATGACTTGTCGGACGACTTCTTCCGGCTGTTCCTCGACCCGACGATGACCTACAGCTGCGCCTACTTCGACCGTCTCCAGCCCATCACCCTGGAGCAGGCGCAGATCCGCAAGGTGGATTTGTCCCTGGGCAAGCTGGGGCTGCGGCCGGGCATGACGCTGCTGGAGGTCGGCTGCGGCTGGGGCAGCACGATCCGCCGCGCGGTCGACAAGTACGACGTGAACGTCATCGGTCTGACGTTGTCGGAGCACCAGGCCGCCCACGTGCGAAGGCTGCTCGACGACATGGACAGCGCGCGCAGCAGGCGGGTCCTGCTGCAAGGCTGGGAGCAGTTCGACGAACCCGTCGACCGCATCGTCTCCATCGGTGCGTTCGAGCACTTCGGTTACGACCGCTACGACGATTTCTTCGAGCTGGCCTACCGTATGCTGCCCGGCGACGGGGTGATGATGCTGCACACGATCACCATGCTGACGCCGCAGCAGATGGTCGAAAGCGGCCTGCCGCTCACCGAAGAGTTGAACAGCTTCACCGAATTCATCGGCACCGAGATCTTCCCGGGTGGCCAGTTGCCGCCGATCGAGATGGTGGAGTTCCACGCCTCGAAGGCGGGTTTCAACCTGAGTCGTCGGCAGTCCCTGCAGCTGCACTATGCGAGGACGCTGGACCGCTGGGCCGTGGCCTTGGAAGAACACCACGAAGAGGCCGTCAGGATTCAGTCCGAAGAAGTCTACCAGCGCTACATGAAATATCTGACCGGCTGCGCCCGCGCATTCCGGGCCGGCTACATCGACGTCAACCAATTCACGCTGCGCAAGTGAATACGATTGCAGCACAACACGAATTCTGCTCTACGCGACCGTGAACAGCGCAGTGGCGTGACCCGCTCTGCCCTACCCTGACCGCATGAAACCCGAGGACTTCATTGCTCTGCATCGCGAGTACTTGGAACGATCCGACGCCGTCAAAGTCCTAGCCGACGCCGACGGCGGATGGAGGGTGTACATCGAGATCGGCGGTCCGTACCAAAACCCGGAGCGGGCCGAAGAGGTGGCCAACCTGATCACCGCAGACCTGGACGACCTATACCGAACCCGGGCGTGAGTAGCGACGATTAATCTGGCTGTCGCCCGACGTAATCGGTAGGGCGGTCATCGATCGCGTGGGCGGCCGACAGCGGGCCGGGGTCGACCGGTTAACTTGTTCAATGGCCTCGATACAGCTCTCGATGGGAATCCCCTCTTTCTCCGTCGAGGCGACGGCGAACTGGGAGCACCTCACCGACTGGGCGCACGTGCTGGAGGGCGCCGGGTTCGACCGCCTGCTGGTCTCCGAGCACATCGCGTTCGGTATGAACATTGACGCCTACGCCGATCCGGATGTCGGGGGAACGGCCGGCGGACGCCAGCCCACCGGGCCGGACGGGCCCTGGCTGGAACCGCTCACCGTCCTGACCTACCTCGCGGCGCGAACCGAGCGCATCCGGTTGGGCACCAATATCCTGCTGGCCGCACTGCGTCCAGCCGCCGTGCTCGCGAAAACCGTTGCGACACTGGATGTCCTGTCGGGTGGTCGGATCGACCTGGGGGTGGGAGTCGGCTGGCAGCGCGAGGAATACGAGGTGGCCGGAGTCGATTTCGACAGGCGCGGGGCGATCCTGGACCAGACGCTCGAGGTGTGCACGCGGCTGTGGCGGGAGAACGAGGTCAGCTACGCATCACCGGAGTTGACCTTCGAGCGGATCCACCAGATGCCCAAACCGCTGCAGCCCGGCGGGTTGCCGATCTGGGTGAGTGGGACGGTCAATCGTGCCGTCGCCCGCAGGCTCGCGCGCTTCGGAAAGTATTGGATCCCTTGGGGTCAGGACGCCCGCGACCTCGCCGGCGGAATCGGGCGGATGCGTGCGGCGGTCGACGCCACCGGCGGCGACCCGGACGGGTTCGGGGTCACCGGCTCGCTTCGGGCGAAGGCCGACGCCGACGACCGGCCGGATCTGGCCGCCGTCGCGGCGGACGCCGCCGCGCTGGCGAAGGCCGGCGTCACGGATCTGCGGCTGACGCACTGGCCGCCGCGTTTCGGGAATCGGGAAGCCGATTTGCGCACTTTCGTCGAAGCGGTTCGAGGCGCGGTGACGGCCTGACCCGCCCATGTCGACCCAGATCGTTGTCGCCGGAGCGGTCATCCGCGGCTCGGCGGTGCTGATCGCGCAACGCGTCCGGCCGCCGGAGTTGGCCGGGCGCTGGGAACTCCCGGGCGGCAAGGTCGCGCCCGGCGAAACCGAGCCGCAGGCCCTGGCCCGCGAGCTGGCCGAGGAGTTGGGCCTCGCGGCCGCCGACGTCGCGGTGGGGCATCGGCTGGGTGCCGACATTTCGCTGGATGACACGACGACGCTGCGGGCCTACCTGGTGCGCCTGCTGGGGGGCGAACCCCACCCGCATGACCACCGGGCGTTGCGCTGGGTGACGGCGGCCGAATTGGCGGATGTGGACTGGGTGCCCGCGGATCGCGCCTGGTTGCCAGACCTGGAGCAGGCGCTCTTAACGATGTCGTAAAGGCGTACGCGGCCAAGTGTCGTGGTGGATATCGGGCTGGTAAAAGCGTGGTTTCCTAACGGCGCTCTGCCTCCCGGTGAGCTGCTCAGTTCGCCATTGGTGGGTCCCCGCTGCCACAATCACCGACGTGCCATTTCGCAATGTCGCCATCGTCGCTCACGTCGACCACGGCAAGACCACCCTCGTCGATGCGATGCTCCGCCAATCCGGCGCGCTGACACATCGCGGCGACGACGCGGTCGAGCGCCTGATGGACTCCGGCGACCTGGAGAAGGAAAAAGGCATCACGATCCTGGCCAAGAACACGGCCGTGCATCGCAAGCATGCGGACGGATCGACGACCGTCATCAACGTGATCGACACCCCGGGCCACGCCGACTTCGGTGGTGAGGTGGAGCGCGGGCTGTCCATGGTCGACGGCGTGCTGCTACTGGTCGACGCTTCCGAGGGGCCGTTGCCGCAGACCAGGTTCGTGCTGCGCAAGGCGCTGGCCGCCCATCTGCCGGTCATCCTGGTCGTCAACAAGACCGACCGGCCCGACGCCCGGATCTCAGACGTCGTCTCGGAGAGTCACGACCTGCTGCTCGACGTCACATCGGACCTCGATGAGGAAGCTCAGAAGGCCGCCGAGGACGCACTCGGCCTGCCGACGCTGTACGCCTCGGGCCGAGCAGGCATCGCCAGCACGACGGAACCGTCCAACGGCTCCAACCCCGAGGGCGACAACCTGGACCCGCTGTTCGACGTGCTGCTCGAGCACATCCCGCCGCCGCAGGGCGATCCGGAGGCGCCGCTGCAGGCGCTGGTGACCAACCTCGACGCCTCGGCCTTCCTCGGCCGGCTCGCGCTGATCCGCATCTACAAGGGCCGGCTCCGTAAGGGCCAGCAGGTTGCCTGGATGCGCGAGGTGGACGGGCACCCCGTCATCACGAACGCGAAGATCACCGAATTGCTGGTGACCGAGGGGGTGGAACGGACGCCCACCGACGAGGCGATCGCCGGGGACATCGTCGCCGTCGCGGGCATTCCGGAGATCATGATCGGCGACACCCTCGCCGACCTCGATCACGCGCACGCGCTGCCGCGCATCATGGTCGACGAGCCCGCCATCTCGGTGACCATCGGCACCAACACCTCGCCGCTGGCGGGCAAGGTCAAGGGGCACAAGTTGACCGCTCGCATGGTGAAGTCGCGGCTCGACGCCGAACTCGTCGGCAACGTCTCCATCAAGGTCGTCGAGATCGACCGGCCCGATGCGTGGGAGGTCCAAGGCCGCGGGGAGCTCGCGCTGGCGGTGCTCGTCGAGCAGATGCGCCGCGAAGGTTTCGAGCTCACCGTCGGCAAGCCTCAGGTGGTCACGCAGACCATCGACGGCCAGCTGCACGAGCCGTTCGAGGCGATGACGATCGACTGCCCCGAGGAATTCGTCGGCGCCATCACTCAGCTGATGGCCGGCCGCAAGGGCCGGATGGAGGAGATGACCAACCACGCGGCCGGCTGGGTCCGGATGGACTTCATCGTGCCCAGCCGTGGCCTGATCGGCTTCCGCACCGACTTCCTCACCCTGACCCGCGGCACCGGCATCGCGAACGCGGTGTTCGACGGCTACCGGCCCTGGGCGGGCGAGATCCGGGCCCGCCACACCGGCTCACTGGTGTCCGATCGTGCGGGCACCATCACGCCGTTCGCGATGATCCAGCTCGCCGACCGCGGCCAGTTCTTCGTCGAGCCCGGGCAGGACACCTACGAGGGCATGGTCGTCGGAATCAATCCGCGCGCAGAGGATCTCGACATCAACATCACGCGGGAGAAGAAGCTGACCAACATGCGGTCCTCGACCGCCGACGTCATCGAGACGCTGGCTCGTCCGCTGGAACTTGACCTGGAGCAGGCCATGGAGTTCTGCGCGGCCGACGAGTGCGTCGAGGTGACTCCCGAGATCGTGCGGGTGCGCAAGGTCGAGCTGGACGCCACCTCGCGGGCGCGCAGTAAGGCGCGGGCGAAGGCTCGGGGCTAGCTTGGTGTTGCCCTGTGCCCGAAGGATTCAGAAAGCCGCCGGGCAGGCGGTCGATACCCTGATGCGCGTGCTACACCGGGCCCGCCACGTTTTGCTGATGGCCGGCGTGGTGCTCGCCTTGATGGGCCTGACGCTGGCCGCCTGTACCGTCAGTCCGCCGCCGGCGCCGCAAAGCACCGATACTCCGCACAACACACCGCCGCCGCCGCAGCGGGTCACCCAGATCATCATGGGCATCGATTCGATCGGCGCCGGGTTCAACCCGCATCTGCTGTCCGACCTGTCTCCGGTGAACGCGGCCATCAGTGCGCTGGTGTTGCCGAGCGCGTTCCGGCCGGTGCCCGACCCCGGCACGCCCACGGGTTCGCGGTGGGAGCTGGACCCGACCCTGCTGGTCTCGGCGGAGGTGACCAGCCAGAATCCGTTCACGGTCACCTACAAGATCCGGCCCGAGGCGCAGTGGACCGACAACGCCCCGATCGGTGCCGACGACTTCTGGTACCTGTGGCATCAGATGGTCACCCAACCCGGGGTGGTCGATCCGGCCGGCTACGACCTGATCACCGGTGTGCAGTCGCTCGAGGGCGGCAAGCAGGCCGTCGTCACCTTCGGGCAGCCGTACCCGGCGTGGAAGGAACTGTTCAACAACCTGCTGCCGGCGCACATCGTCAAGGACGTGCCGGGCGGTTTCGCCGCCGGACTGGTCCGGTCGCTGACGGTCACCGGCGGGCAGTTCCGGGTGGAGAACATCGACCCACAGCGCGACGAGATCCTGATCGCCCGCAACGACCGTTATTGGGGGCCGCCCGCTAAACCCGCCCTGATCCAGTTCCGGCGCGCGGGCGCGCCGGCGGCGCTGGCCGACTCGGTGCGCAACGGCGACACCCAGGTGGCCCAGGTGCACGGCGGCTCGGCGTCCTTCGCCCAGCTGTCGGCCATCCCCGACGTGCGGACCGCCAGAATCATGACGCCGCGCGTCATGCAGCTGACGCTGCGCGCCAACCAGCCCAAGCTGGCCGACGCGCAAGTCCGCAAAGGGATCCTGGGGTTGCTCGACGTCGACCTGCTCGCCGCGGTCGGCGCCGGCAGCGACAACACCATCTCGCTGGACCAGGCCCAGATCAGGGCGCCCAGCGATCCCGGCTATGAACCCACCGCGCCGCCCGCGATGACCAAACAGGCTGCGCTGGCGCTGTTTTCGGCCGCCGGGTATCAGGTCGAGAACAGCGCGCCAACGCCTGACACCACCACGACCCTGCCGCCGACCACCGGGCCGCCGGAGGTGATCCGCGGCCGGATCAGCAAGGACGGCAAGCAGCTGTCGCTGGTGATCGGGGTGGCGGCCAACGACCCGACCTCGGTGGCCGTCGCCAACACCGCGGCCGACCAGTTGCGCAACGTCGGCATCGCGGCGTCGGTGTCGGCGCTGGACCCGGTGACGCTGTATCGCGACGCGCTGACCAACAACCAGGTCGACGCGATCGTCGGCTGGCACCAGGCCGGCGGTAACCTGGCCACGCTGCTCGCCTCGCGCTACGGCTGCCCCGCCCTGGAGTCGACGACGGTCCCGCCCGCCCCGACGCCGCCGTCGACCACACAGGTCGTGTCGACCTCACCGGTCGCGCCGCCCAGCACCGCGCCCACGGCGCCGAGCCGTCAGCCCGAGCCCGGCGCCCTGGTGCAGGCGCCGTCGAACCTCACCGGGATTTGTGATCGCAGCATCCAGTCCAATATCGACGCCGCCCTCAACGGCACCAAGAGCATCACCGACGTGATCACCGCGGTCGAGCCGCGACTCTGGAACATGTCGACGGTGCTGCCGATCCTGCAGGACACCACGATCGTCGGCGCGGGCCCCAGCGTGCAGAACGTCAGCCTCTCGGGTGCCGTGCCGGTCGGCATTGTCGGCGACGCCGGCCAGTGGGTGAAAACCGGGCCGTAGCGGGCCTTAGTCGGCCACCGCGTCCGAGGCCGGCGCGTCCGACGGGATCACGGTGTCCACGATCATCGCCAGCTCGCGCCGATTCGGCGGTTCCCCGGTCAGCAGGAAGTGGTGGTTGATCAGGGCCGGCCCGATGCGGGCGGTCAGCGGGGTCAGGGTGGCCGGATCGATGTCGCCGGCCGCGACGGCGGCGGCCAGGATCGAATCGACGATCTTCAACCGCGGGCGCACCACGGCGTCGGCGAAGATGGTGCGCATCTCGGGCTCGTGCAGCAGCTGATGAATCGTATCGAGGCCGGGGAAGGCGGTCTTGCCGGCCAACACGTCGCGGTGCGCGGTGAAAACCGTCAGCAGGGTGTCGCGCGCCGAGCGACCCGAGCGCGGTTCCGGCAGCGGGGGCAGCGCGAACACCAGTGCGGCGTGCACCAGGTCGTGCTTGCTGCCCCAGCGTCGGTACAGCGCGGCCTTACCGGTCTGGGCGCGAGCGGCGACGCCCTCCATCGTCAGCCCGCCGTAGCCGACCTCGGCGAGTTCGGCCAGCGTGGCCTCGTAGAGCGCGCGCTCGAGCACCTCGCCGCGCCGGCGGCTACGAACGCCGTTCGGTGCTGTCCGGGTGGCATGCGGCATTCCTCGATAGTAGCCGTCAGCGTTCCTATTTGGTGCGCTCTGATGAGACACAACGACCGAGATTACCGGGTCGGCTGCGGGTAGGGTGCGTCCATGCCTGAGACTCCGCGGCTGCTGTTCGTCCACGCGCATCCCGACGACGAGAGCCTGAGCAACGGCGCCACGATCGCGCACTACGCCGCGCGGGGGGCCCAGGTGATCGTCGTGACCTGCACGCTGGGCGAAGAGGGCGAAGTCATCGGCGATCGCTGGGCCGAACTCGCGTTCGACCGGGCCGACCAACTCGGCGGCTACCGCATCGGCGAACTCACCGCGGCGTTGCGGGCATTGCGTATCGGTGAGCCCACCTATCTCGGCGGTGCGGGACGCTGGCGCGACTCCGGAATGGAGGGCACCGAGAGGCGGCGCCGCGAGCGCTTCATCGACGCCGACGAACGCGAGGCGGTCGGGGCGCTGGTCGACATCATTCGCCGGCTGCGCCCGCACGTTGTCGTCACCTACGACCCCAACGGCGGATACGGGCATCCCGACCACATCCGGGCCCACACCGTCACCACCGCCGCGGTCGCCGCGGCCGCGGGCAACGACTACTCCGGCGAGCCATGGCAAGTTCCGAAGTTCTACTGGACGGTGCTCGCGGTCAATGCGTTCACGGCCGGGTGGCACGCCCTGGGCCCCGATGATTTCCAGCCCGGCTGGACCATCCCTCCCCAGGAGGAATTCGACTTCGGCTATACCGACGACGCCATCGACGCCGTCGTGGCGACTGGACCGGATGCATTGGCCGCCAAGGTCGCAGCGCTGGCAGCACACGCCACGCAGGTGGTCGTCGGCCCGACCGGGCGGGCCTGCGCCCTGTCGAACAACATGGCACTGCCGATCCTCGGCGAGGAGCACTACGTGCTCGTCGCCGGTACCGCCGGGGATCGCGATGAGCGCGGCTGGGAGACCGATCTGTTCGCGGGACTGGATCTCGGCGGGTCCGCGACGCGGTAGGCTGCGAAGCAGGCAGCCACGGAAGGAATCGCATGGACCCCGACCTGGACCCTAACTTGCAGCATTGGCAGGACCGGCTGGACAACTTGCAGTGGGTCATCGGCTCGATCATGTCGAGCATCGACAGCGTCCCGACCTGACCGAAACCAGGCCGCGTGTCGCTTCCGTCGAGGACACCGGCGCGACAGATCCCGCAATTCGCGTCGTGGTGTTGGCGCTATTGGCTGTCGACGGGGTCTTATCCGCCCTAGCCGGGGCCCTGCTGCTGCCTCTCTACATCGGCTCGATTCCGTTTCCGATCAGCGCGCTGATCAGTGGTCTGGTCAACGCCGCCCTGGTCTGGGCGGCCGGCCGGTGGACGCGGTCGGCGCGGGTGGCGGCGCTACCGCTGTGGACGTGGCTGCTGTCGGTCGCGGTGATCAGCATGGGCGGTCCCGCCGACGACATCATCTTGGGTGGGAGCGGGCTGATGGCTTACGGTGCTCTGCTGCTGATTGTGCTTGGGGTGGCGCCGCCGGTGCTGGTGTTGTGGCGGCGCGGTCACCACTACGGCTGACGCATGCCCGCCTGGCGCTACTGTTGCGCAATGGCACCCGTTATGGTTGGCCAAAATTCAGATGTTGGGACACGCGGATGAAATTCGATCGTGGGGAAGTTACACCAAGGTGCCAGTGACACCGAGGCCTCCGGGCGAGGAGCCCACAGCTCTGCCTAATCCCGTCGTTCCGCCGAAGGCCAGCGCGTCCGCACTGCGACGAGTGCTGCGCCGGGCGCGCGACGGTGTGGCCCTCAATGTCGACGAGGCCGCCGTGGCGATGACCGCCCGCGGTGCCGACCTTGCCGACTTGTGTGCGAGCGCGGCGCGAGTGCGCGACGCGGGGCTGGAGTCGGCGGGCAGGCGCGGTCCCGACGGCCGGCTGCCGATCACCTATTCGCGCAAGGTGTTCATCCCCGTCACGCATCTGTGCCGGGACAACTGCCACTACTGCACGTTTGTCACCGCGCCGGGCAAGCTGCGCGCCCAGGGCGCCGGCATGTATCTGGAGCCCGACGAGATTCTCGACATCGCCCGCCGCGGCGCCGAACTCGGTTGCAAGGAAGCACTATTCGCTCTCGGCGATCGGCCGGAGGACCGCTGGCCCGAGGCCCGCGAATGGCTCGATGCGCGCGGCTACAACTCGACGCTGTCCTACGTGCGCGCGATGGCGATCCGGGTGCTGGAGGAAACCGGGCTGTTGCCGCACCTGAATCCGGGCGTGATGAGTTGGTCGGAGATGTCGCTGCTCAAGCCGGTGGCGCCGTCGATGGGCATGATGCTCGAGACGACGTCGCGCCGGCTGTTCGAGACGAAAGGGCTTGCGCACTATGGCAGCCCGGACAAAGACCCGGCGGTGCGGCTGCGGGCCCTCACCGACGCCGGCCGATTGTCCATTCCGTTCACCACCGGTCTGCTGGTCGGCATCGGGGAGACGCTGGCCGAACGTGCCGACACCTTGCACGCGATTCGCAAGTCGCACAAGGAATTCGGTCACGTCCAAGAAGTGATCGTGCAGAATTTCCGCGCCAAGCAGCACACCGCGATGGCCGGTGTGCCCGACGCCGGGATCGACGATTACCTGGCGACGATCGCGGTGGCGCGCCTGGTGCTCGGCCCCGGCATGCGCATCCAGGCGCCGCCGAATCTGGTGTCCCGCGAGGAGTGCCTGGCGCTGGTCGGCGCGGGCGTCGACGACTGGGGCGGGGTTTCACCGTTGACGCCCGACCACGTCAACCCGGAACGGCCCTGGCCCGCTCTGGACGAGCTGGCCGCCGTGACCGCCCAAGCGGGATTCGAGTTGGTGCAGCGGTTGACCGCGCAGCCCAAGTACGTGCAAGCCGGCGCCGCGTGGATCGACCCGCGGGTCCGGGGGCATGTCGTGGCGCTGGCCGATCCGGCGACCGGCCTGGCTCGCGACGTCAACCCCACCGGCATGCCGTGGCAGGAACCCGACGAAGCTCAATCGAGCGGGCGGGTCGATCTGCACGCCGCGATCGATAGCGAGGGACGCAATACCGAGGCGCGCAGCGACCTCGACAGCGCGTTCGGCGACTGGGAGTCGATCCGCGCGCACGTGCACGAGCTGGCAGCCAGGGACGTTAGTGCTCCCCAGCGCATCGACACCGACGTGCTGGCCGCCCTGCGCTCGGCCGAGCGCAACCCCGCCGGCTGTTCCGACGACGAGTACCTGGCGCTGGCCACGGCCGACGGTCCGGCATTGGAAGCTGTTGCCGCGCTGGCGGATTCGCTGCGCCGCGACACGGTCGGTGACGACGTGACATTCGTGGTCAACCGCAACATCAACTTCACCAACATCTGCTACGCCGGTTGCCGGTTCTGTGCTTTCGCGCAGCGCAAGGGCGACGCCGACGCGTATTCGCTGTCCGCGGCCGAGGTTGCCGATCGAGCCTGGGAGGCTCATGTCGAAGGCGCAACCGAGGTATGCATGCAGGGTGGGATCGACCCCGAGTTGCCCGTGACCGGCTACGCCGACCTGGTACGCGCCGTCAAGGCGCGGGTCCCGTCGATGCACGTGCACGCGTTCTCACCGATGGAGATCGCCAACGGTGTGACCAAGAGCGGGTTGAGCGTTCGCGAGTGGCTGATCAGCCTGCGCGAGGCCGGGCTCGGAACCATCCCGGGCACCGCCGCCGAGATCCTCGACGACGAAGTGCGCTGGGTGCTCACCAAGGGCAAGTTGCCTACCTCGATGTGGATCGACATCGTCAGCACCGCGCACGAGGTGGGCCTGCGATCGTCGTCGACGATGATGTACGGACACGTCGACAGTCCCCGGCATTGGGTCGGCCACCTCAGCGTGTTGCGCGCAATCCAGGACCGCACCGGCGGTTTCACCGAATTCGTGCCGTTGCCATTCGTGCATCAGAGCTCGCCGCTGTACCTGGCGGGTGCGGCCCGTCCGGGGCCCACCCATCGCGACAATCGGGCCGTGCACGCGTTGGCGCGAATCATGCTGCACGGCCGCATTTCCCAGATTCAGACCAGCTGGGTCAAACTCGGCACCGAGCGCACCCAGGTGATGCTCAACGGCGGCGCCAACGACCTGGGCGGCACGCTGATGGAGGAGACCATCTCGCGGATGGCCGGCTCGGAATACGGGTCGGCGAAGACGGTGGCCGAGCTGACCGCGATCGCCCACGGCATTGGCCGCCCGGCGCGTCAACGCACCACCGACTACAGCCCGCTGGCCGCCTAGCGTACTGCTGCTGCGACGTCGACCGGGCGGTCCGTCAGCGAGCCGTGGCTCAGTAGTTGTTACAGACGACCGCGACCTGCTGGATCGTGTTGAAGTACTTCGCGGCCGCCGGCATGCCCTGGATCTGCGCGGCCATCTGCTGACGCTTCGGCGGCGGCGAGGCAAGGAACTGCCGGATGTAGTTCTGCGCGAATGGCGACGCGTTCAATTCCTGGGCGGTGGCCGGATCGTTCGCGTTCAGCGCGGCCATCACCTGCGGGTAAGTGCAGGTTGTGTTGATGATCGGATCCAGCGGGTCTGCCGAAGCAATCCCCGCCGCGGCGCTCAGCGCCACTGCCGCACCACCGACCGCGGCTGCCAGTTTGGTTAACGACAGCGTCATCATGCTTGGACACCTTCCCCGGATTTATGAAGCCAACGACGGCTACGTGATCTGCCCTAACGGCTGCCGTCTGGGACGAGGCTACCAGCCGCTGCGGACGTTCTTTTGTTGCACAGTTATTCGGACCCCCCGCCCGGAACGTAACTATCCCCAGATCAACATCTGAGTGACGTTCGTCACATGAAGGAAAACGTCGGCGAATCACCGGTTGGCGATCTCGTCGACACGTTCGAATGGTCGGAAGGGCGACCTGCGAGGCTGCGAGACTGACCGTATGAAAGGGGGCAATCATCGTGGCGTGCCAAGTGGTTGACGTGTATGTGCGACGTCTAGTATCAGTAACCGAAAGCTTTGCTTACGCGGCCGGAAGCGCCGCAGCGAGGCAAACAGCAGCCCACACTGAGCAATCAAAAGAGAAAACGTTGAGGAGACGTCCGTGACGTACACGATCGCCCAACCCTGCGTCGACATCAAAGACAAGGCGTGCATCGAGGAATGCCCCGTCGACTGCATTTACGAGGGCGCACGGATGCTCTTCATCCACCCCGACGAATGCGTGGACTGCGGCGCCTGCGAACCGGTTTGCCCTGTTGAAGCGATCTACTACGAAGACGACGTGCCCGATCAGTGGAGCCAGTACACCCAGATCAACGCCGACTTCTTTGTTGAGCTGGGTTCACCCGGGGGCGCGGCGAAGGTCGGGATGACCGAGAATGACCCGCAAGCGGTCAAAGATCTGCCGCCGCAGGGCGAAGGGGACTAAGGGGGAGCAGTGGCGCAGGACCCCAGGGGGGGCCGACCTGCCTTGTCGGCATCTCTGCCGGAGTTTCCCTGGGACACCCTGGCAGAGGCGAAAGCGTTGGCCAGCGCGCATCCGGACGGAGTCGTCGACCTGTCTATCGGGACCCCGGTAGACCCGGTCGCGCCGGTGATCCAAGAGGCGCTGGCGGGCGCTGGTTCCTCGCCCGGATACCCCGCCACCGCCGGCACCGCCCAACTGCGCGAATCCGCGGTCACGGCGTTGGGTCGCCGCTTCGGCGTCACCGGGCTCGCCGAGTCCGCGGTGTTGCCGGTGATCGGCACCAAGGAACTCATCGCCTGGCTACCGACCCTGCTGGGGCTTGGGCCCGCGGACGTGGTCGTGGTTCCCGAGCTGGCCTACCCGACCTATGACGTCGGCGCCCGGCTGGCCCGGGCGCAGGTGGTCCGCGCGGATTCGCTGACTCAACTGGGGCCGCAATCGCCGGCACTGGTCTACCTGAACTCGCCGAGCAACCCGACCGGACGCGTGCTGGGCCTCGATCATCTGCGCAAGGTGATCGGGTGGGCGCGGGAGCGCGGTGCCGTGGTGGCTTCCGACGAGTGCTACCTGGGGCTGGGCTGGGAGGCCGAGCCGCTGTCGGTGTTGCATCCCGACGTCTGCGACGGCGACCACACCGGACTGCTGGCCGTGCATTCGCTGTCGAAGAGCTCGTCGCTCGCGGGATACCGGGCCGGTTTCGTCGCCGGCGATCGCGGCCTGGTCGCCGAGCTGCTGGCGGTGCGCAAGCACGCCGGAATGATCGTGCCGACGCCGGTGCAGTCCGCCATGGTGGCCGCGCTGGAGGACGACGACCACGAGAAGGTGCAGCGCGAGTGCTACGCGCGCCGTCGCGCCATCCTCGCGCCGGCGCTGCGCGCGGCGGGCTTCACGATCGACGATTCCGAAGCCGGGCTGTATCTGTGGGCAACCCGCGGTGAGCCCTCTCGCGACAGCGTCGGGTGGTTGGCCGGCCGGGGCGTCCTGGTGGCGCCCGGCGAGTTCTACGGCCCGCGCGGCGGGCAGCATGTGCGCGTCGCCCTGACCGCCACCGACGAGCGCATCGACGCCGCCGTGCAGCGGCTCACCGCATAGCCCGCGCGCCGATCGCGAGAAATCAGGCGTCGGTCTGCTGCTGATCAGCCGAACCGGCAGAATGCATCGAAGGCATTACCCAACCGCTGAATCTCGGGTAAGGAATGTTGTCGTGACAACTTCGGCTGGCAAACTGCGCCTCCCACTGTCGGTCCAGGACATCGCCAAGCGCCTCTTCCTGGGAAAGCCGCTGATCACCGAGGAGCTGGCAGGCGAGAAACTGTCGAATCCGGTTGCCCTAGGCGGACTTTCGCCCGACGCGATCTCGTCGACCGCCTATGGCCCCGAGCAGATTCTGATCGAATTGCTGCCGGCCGCGGGGCTGGCGGCGTTTGCCTTGCTGCTTCCGATCACCGGCGTCATCCTGTTGATCCTGGTGTTGGTGACCGCGTCCTATCGGCAGGTCGTAATGGCCTACACCCGCGCGGGCGGGTCCTACATCGTGGCGCGGGAGAACTTCGGGCCGCGGGTGGCTCAGGTCGCCGCCGCGGCGCTGTTGATCGACTATGTGGTGACAGTCGCCGTGCAGGCGGCGGCCGGGACCGTGGCGGTGGTGTCGGCCATCCCGTCGCTCGGGCCGCACAGCCTGCAGATCACGGTCGGCGTGGTGCTGCTCATCTGCTTCTTGAACCTGCGCGGGTTGAAGGAGGCGGGCTGGCAGTTCGCGTTCGCCACCTACTTCTTCATCGCGATGGTGGGCCTGACAATCGTGGTCGGCGTCGCGCGGGTGTTGATCGGCGACCTGCCGGTGTACGACCCCACGCAGATGCCGGGAGCGGTGCCGGTGCACAAGGCCGACGGCCTGGTGATGGGTGCGACGATCCTGACCTTGCTGCGCTCGTTCGCCAACGGTGGTTCGTCGCTCACCGGGGTCGAGGCGATATCGAACACCGTCGACGTGTTTCAAAAGCCCCAGGGCCGCAACGCACGTAAGGTGCTCACCACGATGGCCAGCGTGCTCGGATTTCTGCTGGCCGGTGTCGCCTACCTCGCCTTTGCCACGCACGCGACGCCGTACGAGAGTGAATACCCGTCGGTGCTGTCCCAGATCGCCCGCGCGGTCTTCGGTGGCGGCGTGGTGGGCAACGTGTTTTACATCCTGGTCCAGACGGCTACGGCCGCGATTCTGTTCACCGGTGCCAACACCAGTTTCAACGGCTTCCCCGCGCTGGCGAGTTTCGTCGCCGAGGATCGCTTCCTGCCCCGGCAGTTGATGAAACGCGGTCACCGCCTGGTGTTTTCGAATGGCATCATCACGCTTACCGCGCTGTCGGTGGTGCTGCTGGTGGTGACGGGCGGTTCGGTCAACGCGCTGGTGCCGTTCTACGCGATCGGTGTGTTCACCGGATTTTCGATGGCCGGCTACGGCATGACCAAACACCATCTGACCCATCGCGAGTCGCGTTGGCGTACCCGGTTGGCGATCAACCTTTCCGCGGGAATCCTGTCCACGGTCGTGGTTGCCATCTTCGCGGCGGCGAAGTTCACCGAGGGAGCCTGGCTGGTCGTCGTCGTCTTCCCATTGCTGGTGTTCATCCTGATGCGGCTGAATCAGGAATACCGTGCGGAGGCAGCGATTCTCGAGATGTTCCGCACCGAGCGGCCCGATTTGGTGAAGTATGCGCGGCACAAGGTGTTCGTGTTCGTGAACTCCGTCGATCTCGCGGTGATCGAAGCACTGCGGTACGGCAAGGGATTACGAGCCGACGAAATGATCGCGGTGCACTTCATGGTCGATGCCGCCTACGCCGCGCAAATACGAAAGCGCTGGGATCACTTCGAACTCGACACCCGGCTGCGCGTCGTGGACTGCCCGGACCGGCGGATCATCCGCGCCGCGCAACGCTTCATCGCCAAGGCGATTGACGAACAGCGGAACACCAACGTGACGGCGCTGTTGCCGCGCCGCACCTATAACCCGTTGGTGGGCCGGCTGCTGCACGATCGCACCGCGGACAAGATCGCCCGAGCGGTCAGCATGATTCCGGACGCCGCCGCGACGATCGTTCCGTACGACGTCCAAACGCGGATCGAGGAGGCCTATCCGGAACGCTTCGAGCAACGGATCGCGCACGAATTCGAGAAGTTCGGCGAGTGGGTTACCCGCGGTGAGGACAAGGACGTCGAAGCCTACGAGCATCCGGATCCGTCGCGGTCGGTGATCACCGTCGCGAGCCTGATCTCGGGGCGCAGCGCCACCTTTGAAGGACGGGTCAACGAGGTCGAGGACACCAGCAAAGGCCGGCGCACCATCCGGTCGGTCGTCGTCGGCGACCACAGCGGCGAGATCACCGTCGTGTTCCCGTCCGGGCACAAGGGTGCCGACATCCAGCCCGGGCAGCTGTTGCGCATCACCGGCAAGCCCAAGCAGAGTGGCAACCGGCCGATGTCGATGGTCGATCCGATGTACCACATCGTGGAGGACCCGGCGCAGGCCGGCAGGCCCGGGGCGTCGCAGACCAGCACCACCTGAGCATTAACGTGGCGACGGCATGACCGGCGTTCCACGGAAAGGACTGCAGTGAAGCGACTGCTCGCGATTTTGGCATCCCTAGTGAGCCTCGTATTCACCGCCAACGGTTATCGGCCGTTGAGCAAGGGCGGATACGGCTCGGCATTCGCGTTCGCTTATGGCGCATTCGCCTCGGAGCTGCCGCTGCAGATGATCGGGGTTCAAGTCACGGCGCAGGCGGCGCTGTCTCCTCGGCTGCCCGCGCGGACGCGGCGGATCAGCTGGCTGTTCTCGGCGGTGTCGGCGCTGGGGCTGTTGGGGTTACGTCGTTTCGGGCAGCAGGCCAACGAGCCGCTGACGGCCGCGCTCGACGCCGGACTGGGAACCGACCGCCGAACCGAGTCGGGCGACTTGTGGAAACGTCCGGCGCCCGGCGGTGCCACCGCGAAAAGGCCCGGCGCGGCACGCATGTTGCGGATCTATCGTGACTACACACACGACGGCGACATCAGTTACGGGGAATACGGTTCGCGCAACTATCTCGACATCTGGCGACGGCCTGATCTCGACTGCAACGGGCGTGCGCCGGTGTTGCTGCAGATCCCCGGCGGCGCCTGGATGGTGGGAAACAAACGCGGACAAGCACATCCGCTGATGAGCCACTTGGCCGAACTGGGCTGGATTTGCGTGGCGATCAACTACCGGCTCAGCCCGCGTTCCACTTGGCCGGACCAGATCGTCGACGTCAAGCGCGCGATCGCGTGGACGAAGCAGCACATCGCCGAATACGGCGGCGACCCGGACTGGATTGCGATCACCGGAGGTTCGGCCGGCGGGCATCTGACGTCGCTGGCCGCGTTGACCGCCAACGATCCACTCTTTCAGCCGGGCTTCGAAGAAGCCGACACCGGTGTGGATGTGGCGGTGCCGTTTTACGGCGTGTACGACTTCAACGCGACCGGCACCGCGGTACATCCGTTGATGGCGGCGATAGTGGCCAAGAACGTGTTCAAGGTCAGTCGCACGGAGATCGCCGAACCGTTTCGCGCGGCGTCACCGATTGAGTACGTCCGCCCAGACGCCCCACCGTTTTTCGTGCTGCACGGCACCAACGACTCGTTGGTGCCGGTCGAGCAGGCCCGCAGCTTCGTGGCGCGGTTGGGTGAGGTCAGCAGCCAGCCCGTGGTCTATGCCGAGTTGCCTTGGGCGCAGAACGCGTTCGACATTTTCGGCTCGGCCCGCGCGGCGCACGCCGCGGTGTAGCGGGCGTTAGAGGCTGCGCATGCCGATGAACACCAGCACGCACCCGGCCGCGGCCAGCAGGCTGGCGACCTCGACGCGCCGGCGAGACCGGATCCAGATTTGCAGCGCGGCCATCCACGCACGTGTTTGATCGGGTGCCAGCAGACAGGCCAGCAGTGGGATCTCGACGAGTGCGAACGCCACTACGTGGAACATCAGCAGCGCGCTGAACTGCGTCATGGCGGCGGTGCCGGAAGCCACGATCGCGGCCAGCGCCGCCAGATAGTCGACGGACGGCAAGGCGATCCCGAGGCCGGCCACCCCCGCCACCCACAGCGAACGCCCGCGCAGTAGCCGCCGGGAAAACCGGCCCAGGCCGTGATGCTCGTGCAGGTCCGACTTGTCGGTGGGGGTGCGTTTGAACGCGCCGACCTTGTCTCGCAGCGCGACCTGTGCCGTCAGCACGACGGCCACGAGCAGCGCCGAACCGCCAATCAGAATCTGAAGTTTCGGCAAACTTAGCTGCGGAGAACTCAGCAGTCTGCGCTGCAGGCCGAATACGACGGACATGCCCACGGTCATGCCCATCGCGAAGCCGCCGCAAAGGAACGCGAACAACTGCAACATCGGCTTGGGTCGGTTCAGCATCAACACCGTCATGCCGATCCGGAACGGCTCGACGCTCATCGCGAAGGCCATGACCAGAAGGGTGATCCACATGTCAGGATTCGGGTGCCTCGGCGTCCAACAGGGTGACGTACGAGTGCCGCATGGGCGTTACGTTACCGTCTGCCGTGCGGGCCGGCGTGTTGCGCCTCGCTAGGTAGTTACACCCCAATGCAATACACGCGACGTCAGCAGGACGATTCCGAGCGAGACCGTGGCGACAACTGTGAGCCCTATCACAGCCACGACCAGTGGGCGCCATCCGGTGCGGGCGATCTGACGGAAATCGGTGTTGAGCCCGACCCCCGCGAAGGTGAGCACAAACGCCCACTTCGACACGTTCGCCAGGTTTGCGGTTTGCCCTTTCGCCAGCCAGCCCGCGGTCGCGATCGCCGACACCGCCAGGAAGCCCAGCACGAACTTCGGGAACTTCTGCCAGATGAACTCGGCCTTGGCTGATGCGCCGGGGGCGATCTCGTCGGCTTGTCCGCGCGCGGCCCAGTACAGCGCGAAACCGAGCACGACAAACCCGATCAGCGCGTTGCGGGTCGACTTGACCAGCACCGCGATCTTGCCGGCGTGGTCGGAGTACAGGTAGCCGGTGGCGGTGGTTTCGGCGGTGTTGTCCACGGAAAGGCCTGCCCACAGGCCGAATTCGTGGTCGGTGAGCCCGATCGCGTGACCCAGCGGCGGCAACACGAACAGCGACACCGCGCCCAGTGCCAGGATCGCCGCGATGGCGTAGCTGACGTCGGAGTTGCGAGCCCGGATGGCGCCCTTGGCCGCGATGATCGCCGACACCCCGCAAATCGAGGTGCCGATCGCCAGCAGCGAGCCCAGCTTGCCCGACAATCCGAACGCCCGCGCGACGAAGATGATGACGGTTCCCGCGATCGTCATGTCCACCAGAATCTGGACCAGGCTGATCGCGCCGAGCTTGGCGATGTCACCGAGCACGAATCGCGCTCCCAGCACCACGATCCCGACCTTGAGCCAGAACTCGTAGGTCCGCACGCCGGCACGAAATATCCGGTGCAGGCCGATGGTGTTGGTGATCAGCAGCCCAATCACGATGGCCCACAACACGTATTCGATGTCGGGAACTCGTCAGTGTTCGTGTTTGGCCAGCGTGTTCCACCAGATCTGAGCGTATTTACCGAGTAAGCCGACGCCGATCAGCAGCAAGATTCCCGGCAGGTAGTGCAGCGGTTGCCTGCTGGTAAACGTGGGTTCGTCCAGCGTTTCGTCCGGTTCGACGCGAGTGGTACTCACGCGATCACCACGGAATCTTCGGGAGCGCATTGGCCACTGCCAACACCACGATCACACCGGCGACCAGCGTCGCCCACCAGTCCACCGATATCGAGCCCGCCCGCTCGCGCCAATCACTCACGCACGCATGCTCCCTGGCGCGGCGTCCAGGACCAAGTGATTGGCTCGCGCTGAATCTAGCTGTCGGGCCGCTGCGGGCTGCGCTCGTCGAGCAACGCGATGACCCGAGCCGCCAGCTCGTCGATGTCGGCGTCGGTGTTTTCCAGCACCAGATCCGGGTTGTCGGGCGGTTCATACGGCGCGTCGACACCGGTCAACCCCTTGAGTTCGCCCCGGCGCGCCCGTGCGTAAAGGCCTTTGGGGTCGCGCTTTTCGCATT
Organism: Mycobacterium stomatepiae; assembly: GCF_010731715.1. NCBI lineage: Bacteria > Bacillati > Actinomycetota > Actinomycetes > Mycobacteriales > Mycobacteriaceae > Mycobacterium > Mycobacterium stomatepiae. The sequence continues at coordinate 5,277,508 of NZ_AP022587.1, forward strand.
CGGCCAGCGAGGTGGCGACGTGCACCTCGATGAACGGCAGCTTAGCGGCATCGTTGAGGGCGCGTGCGGTCTCGCGATCCGATTTCAGCGGTGACACCAGCGAGGCCAGCGCGACCACACCGGCGTCGGCCAGCAGTCGAGTCAAATGACCAACGCGCCTGATGTTTTCGGTGCGGTCACCGGGGGAGAAGCCCAAGTCGTCGGACAGGCCATGCCGCAGGTTATCCCCGTCGAGCAGGTAGGCCACCCGTCCCGATTCGACGAGGGCGCGCTCCACGGCTACCGCGATCGTCGACTTACCGGAGGCGGGCAGGCCGGTGAACCAGATCGTCGCTCCCGACTGTCCGGTGGCCTGCCAGCGATGGCTGCGGTCCAATGCCGAGGGATGCCAGCGAATGTCGGTGCGCGCCTGGGTGCCCGGCTTGACCTCTCGTGGCTCGGTGATGGTGCCGGCGCCGACGGTGTCGTTGGTGGTCTCGTCGATAAGGATGAACGCGCCGCTGTCGCGGTTGTCGGCATAGGGATCGGCGATGACGATCGAGCTGGTCCGCAATGTCACGGTACCGATATCGTTGAGCGTCAACTCAATTGGCTGATCAAGCTCGTCGAGAGTCTCCGGGTCGAGCCGCGAGTGCAGCTCCTGGACCGTCGTCCGCACGGTCCTGGTGGTCTGCTTGAGGGCCAGGCGGTCGCCGGCCCGCAGCGGGGTGTCGATGAACCAGCACACGGTCGCGTCGAGCTCCCGGGCCAGCACCGGCAGGACTGCGTCGTCGGCCCCGCTGACAAAGACGTCGCCGCGCCCCACGTCGATGTCATCGGCGAGCTCGATCGAAACCGACAGCGGGGCAACAGCGGTGGTGCGGTCGTCGTCGAGGGTGTCCAGCGCGGTCACCGTCGAGCTGGTGCCGGCGGGCAGCGAGACCACCGGGTCGCCGACACTGAGCGTGCCCGCCGCGAGCCGTCCGGTGTAGCGGCGACGCTGGTCTTCGGTCGGCCGTGACACCCATTGCACGGGCAGGCGCAGCCGCGATGCCTCGGCGTTCGGTGCGGCCAGCTCGATGCTTTCCAGATACTCCAGCAGGGTGGGGCCTTCGTACCACGGCGTGTTCTCGGAGCGGTGTACCACATTGTCGCCGTGCTTGGCCGCGATCGGGATCACCGTGATGTCCACATTGCCCAGGCGTGCCGCCAGCTGGTCGAGCTCGTCTTTCACGCCTCCGAAACCGGCCTGGTCGAAGTCGATCAGATCGATCTTGTTGACGGTTGCGACGAAATGCTTGATGCCCAACAGCTTTGCGATCCGGGCGTGCCGTCGTGTCTGACGCAGCACCCCGGCGCGAGCGTCGACCAGCAGGATGGCCACGTGTGCGTTGGACGCGCCGGTGAACATGTTGCGGGTGTAGCGCTCGTGGCCGGGAGTGTCGGCCAGGATGTAGCTGCGTGCGGCGGTGGAGAAGAATCGGTAGGCGACGTCGATCGTGATGCCCTGTTCGCGCTCGGCACGCAGACCGTCGGACAGCGCGGCGAGATCGGCCACGCCCTCCTCGTCGGTTACGGCTTCCAGGTGATCCAGCGGCAGGCTGTCGGTGTCGTGCATGAGCCGACCGATCAGGGTGCTCTTACCGTCGTCCACCGAGCCCGCGGTGGTAATCCGCAGCAGCTGACGCGTTATTCCCTTGGTATGGACGGTT